>SVPO01000067.1 GCA_015065795.1 Oscillospiraceae bacterium | reverse complement strand
AAAGGGGGCGTAGCGGTGTATATCTCCCACGCTCAGCGGGTATATTTCCTTTTCGATGAAGGTCAGGTCAAGGGGTGCTTCGCTGCGGAACACCAGCTCCTCCGGCGCTCCGCTCACCCGCTGCAGGAGGCGCACAAGGCGCTTGTCCATGCCCTTTTCTGCCTCGAGGCGCACTGCCTGACCCTTGGAGCGCAGGGGCAGCATCCGCCGCACGGTGTCGGCAAGAGCTCCCGGCTCCTCCTCGTCCATGTCCACGTCAGCGTCGCGGATGACACGGAAGCATCCGCAGGACAGCACCTCGTAGTCAGGGAAGATATCGCCCATGTGACGGCGGAGGATATCCTCCGCGAGGATCATCGCGCCATCCTCTCCGGGCAGCTTCACCACGCGTTCGACCGACGGGGGCAGCGCCACCGCGCCGAAACGGGTGTCGCCCGATTTCCATTTGAGCACCGCGCCCATCCACAGCGTGCGTCCGGGGAGGAACGGGTATTCGGTACGGCGGCTGAACACCACGGGTGTTACATCGCTCAGGCGGCTTTTGCAGAATCCGTCGCAGAACTCCGCCTGTTCGGCAGTCAGGTCGGCAGGGTCGCGGACAAGGCGTATACCCATCGCCGCGCACTGCGCCGACAGCTGATCAAAGGCAGCCGACATCTCGCCGTACAGCGCGGACACGCTGCGGCTGATGGCGGTCAGCTGCTCCGAGGGCAGCAGTCCGGCGATATCGGCGCGGTCGGGGTGCTTCTTTCCGGCGCGCAGCACCGAGGGCACCCGTATCATGAAGAATTCGTCAAGATTGGACGCGGTTATGGCAAGAAAGCGCAGCCGCTCGAACAGCGGTGCGCTTCCGGCCGTCTGAGCCAGCACGCGACGATTGAAGTCCAGCCAGCTCAGCTCACGATTGAAAAATTTCGGTGTAAATTCCTTAGACATCTGTGTATCTGAAAAATGTCGGTCGTTTTCTTACTGTTCGACGGTTTCCCCGATGACAGCCTCTGCGGTTGCCTGAGCTGCTTCGGCGGCTTCTTCGACGACTTCAGCGGCGGTTTCGGCAGTCCCGGTGACCGTCTCAACCGGCTCGGAAAGAGCTGCGGAGGCAGCAACTGCTTCGGGGGCTCCCTCATCCTGACGCGGATCCAGCTTGGCAAGCAGCAGGACTACCACCGTACCGACGATAACAGCGGCGATGGATCCGATGCAGGTAATCACAAAGGAACCGCTTTCAACGGGGCTGATAAGCTCCTTGTATTCTGCAAATGCAGGAGACGCAACAACGGCACCGGCAGACGCAATACAGGCAGGAGACACATAACTGTCACTGTTGATCATCCTGACAACCTCATCATACGCCACGAGAGCGGAGGAAGCGATGACCACGCCGATGATGATGGCGAACATGGTGCGGCCTGCCTTGTTGAACAGCATGGAGACCAGCTTGGACAGCAGAATGACACACAGGGCGCAGCCCAGCAGGAAGGGCAGCAGGATACTCATGTTCATGCTGCCGATGCCGTCGGTCATCGGCTCATAGAGACCTGCGTACATGATGATGGAGGAGGGGCTCATGCCGGGCATGATGAAGCCCAGCACGAAGATGGCACCGCACACCACCCAGGTTATCACATAAGACAGTGATCTGGGATCGGCGATGAGCGCCTGCATATCGCTGACCTTGTCCATGGACACAAGACCCCAGCCTGCCAGCAGAGTGGAGACAAGGAGAATGATGTAGTGCAGCGGCTTCCACTGGCGTCCGTTTGCCTCCTGATACAGGGAAGGCATGGTGCCGGCGATGCAGCCGATGAAGAATGCGATAACGATAGGACGGATGACATCGATCTTCAGCAGCCAGCCCACGAGACCTGCCAGCAGCACAAAGCCCAACGCGCAGCCGATGAGGAAGGGCAGGAAGAACATGATGTTCTTTTTGAACTTGCGGCCGGGATGGGCGACAAAATCCATCAGCGGACGATATATGCCGAAAGCGGCACAGAAGGCTCCGCCGGAAACGCCGGGAAGAATGGCTCCCACGCCCACCAGCGCGCCGTAGATCATTCTCTTGATCCAGCGCCCGGTGCTGTCGGGAAGATCAACGGGGGATATGGTGGCGTCCGCGTTGACCGCAGCTTCTGCGACAGAATTTTTATTCAAGATTATCACTCCTGATTTCTTTGGGATTGTTGTTTGTAACTGCTGTCGGTTTGTTTATACTAACATATTGCGCACGCGCGCGTCAAGATGAACGGGTGTCATAATTGCTGTCGGCAGCATAAACTGATCCGGAGCGTCCGCACTGCTGTCCTTCGTCGTTACGGCCTGACATACAACGCAGGACGCACAAACACGCGCTCTCCGGGAGCCGCGGCTCCTTTAAACGCAATTTTACCGAATTTTGTCACATAAACAGCCGAGCCGGCAGTCTTTCCGGGTGTGCGCAGCCACCAGCAGCACGGCTTTGAATGTCTCCTGCCTCCAAGGGCATATCTGGTCGCCGAACATTTTCTCACAGGAGCAAGCCCCATTGTCTTTTTAACGCCGTCCGCAGTCAGACAGAAAACTCTGTCCTCTGTAGCCTCGCCGCCGGGGTTGTTCAGGCGGACCTTCTGCAGCAGATTCTGCTCCGCAGCGGTAAACGCGACAGCAAGAAAGCCGCCGTTGAGCCATTTGCGTATGGGAGAATTTGCCCAATCGGAAAGGTCGGTACCCTCCGAAAGAGAAACACTGTCAAGCGCCAGTTCGGAAACCACCAGTGCCAGACCCTTTTCGATGCTGATAACACGCCAGCATATTGGCACAGGCTCACTGCCGAACTGAGGATATCTGCCCAGTTCGATGGTATCGCCCACGCCCAGCACACCGCGAGAGCTGTTCGCGGCATTGGTTTCCCAGACCCATTTGGCTTTCTCCGATTCGATTTTTATCCCAGGACGATTCTCAGGCTCCGGTCTTGCATCCTCGGCATAATGAACCTCACGCGACGCGGCGCTCGGCTTCGGAAAATCTCTGAGCTCCTCTATCGGCTGTCTGATCCTGACCGCAAACTGCTCCCTGTCGCCGCGGCTGCAGTTCACCCGTTCGCAGATGGAAAAATCGGCTGCAATGCCCTTGTCAAGTCTGGAATCGGGAACATCTTCAAGGTAGATTATATGGAGCTTCTTGTGAAGATTGATGGCATAATTGCACTCCTTGACAACTTCAGCGCTCTCCATGGATGCGCGGGTAACGAAAACCATAAACACAGCGCAGTCCTGGATGTGGTGGTTAATGACTTTGCGCCACTCCGCAGTAGGCGGGATCGCTCCGTCGTACCATACACGGTATCCTTCCTCCAGCAGACTGCCAATGATCGGAAGCACGCGTTTTTTATCGTCGTGGCAATAACTTGCAAAAACATAGGGCTTGTCCCCATCATATGCCTTGAGTCCCACAGATATCCCTCCCTTTTCCTGCGCATACCTCTCTTGCCGACGCAGTTACGATAGTCGAATTGTATCATATTTCCTTTATCATATCAAGGCATCTGAGGACAGGAATATGTCCGCTCTCCGACACAACACTGCCAGCGTTTTTTGGTGAATATCCTGTGATTTTCGCTTAAACGAAGGCAAAACCCGCCCCGCGGCGTTGACACCGCGCCCCGGCTGCGGTATACTTACATAATACAGCTTCGGGCTCTGACGCTCTTATCGCCGCGGCAGGCCAATCAGCGAAGCTGCCGGAGGAACTATGGCAAAGAAAGAGAAAAAAGCCAAGAAGAAATATACATCCATCGGCGGACAGGCTCTGATGGAAGGAATAATGATGCGCGGTCCCCATCGCGCGGTCATGTGCGTGCGCCGCATGGACGGCTCCATCACCACCGAGGATGTGAAGATGAGCCGCACCACCATCTGGAACAAGATCCCCCTCATCCGCGGACTGGTGGGCTTTGTGCAGTCCATGACCATGGGCACCAAGGCGCTCATGCGTTCTGCCGACTTCGTCATTGAGGACGAGGAAAAGGCGGCCGCTGCCGAGGAAGCAGCCGAGGTCGCCGGAGAGACTGCCGAAGCCGCAGCCGAGGAAGCCGCCGAGGTAGTCGGAGAGACTGCCGAAGCCGCAGCCGAGGAAGCCGCCGAGGTCGTCGGGGAAGCTGAAAAAGCTGCCGAATCTGTCGCTGCAATCGCCACTGAAAAAGAAGGCAAAAAAGCGAAATCAAAGGAAAACAAGAGCAAAGCCGAGAAGAAAGCTGAGAAAAACAGCAAGAAGGATGAGAAGAAGAATTCCGACAGCGGCATGGGCTTCTTCGGCGCCATTGCCACCGTGCTGGGCTTCGGTCTTGCCATTCTGCTGTTCTTCTTCCTGCCCACTTGGGTATACAACGGTCTGCTGTATGTGCTCCCCGAGGAGTACGCCGCCGTTCTGCGCGACTCCAAGGTCTGGAAGTCGGTCATCGAGGGCGTTCTCAAGCTCATCATCTTCATGACTTACATGGTTCTCATCTCCGGCATGAAGGACATCAAGCGCCTTTTCCAGTATCACGGCGCCGAGCACAAGTGCATCTTCTGCTACGAAGCAGGCGAGGAGCTGACGGTGGAAAACGTGCGCAAGTACAAGCGCTTCCACCCCCGCTGCGGCACCAGCTTCATCATTCTCATGCTGCTGGTGGGCATCGCTGCCGGTATCGTCATCACCGCCCTGCTGCCCAGCGAATACGATGAAAATATGTGGATCCGTCCCCTCATCAAGGTGGCGCTCATCCCTGCCATCATGGGCGTAGGCTACGAGCTGCTCAAGTTCGCAGGCAAGCACGACAACATCCTCACCCGTATCATCTCCGCTCCCGGTCTGTGGATGCAGCGCATCTCCACCCGTGAGCCGGACGACGACCAGATCGAATGTGCCATCGCCGCCCTCAAGCCGGTCATTCCGGAAGATGGCGAGGACATGAAGTAACCCCATCCGATATGAATAACACCGGACACAGACAATGGAACATCGGTGAACTCTACAGGGCGGCAAAGCGCGAGCTTGCCGCCCTTTCGGACGTTCCCCAGACCGAGGCGATGCTGCTGTGCGCGCATTTCCTCGGCGCAGGCGACCGCATGGCGCTGCTCATGCGCGAACAGGAACCCGTTCCCCAGGATACCGCCGAAGCCTTCCTCTGCGCTCTGAGCCAGCGTGAGCATCGTCCCCTCCAGTACATTCTGGGCAGCTGGGAGTTCGACCGCATGGAACTGAAGGTGGGTGAGGGCGTGCTTGTCCCCCGTGAGGATACCCTTGCGCTGGTGGAGCTGGGCTGTGAGCGCCTTGCCGCCATTGCCGCCGACCGAACCGATGACCGGCCGCTGCGCATCCTCGACCTGTGCGCAGGCACGGGTGCTGTGGGACTTGCAGCCGCGCGCCGTCTCCCCGATGCTCTGGTGACCTGCGTGGAGCTGTCCGACGAGGCTCTCCCCTATCTGCGTGCCAATGTGGAGCGATACGGCGGCGGACGGGTGACCGTGGTGCAGGGCGACGTGCTGGCAGGACCTGCCGCTATGGGCATCCTGCCCGGCAGCTTTGACGGCATCCTATCAAACCCTCCCTATATACCTGCGGCGGACATCGCCGGTCTTGCCCGTGAGGTGCGTCAGGAGCCTTCCATGGCTCTGGACGGCGGCGCTGACGGGCTGGATTTCTATCGCGCCATCTCCGAGCTGTGGAGGGACGCTGTGTGTCCCGGAGGGGTGCTGTGCTTTGAGCTGGGCGAGGGGCAGTTTGACGACGTTGAGCGAATGATTGTTCGCCTCGAATGGGGCGAAATTGGTGCAAAACGGGATTTTTCGGGCAAACTCAGGGCGATTGTTGGGACTAAACAGTCGTAACGAGCATCGTTTTTCCGAAAAACGGTTGCAATGCCTCTCTGACATATATATAATGATGGCGTAACGAAAATATGTGTTCCGGACCGCGTTCGGGACACTGATACGGAGGATATTATGGCGGATAAGAAAAAAGCTCTGGAAACCGCGCTGGCATCCATTGAAAAGAATTTCGGCAAGGGTGCCGTCATGCGTCTGGGTCAGGAATCGGCCCTCAACGTGGAGGCCATCTCCACCGGCTCGCTGGGTCTGGACATCGCTCTGGGCATCGGCGGACTGCCCCGCGGACGCGTGGTGGAGGTGTACGGTCCGGAATCCTCCGGTAAGACCACCCTTGCCCTGCACTGCATCGCCGAGGCGCAGAAGCTGGGCGGCGAGGTGGCGTTCATCGACGTTGAGCACGCCCTCGACCCCTACTATGCCGCCGCGCTGGGCGTCGATATCGACTCCCTGCTGGTCTCTCAGCCGGACACCGGCGAGGAGGCTCTGGAGATCACCGAATCCCTCGTGCGCTCAGGCGCGCTGGATATGATCGTCATCGACTCGGTCGCCGCCCTTGTTCCCAAGGCGGAAGTGGAGAAATCCATGGGCGACTCGGTGGTCGGTCAGCAGGCTCGTCTGATGAGTCAGGCTCTGCGCAAGCTGACCTCGGTCATCGGCAAGACCAAGTGCATCGCCATCTTCATCAACCAGCTGCGCGAAAAGATCGGCGTCATGTACGGAAACCCCGAGGTCACCACCGGCGGACGCGCCCTCAAGTTCTACAGCTCGGTGCGCATCGACGTGCGCAAGGTTGAGCCCATCAAGCAGGGTGCGGAGATCATCGGCGCACGCACCAAGGCAAAGGTAGTCAAGAACAAGATGGCTCCTCCCTTCCGCGAGGCGACCTTTGACATCATCTACGGCAAGGGCATCAGCAAGACCAGCGAGATCCTTGACGCCGCCGTCAAGCTGGACGTGGTCAAAAAGAGCGGCGCGTGGTACTATTACAACGACGCCCGTCTGGGTCAGGGCCGCGACGCCGTGCGCGCCATCATCGAAAGCCAGCCCGAGCTTATGGCGGAGATCGAAGCCAAGGTCCGCGCCGGAAGTGATACCCTCAACAGCATCAACAAGCCCGACGGCTCCAAGAAATCCTCTGTGATCCTGGACGACGACGAGCCTCTGGATTTCCTGCTGGGTGACGACGGGGACAGCAAGAAAGCCCCCTCCATCCCCTCCTCCGGCATTGACATCGACGCCGAAGACTTCTGATGCTGACCATCACGAGCATCTCCCGTGAAAAGCGGAAATATATCATTGACTGCGACGGCGAGCTGACCGTCACGCTGGACGCAGACACCTTTGAGCTCGCCGGTCTTGAGCCGGGGGACGAGGTGGACGAAGCCCTGCTTACGGAGCTTGCCTCCCGTTCGGCATACAAAGCCGCCCGTCAGAAGGCGCTGTACGCCATCGGACGCAGGGAGCTGTGCCGCGGCGGACTGATCCAGCTGCTCACCCGAGGGGACTGCGACCGCGAAACAGCCTCGCAGGTCGCCGACGAAATGGAACAGCTGGGGTTCATAAACGACACCCGTTACGCCGGTATGCTGGCTGAATATCTCTATCGGGACAAGCACTTTGGTCACCGTCGGGTGGTCATGGAAATGATCAGCAAGGGACTTGACCGCGAGCAGGCGGAAATCGCCGCCGAGCAGTACCGTCCCGACCCTGCTGAGGCTCTGGACGAGCTGCTGGATGGGCGTATAGGCAGGGAGCTGAACACCCAGACGGGCGTGCGCCGCGCCATGAACAACCTCCTGCGCTACGGGTATTATCCCGGCGAGATACGCGCGGCGATACAGCGGCGTGTGGGCGGCGAGGATGATTTCTGATCTTGCGCAAAGCCGTCCCCCGGCATAATTTCAGACCGTGACCGCAGCGACAGCATCCGTTGTCGCTGCTTGCTTTATCAGGATGTTTTTCGGAGGGAATCATGAAAAGAGAACTGGGAATCGCGCGATGCGGACTTGCCTGCTGTCTGTGTTCCGAAAACGCCGTCTGCGGCGGCTGCAATTCGGGAGAATGTCCCGACAACGACCGGTGCGAGAACAAGAAATGCTCACTGGAAAAAGGCGTCGCCCATTGCTATGAATGTCCCGAGGATTGCACAAAAGGTCTGCTGGGCAGGATCAAAGCCTATGCCTTCAGTCTGTTCGCGAAAAGGTATGGCGAAGAACAGCTGCTCGACTGTCTTGAGCGAAACGAACAGCGCGGCGTGGTGTATCATCGTGAGGGCATCAACGGAGATTATGATGATTTCGACGATGTTGAGGAGCTGATCGCCTTTATACAGACAGGCGTGCGCTGAGCCATATTCTGTCGATGGTCGGACGGTGTATCCGCTGCAATCGTCAGCCGGAATCGCAGAATCCGACGCTTGACAACCGCCGTCCCCTCTGCTACAATCAAATCCACAAATGAATAAGCGCCGTGATGGTATCCGTAAGCGCGGACGTTGTCCGCAGGCGAATACCGAGTGAGGGAAGTTCGGTGAAATTCCGTCGCAACAGCCATTACCGTAATTGGGAGGCAAGTGTCTTTCCCATAAGTCGGGTTGCTCACCGCGTGCGTGCCGGTAAAAAACCGCCTTTGGGCAAGAGTTCGAGTGAGAACGGGAAGGGTGCGACCGGACAATGGCTTATCCGGCGCAACCGGATCGGCTTTGTTTTGTTGTGTCTTCGTCGTTCAGTGAGCGACGGAGATTTTTTATTGCGTTTCCGCCGCTGCAAGGGAGGATTTTATATCAATTGGCATCATCTCCATTCCGCAGCGCGCGGCGGAATGGGGTCGTGTTTAGCCTGAACAGTTTGCAGGCTGATAAAACTACAGGAGGATACAATTATGAAAAAGACAAGAATATTCGCAGTTATGACAGTGCTTGCGCTGCTGGTGGGCATCTTCGCCCTGCCGGTCTCCGCCGAGGGCTCGGAGGTACTGGTGTCCATCTCCGACGGCAATTCCGACAACGGCGTTGAGCTGGCTTGGGAGAAGGTCACGGTTGCTGACTGCGACGACGACGGACAGCTGACCATCAACGACGCCCTTTTCTCTGCCCACGATAAATACTTCGACGGCGGCGCAGCGGCAGGCTATGCTTCCGCTGCCACCGAGTTCGGTCTCTCTCTCAACAAGCTGTGGGGCGTGGAAAACGGCGGCAGCTACGGCTACTACATCAACGACGCATCGCCCCTGAGCCTTTCCGATCCCATCGAGGACGGCGACCGCATCTACGCCTACGCCTTTGCCGACCTGACTGCATGGTCGGATATGTACACCTATTTTGACAAGTGTCAGATCGAGGCGGAGGAGGGCGACGAGGTCACCCTCACCCTCTCCGGCGCATCCTTCGACGCCGAGTGGAATCCTGTCACCGTTCCCGTTGAGGGCGCGAAGATCCTCATTGACGGCAAAGACAGCGGCGTGGTCACCGACGCTCAGGGCAAGGCTTGCGTCACCCTCTCCGGCGACGGTCAGGTGGTCATCACCGCCGCATCCGACAGCGCCGTGCTGGTGCCGCCTGTATGCGTGGCACAGGTGGACGGCGGTATGTCCTCCGCACAGATCTCCGCCATCGCAGCCATTCTCCTGCTGGCGGTCAGCTCCTTTATCCTGATCGGCAGGAATCGAAAAAAAGATGAGCAGTAAGCGGCTTTTTGCGGCTGTGTGCTGTCTGCTGGCGATATGCTTCTGCGGCATATCGCCGGTATTTGCCGCCTCGGAACAGCCCGAATGGCAGCAGGTTCTGGATGGCATCGTCGACTTCCGCCTTGGCGAAAGCGGAGCTGCCGATCTGCAGACATACATCGACGGCACCCTTGCCGACTCCGCAGGCACCGGCGGCGAGAACATTATTCTCGCCCTTGCCCAGTCGGGGCAGCAGTATGATTTCACTGACTACAACGCCGCGCTGATAGGCTATCTGAACAATAACTCCGTCCCCTCGGCGCCCACCCGTCAGAAGTACGCCTTCACGCTGATGGCGGCAGGCTGCGACAGCGGCTACATAGACGCGGTGCCGTCCGACTCCATCGGGCAGATGGGCATCATGAGCAGCGTCTATGGGCTGCATCTGCTGAGCAACGGCGGTCAGTCCTCCGATATCTCCGCCGACGCGGTCATCGACGATATCCTTTCCGCTCAGCTCCCCGACGGCGGCTGGGCACTCTACGGTGAGAATTCCGACGTGGACGTCACCGCCATGGTGATTCAGTCCCTCGCCGCCTTCTGTGCCGGGAATGATAACGTCGCCGCCGCGGTGGATAATGCCGTGGCACTGCTGTCGGAGCGTCAGCGCGAGAGCGGCGGATTTGCCAGCTTCGGTGAGGAAAACACCGAGAGCGCGGCGCAGGTCATCATCGCGCTGTCGGCTCTGGGCATCGACTGCCGCACCGACGAGCGATTCATCAAGGACGGCGGCTCGCTCTATGACGCGCTGCTGAGCGGCAGACTGCCCGACGGCAGTTTTGCCCACGTCCCCGACGGCGAATACAGCTCCATCGCCACCGATCAGGCTATGTGCGCGCTGACTGCCATCGGACGCATGGAGCGCGGCGCCAGCGGACTGTTCGTTCTGGACGATCAGCCCGACTGCACTCCCGAGGGCATCGTCTACGTCCCCTACGCGCCTCCCGTAACGGAGGAAACGCCCTCCGAAAGCAGCGGCGGCGCTGACATCCGCTTGATACTCTGCGGAGTGATCATTGCCGCAGGCGCAGGAGTGTGCGCGTATCTGTGGTTCAGCGGCAGACGGGGCGTGAAGAATCTCGGCGTGGTGGGGGCGGTCACCCTTGCCCTTGCCGCGGTGGTATTCTTTGCCGACATCCGAACCTCCGACAGCTACTACGGCACGCAGCACAGCAAGCCGGACGCCATCGGCACGGTCACCTTCTCCATCGACTGCTCGGAAATCGCCGACCGCACCGCCGATCACATCCCCGAGGACGGCATCATTCTTCCGCCCACCGAGCTGGCACTGCGCGAAGGCGAGACGGTATACGATCTGCTGATACAGTGCGCGCAGGCTTACGGGCTATCCGTGGAAAGCGACACCGGCTCCTACATTCAGGGCATCGCTCACATCCGGGAACAGGACTTCGGTCCGCTGTCCGGATGGGTATATCTGGTCAACGGACGCTCCCCCTCCGTGGGCTGCGGCAGCTATGAGCTGCAGTCGGGCGATCGTGTGGAATGGGTATACTCCCTTGAGCTGGGTCGGGAATTTGAGAGTGAGCTGTGATTCCCGGCAATACCGTACATCCAAGACAAATACAACAACCGCCCGCGCCGTCACAGGGACAGCGCAGGCGGTTGTTTCATTAATTTTCATTACAACTCATTGTTCTTCAGCATATATGTCACTGCATCTGCGCACGCTTTCCTGCTGATTCAGAAGAACTGATACTCGCAGACAGCTACTTTAGCTTTCTGTCTATGCTTGATACGCGCTCTATTAGCTCACCATAACCATAAAGGAAGCTGGAGAGCACCCACTCGGAAAAGCCGAACAGTCCTGCAACAAGAACGATTATGAGTGCGACCGTCAGGTCTTTTATCGTAAGCGCAACAAAAGTGATAATCAATGCTACAGCAATCAATGAGATAACGAACAAGACTTCCGAAATCTTTTTTATTGTTGCTCCGATTGTTTGCGAGTTGTGTATACCGGATGTTTCTTTTGGTTTGTCCAGCATTCCCAGTTCTTCGGTCTTCTTTAGTAGTTGCTCGTAGTCCTCATCGCTCACCTCCACCGGAACCATCTTGTAGCGTACAGTCCGACCCGTCTGCGCGTCGGTTTCCGTGCGCGGGTACTCCGAAGGGTCGCATCCTTCTAACCCGTACACTTTCTCAAACATTCCCAAATCGATCAGATCTTTCCGCTTTTTCTCAACATACAGTCTGCGCTTTTCCTCATCCAGCATTTTTATATAATCGAGCACTCGCTGATCGGTTGTTTTATTTTCCATAGTGAACCTCCATATTTTTGCGATGTACATTTACCGCCATTATTCGATACAATTATATCTCGTATGTAGTGTTAATTCAACAACTGTCATGCACTCACGCAGATTTTCAACCGAGTTGACCTGCACTGCTGAAAATAGCAAAAACGGGTAACCGCAGATATTCCGCGGTTACCCGTTTTTGATTGATCAGTGAATCTTTGCGCCGGGGGTCATGCCGTCAACGAACACGACCTGACAGCCGTCCTCGCCGGGCTTGTCGGCAGCGAGGATCATGCCGAAGCTCTCAACGCCGCACAGCTTGGCAGGCTTGAGGTTGGCAACCAGAATGACGCTGCGACCCTTGATCTCCTCGGGCTTGTACCAGAGGGCGATGCCGCTGGCGACGGTGCGAGGCTCGCCGGTTCCATCGTCCAGAGTGAGCTTGAGCAGCTTCTTGGACTTCTTGACCGGCTCGGCATCGACGATCTTTGCCACGCGCAGATCGACTGCACAGAAATCGTCGATGGTGATGGGATCGGCGATGGGCAGGATCTCGGGCTTCTCGGGCTCGGCAGGCTTCTGGGCTGCCATCAGCTCGTCCAGCTCGGCGATCTCCTTGTCAACATCGATTCTGGGGAACAGGGTGATGCCCTTCTTCAGAGTGGCATCGGCAGCAAGGCCGCCCCACTTGAGGGTATCCTCGCCGATGGTGTCACAGACGGGAGCGCCGATCTGCTCAAAGATCTGGGGCGCGGTCTTGGGCATAAAGGGAACCAGCAGCACCGCGCAGATGCGCAGGGCTTCTGCAAGGTTATAGAGAACAGTGGCCAGACGGGCCTTGTTGGCTTCGTCCTTTGCCAGCACCCAGGGTGCGGTCTCGTCGATGTATTTGTTGGCGCGGCTGATGACCTTCCAGATCTCGCTCAGGCAGTTGGAGAACTGCAGGTTGCTGATGAGCTCGTCAGCCTTTGCCGGCAGCTCGGATGCCATGGCGATCAGCTCGTCGTCCAGAGCGTCTGCCTGACGATCGGCGGGCAGAGTGCCTCCGAAGTATTTTTCAGCCATGGCGGCGGTGCGGCTGACCAGATTGCCAAGGTCGTTGGCAAGGTCGGAGTTGATGCGGTTGCACAGCGCCTCGTTGGTGAAGTTGCCGTCCTGTCCGAAGGGAACGTCGCGGAGCAGGAAGTAGCGGATGGCGTCGGAGCCGTAGCGTCCGGAGAGCAGGATGGGATCGACCACGTTGCCCTTGGACTTGCTCATCTTCTCGCCGGCGGCGCCAAAGAGCAGCCAGCCGTGGCCGTACACGCGCTCGGGCAGAGGCAGATCAAGAGCCATGAGCATCGCAGGCCAGATGATGGTGTGGAAGCGGACGATCTCCTTGCCCACAAAGTGGACCTGAGCCGGCCAGAACTTCTTGTAGAGGGAATCGTCCTCGGAGGTGTGGCCGAGGGCGGTGATGTAGTTGGTCA
>SVPO01000066.1 GCA_015065795.1 Oscillospiraceae bacterium | reverse complement strand
CCTCCCTTTGCTTTTTTGTGCAGTTGGCAGACCGCACTTCTATTTTAGCAAAGGGAGTTTTTATCTCCGCTTCATCTATATAATTCTTCCTGAACCACGCGTCCAACGCGTGGTTTTCTATATACAATAAAACGGCTGCCGCAGTATTCTTGCAGCAGCCGTTCTTTTTTCTTTAGTTATCTCAGGACTCAATAATTATTGTCTCCGAAGATATCCCTTGCGCGCTGTTCCATGCGCGTGTTGGGATTATACTTTCCCGACTTGAATGCGGAGACAAGGGAAATTGCCATTCCGATTCCGGCGAGGATATCGTCAAGCCAGCCGATAACCGGCACCAGATCGGGCATGAAATCTATGGGGGAAATAATGTATATGAGTGCCAGCACTGCTGAGATGATCTTGATAATTTTGGATGCCGACCATTTTTTCTGCGGACTGTTGTTCTGATTCGGGTTCGGTACGCCGGGAAGCTGGTCCAATCTGATCTGATTCATTCATTCTCCCTCCATTCCTTTGACGAAGTAATTATACCACATTCAAGCGATTTTGTAAAGAAATTGAAATAATAACAGTAAGCAGCACTGCTGTGAGTCCTACGCTCGTTTTCTTGTGTTTAAGGTGTTTTGCGGTTGACAATCAACGCCCTCACGTTTATAATAATCCAGTACATATCGGGGTGTGGCGCAGTTGGTAGCGCGCCAGCTTTGGGAGCTGGATGCCGCGAGTTCGAGTCTCGCCACTCCGACCAGAAACGCCCCTGACGGGGCTCAGATAAGAGATAATAGAGAATAAGTAATAGATAATAGTCATTAAGGACGCACAAAGTATTGTGGGCGTTTCTGTGTTATTATCTATTCTCTATTATCTCTTATTCATTATCTAAAGGAAAAGGTAACGATCATGTCACAGAACAGCATTCTTCTTGATAAATCTCTGAAATTTGCGGTCAGGATCGTAAAGCTGTATCAATACCTTTCCAAGGAAAAGAAAGAAACCATCATCTCCAAGCAGATCGTCCGCAGCGGCACAAGCATCGGAGCAAACGCCAATGAAGCGGTCTATGGAGTGAGCAAGGCTGATTTTATTGCCAAACTGCAAATTTCGCTCAAAGAAACTGCCGAAACCGAATACTGGTTGCGTCTGCTGGTCATGTCGGAATATCTCACAGAATCAGAGGGCGAATCACTTCTTACCGACTGTATTGAAATCAAAAAAATCCTGACCGCCACGCTCAACACGGCGAAAAGCAAATAACACGCGTCAGTTCGAATCCGTAAACTAAATTCATCGTGTGTCGTCATTTTCGTTGGTGCGGCAAGTTGAAGAACTCGCGCGAAAATCACCGCGCATGGCAGTAACCACATTCGCGCCTCAACCCCCATCCGGTGATTTTCACGGTGAGCCGAAGGCGAACCTGCTAGTCTCGAGTCTCGCCACTATCATAATACAAAAATGTAACGGGAAGCACATCACGGCTGCTGTCCTCCTTGCATTTGTTCTATACGTGCACAGACAAAGCCCCACACTGCGGAGATATCCGCGGCGTGGGGCAATTTGCGTTATTCATTGTGTTGCGCCGTCAGGCAGGATTCGCATAGGCTATGGTGAAGACGTTGCTGTATTTTTCGTACGGATATGCCATAGCCATCACTCGCTGTCCAGATGCATAGTCAGGTGCCGCGGCTTCGTTCCATGTAAAGGAGAAGGCATAGCTGTCCCCGTCGTATTCGAAGGTTATTTCTTTGTAGACACCTTCCTCAGCTGCACCGCTGTACACGACTACGTCCGCAATCTTCTGCGTCTCACCAATATTGTCGAGATAGTACAGTCCGGACATGGTTATGGTGTATCCGTCGGGCTGAACCGGCTCTGTGGGCGCGGTTGTGGGCGCGGTTGTGGCAGGCACAGAAGACGTCGGTTCTACGGTTGAAGCGGCGGAAGGCTCAGTCGGTATAGCAGTAGAAGTGGGCGGTATCGGCATAGTCGGTGCGGTCGGGGCACTCGGCGCTGTTGGTGCGGTCGGCGCTGTTGGTGCGGTCGGCGCCGCAGGTCCTGCCGGAGGAACGGGATGTGTCGGCGCGGTGGGCGCGGCGGCGGTTGGCTTTTGATGAGCGGTTGTCGTCATCTTTGTCTCTGCAGTCGCAGAGGCAGTCGTGGTCTGTGCCTGTTCTGCTGTGGTGACCTGTTCTTCCGCATGCTCGACGGCAGGCTTCGGAGCTTCGTTATTCGCTTCGGGTATCTCTGCCGCACTGAAGCTGTATGCCTCGTCGGAAACATAGCTGTCCTTCAGCTGCTTTTCAAAGCCGTCGGCATAGTCGGGATCATCCTTTTCCACCTTGCTCTGCATGGCTGCGGCGGCATCGGAACGAGAGGAGTAATCCTTCGTGTCGATAAGCTCGAACCTTGGTGCAGCGTCGTCAGGGAAAAAGCCTTCAACGCCTGCAGGCACTCTGTAGACAATGCCGTCGTAATAGTTGAGCACGAGAGCGTATCCCGTGAGCAGGCTGACGCCGGTCTCTCCCTCATCGTATATCACATGGGCGTCCGTGCCGCGGATAGCCATGGTGAGGTTCTCGGTGCACACCTCGTAGATATCGCCCTCGCCGAGCTTGACATCCACAGAGTTGGCGATGCTTCCCCTGCGCACGGAAATAACCACGCTGGTGGTTCCGTCTGCGGCGGAAACGGTGTCAAACACAACCTCGCTGGACTGGCTGACATTGATCAGCGTATCGATGGTGTCCACACGGACGGCGGCGGTGGACGCGCTGCCCGTGATGAGCGAATCGCCCGATCCGAGCTGACTGCCCACCCTGAGCGTCTCGGCGGTACCGTCACCGCGCAGGGCACTGACAGTGCCGGTCAGGTCCTCAACAACCGCACTGATGGCAGCGGCGGTCGGCGCTGATGAGCCGCAGGCTGCGGTAAACAGCATCATAACCGCAAGAAGAATTGCTACTGTTATCCGTTTCATGGTATCCCTATCCTTTCAGTGCCGCAGAGCCTTTCCCTGCGGCTTCAGAGCTGAATAAATATATCATCCCGTCAAATCTCGTTCAACAGGTGATCGGTAACAAACACGAAGGCGTTCAGTTCTTCCGGGCTGAGCCTTACAACATAGTGTCGGGCAGCGCGCCATATCAGGCAGCCGCCGTGGGCATCAGGTTCGCCGCAGAGTGCGGTCAGCGCGGTCTGCGCACCGTCTGCATCTGCGTTCTCCACCACGACAAGGCCTGCACCCAGACAGCTTTTTCGGAAGAAGAACACCGCGCTGTGTATCACATCCCCGTCGCGCGCCGCGAGGGACGAGATAACGCTGCCTGTATCCTCGTCCCAGCAGAGGATGGCGGGCGTGCTGCGGAGTACCGCAGGAGAGCCGAAGCGCTCGCCCCACTCGATGCCTGCAAAGGAGCGCGGACACTCAAAGGAAAACGCACTATCAAGACAGGACATCGTCGGCAGCTTCTGCAGCAGCGGCTCACGAACAGTATTCCAGAGCTTATTTGAAAAGTCCGTGAGCTTGTGAGAATGGTCGGCTGACGCAGTGCCCTGTTCCTTTCGGCGGTTGGGTTCGTAATCATCGGGAGCGGTGTTCTCGATGAAGGTACGGGCGATTCGCTCGTCAAACTCCGTGCCGATGCCGTTGTAGATAACATCCAGCGCGCGGTGGGTATCCCACGCGGATTTGTACTGTCGCTGACTGGTCAGGGCATCGTACACATCCGCGACCTTGATGATGCGCGCGAACTCTCCGCCCGACTGATCGTCCGGATAGCCTCTGCCGTCCAGCCGACCGTGGTGATGAAGCACGCCGTCCACGATATCCTCGGACATTCCGATGGTGCGGACGATGTGCGCGCCGAGGGTGGGGTGGGAACGCATCTGGGCGTAGTCCGCTTCGGTGAACAGACCGGGTTTGTTGAGGACGGTATCCGCAACGCCGATCTTGCCTATGTCGTGGAGCAGAGCGGCGAATTCCACGTCGCCAGCCCTGCGGCGGTCAAAGCCCAGCCATTCGGCGATCCTGCGTGAATAGCCGGAAACGCGCCTGGAATGACCAGCGGTGACGGGATCCTTGGCATCGATCATCTGGATGATCATTTCCACCATGGACATGACCATGCGCTGTTTTTCCGCGCTCTGGCTGTTCGCCTTGTGGTAGACATACAAAGAAAGAACCAGCGCGGTCACGCTCTGCACCCAATGGGTCGGGGTGCGTCGGTCGGTGCCAAGAACGGTGAACTCCGGCTCCTCGTCCCCGAAGGACGGAAGCGGAATGATTATGATGGCTCGTGTGCCGAACCTCTCCGCCGCGGAACGGGTGCGCAGCACGAGTGTGCCGCTGCGCGATTCGTCCCACTCAACGCCTTCGAGGTTATCGGGGAACGCCGACTGCGCGTTGATTATGCTAACGCCCAGCTGAGCAAACACGCTCTGCTCAAAGGCGGTCAAAAACTGTTCAAAGCCGCCCGAGATGTCAATATCGTCGATCTCATAGGCGATGCTGTAGAGGGTTTCGATGGGGAGCGAGCTGACCATGCGCTCGCGTGAGGTGCGCACAAGCCGGATGATTACGGTCAGCCCGAAGGCTGCAAGACAGCAGATGATAGGCGACGCAGCAGGCAGCCTGACCGCGCCACAGGCGAACATCCATCGGGCAAGGAAAAGCCAGCCGACACTGATCACTGCCGGAGGCAGCCAGTTGTATCTTGCCTGCAGTCTGAGGGAAAGCAGAGCCGTGAGCAGAAATACCAGCCCGCAGATCATTCCCTCGGCAAAGCCTGAACACGGTACAGGACTGAAGCCGCGCAGGACGGTGAGATAGCTGTCGGCGAGGTATTTTGTACCGATGACACGCATGGCGTTTGAGCCGTCGGAATAATTGCCGTCCACAGGAAAATCGGGGGCATGGACAATATCCTCAAAGCCTGCCACCGTACCTCCGACGAAAACCACTGCATCGTCAAAAAGCCCGGGCTCGTAATTGCCCGTGTACACATCACCCAGGTCAACCACCTGCACGTCCGTGCCATACTGGGCAGGTATGCGGTAGAAATAGCCCTCGTCGTCCACATTGAGTTCGATATGCGTTCCGTCGGGGGCGGTTATGAGATAGGCGTTGTCCCCGTCGTACTCAATCGTATACCCCTGACTGAGCAGCACCGAGCATATCAGCGTCGGACCGCTGCGTCTGTCGTCGCCGACAAACAGCTTGTATCGGCGGCTGACCGCGTCGCCGGAATTCTCTTTGAACTCCGCCGCGTAGCCTATACGCGCGCCCGATTGGAACAGCGGTTCGATGGGAAGCGCAGATTCGCTGCGGGCGAAAATCACTCTGCCGTGCTCTGCCGCCGCAGCTGCAAGCTGTGCATCGGTACTGCTGACCCCTGCATCCGTAAACAGAATATCAAACGCCACGGCATCCGAATCCGAAAGGGCTGTTTCCAGCAGCTGCGTGTAATAGGAGCGGTCGATGGGCCACCCGTTTTCGGGAGACAGCATATCCACGGTGCGGTCGGTGCACATGACGACCACCACACGCTTATCCGTTTCCACCGGCTGTGCCGCGGCGAGAATATTGCTGCTGAGGGCGACATTTTCGATATCGGGAGCGATGCTGACGCTGCCGCACAGGATGCCGACGATTATCGCGGCGGCTATAAGGATCATTTCCAGTCCGCGCAGACGAGGCTGCCATTTTTCTGCGGCGGCGCGTATTTTATCCCACCAGTTTTTCATATGTGCGGCACTCACTCCGTTCCGGCGGTATATGATGCAGCTCAGGCACCATTTGTCATCATGTTGCACATAATTATATTAACATATATAACTCTATTTGTCAAACAATTATGTATAAAACTGACCCCTATTTTGCCGCCGATTGCCATTGAAAATCTTCGACAATATGATATAATCTGATGAGAACAGAACTGTGGAGGTTTCGCAAATGAGCATTAACGAATCCGTTTTTGAAGAATACGCGCAGGAAGCCCGTGAGCGCTGGGGCAGCACCGAAGCTTACGCAGAAAGTCAGCGGAGAACCGCCGGTTATTCCCGGGATGATCACGCTCGTCTTGCAGAAGGAATGAACGGGCTCATGGCGGAATTCGCCCACTGTATGCAATCGGGAAATGCCGCGGACAGCGAACAGGCTCAGCAGCTTGTGCGCAGGTGGCAGAGCTACATAAGCGAGCATTACTACCAGTGCACCGACGGGATCCTTGCCGGTCTGGGACAGATGTACACCGCCGACGAACGATTCCGCAGCAGCATCGATGCCCACGGTGAGGGCACTGCGCAGTTCATGTCCGACGCTATCGCCGCATACTGCGGTTGACAGAGCGCCGCGCTTCTGGTAAGATGACTGAGGACAAGGTGACATTACAGCATAGGAAGTGATTTGCCCGATAACATATCTGCCGCGAAAACGGCAGGTGCATGATCGGAAAGAGCCGATGATCACAATTGATATGACGGATGACGCTGTGCGTGCTCGCGCGGCGCTGTCGGTCTGCAATTCGGATTATCGCTCTGCAATTACGGATTTCTGCCGCAGAGTGATCTGCGGCTTTTTTGCACCTTGTCACAATATTACGGAGAGACTATCTATGAATAACATAAACGAAATTGTCATTGACGCGCATCTGCATCTGCCGGTGGCGCCGTCATCCCTTGAGGGAAAGAAAACCGCGCTGCTTGAAGAACTGAGAAAAAACGGCGTAAGCAAAGGCGTTGTGATTTCCGATTCCGAGCTTGAAAGCAGTATCGGTTCCCTTGCCGAGTGCGCGGAGCTGTTTTCGGACTGTCCCGACATCGCCGTAGTGGGAGGAATCAGTCCGTACATCAATTACGAGGAACAGCTGAAGCTCACGGACAGTCTGCTTGAACGCGGACAGCTGGCAGGCATCAAGCTGTTCTGCGGACACGAGCCTATCTATCTCACCGACGGTAATCTCGGCGCGGTGTACGCCCTTGCGGAAAGATACGGTGTGCCTGTGCTTTTCCACTCGGGTTGGGATAACTCTCACTTTACCGCACCGGAGATCATCCGCGAGGCAGCGGAAAGCCATCGCGAAATCAAGCTCGTGTGCTGTCACTGCTGCTATCCACGGCTGGAGGAGTGCTTTGACACGCTCGCCCATTGCGGTAATGTGTACTTTGACCTGTCCAGCGTGGCGGAGGGAAACAACGAGGGCTTCTTCCCGATTCTTGAAACCGCCATCCACTCTATGCCCGAGCGGTTTATCTTCGGTTCGGATTTCGGCAGCTGCGATCAGGCGGAGCATCTGCGGTTCTTCCGTCGGCTGAATCTGACCGAACAGGAGCGACGGCCGGTGTTTTGCGAAAACGCACGGGAGATATACGGGCTGTGAGATGCGCCCGTATGTACTATCAATGGTGTTGCCGCGCTCACCGTACTGCGGTATAATATCTGCACAACAATACTGCATCGGAGGACACGCAATGATCGAACGGGACAAGATAATTGAATTTCTGATGAGAGCCAAGAAGGCCACTTACGCCGGCAAGGGTGCGGAGAGCGCGTCAAGCCGACCTGCGTCTCACGACCTTGAATACAGCGAGGGCGAGCTGATGTATCTGGACAGCTTTCTGGGCGGCAGACGGTTTGCCGGTGAGGAAGCGGTGTGGGTCAACGGCGCTCCCTGCTGGAGCATGAACTACGCAGGGCAGGTCACGGGCGAGGATTTCAGCGGTGATTTTCTCAAGGAAGCACTGCTGCGCGTCCCCTTCGACCGCCCCTATCGCGGCCCTGAATTCCACAGCGACGGCAGATACACTTACGTCTGCGACGTGGACGGCAGCTTTGAGTGGTTTCAGGGATATGAAGCCATTTATCTGGATGGCAGAAAGATCTATGACTGCTTTTTCCACGGAAGCACGATAGAATAGAGGCCGTACAGCATGAAAAACGTATACGAACAGTGTCCGGTGTATGAAACCGAGTCCTTTTTTCTGCGGCTGATAGAACCGGAGGACGCAGAAACATTGCTTCCGTGCTATTCGGATAAAGAAAACGTCAAAAGATTCAACTCGGACTTCTGCACAAGCGACTTTTACTGCACAACCACGGAAGAAATCACGCAGTGCATCAGATTCTGGCTGGATGAATACAAAATGAAATATTATGTTCGTTTTGCTCTGGTTCTGAAAGCCGAAAACCGTGCGGTTGGAACCGCGGAGATCTTTGGCGGTGACTTTGGCATATTACGGATCGATTTGCCGCGCAGCTGCGATACGGAAAATTACTTTGCTGAGATAGTCCGTCTCGCAATTGATGCTTTCATTGACGATTTCGGCATTGGCAGTCTCAAGATCAAGACATCCAATATCCCGGATAGAATCAGTTGCCTGGAAGCTCTTGGTTTTATCCCCTCAAAAACTTTCCGAAGCGAGCTGGGATATCACGAATACAGCCACTGACACGCCTGTTTGTCTATATACTGACGAACCCCCTGCACACGCCCGACGAAGGGCTGTGCAGGGGGTTGTTGTTATGATATGAGCAGTTCAGCTGTTACCCTGAGCTATGGTATATCCAATTACTCGCCCAGCTTGTTCATTACCAGACCGGTGATGAGCTTGGGATAGAAGTAAGTGGACTTCTGGGGCATCTTTTCACCGGCAGCGGCAACGTCGCGGATCTCGGTGACGCGGGTGGGATTGAGGATGAAGCAGCACTGGGAAGCACCGGACTTGACGCTCTCGATTGCCTCGTCAAAGCTGCGGGTGTAGGTCAGGTTGATCTGGGCAGCCATGTTTGCCTTGTCGATGCCCATGGTGCGCTCCAGAACGAGGGTGTGCAGCACGCTGACATCCAGACCGCGCAGAGCTTCGCTGCAGTCGGGCATTTCCTTGGTCATGCTGTCAATGCTCTTGAGCTTGAGCAGATGCCACTCGTCGCCGCCGGCATACAGACCGAATGCCTTTTCGCCGCGGTTGTAATACTCGGTGAGGGCGCTTTCCATCCCGGCGACGTTGTCGCGCTTGGAAACCTCGAAGAACTCCTCGGCGTTGGCGAGGGTTGCCTGCAGATCGAACTTCTCAAGGTCGCGGACGAGACGATGGGTGGGGAATACCACCAGACCTTCGTTCTCCATCTCAACCAGCATCATCATGATATAGTCGCAGGCGTCGCCTTCCTTGGCAATGCCCTGCTCACGGCACCAGTTGCGATAGTTGATGCCGGTCTCGTAACGGTGATGACCGTCGGCGATGTACAGCTTGCGGTCAACGAAATCGCCGGCGATGGCAGCGATCTGCTCGGCATCGGTGCACTGCCACAGACGATGGGTAACACCGTCACCGTCGGTCAGCTCGACCTGGGGCTCACCGGCAGACAGGGCGTCAACTCTGGGACGGGTGCGGTTGCCGTCGTCGATATAGAGGGAGTAAATCTGGCTGAAGTTGCAGCCGGTGGCTTTCATCAGGTTGAGGCGGTCTTCCTTTGCCTTGGACAGGGTCTCCTCGTGGGGCAGAACGATGCCCTTGGAGAACTCCTCCAGCTTGACACGGCAGATCATGCCCTTGACCTTCATGCGCTGACCGTAGGCGGTGAATTCCTCCTCATAGACGTAGAGGCTTTCCTCGTCACGGGTGATGATGCCGCTTTCCATCCAGTCGCTGAGCACGCGGCCGGCCTCGCCGTAGGGATCTTCGCCCTTGGGCAGCTCCAGTCGGATTACGTTGTGCTCGTTGCGGGCAAGATAAGCCTGACGCTGTTCCTCGCTGATGATGTCATAGGGAGGGCAGCACAGTTCGCCGATCTCGCCGGCGGCAGCGGAAAAACGCAGGGCGCGCATACCTTTTAATTCAGCCATGTGGATCAAACTCCGTTTCCTGTAAAATAAATAATGAACGACACCGATTTATTCAAATAAAGTGCCGTTCATATTATAGCGTTGTTTGTAGGTCTACGTCAATTGTAATGATGGCGAAGATGAACAGTGAAACTCCGAAATATTTGACGAAAATGCTATTCTGCTATGTACAATACCGAACCTCGGCGGCACAGAATTCGAAAAGAACCGGTTATTCCGTCAACTCTCCGAAAAGAGTGCGAAGATAATCCCTTGCACCGTATAGCACACGATCAACCACGACATCGTTCTTTCCCACGATATAGAAAGCAAGATACTTTCCGCATACAAGGTAGCGGTATCCCGTGTCAACGGCAATTTTTGAGGACAGTGAAGCTCCGCTATACGGGAATTCCTCCAGCTGACGCAGTCGTGACATTATAGTCGCAATCGTCCGCTCTGCTGATGCCAAGTTTTCCAGTTCTTCCGAAATATACCTCTTGATCTCAATCAGATCGGAAACCGCTTCCGGTGACAGGCTGACCTTATACTTCATAGGGTTATACCCAGCATGAGTACGGCTTCGTCAATAGGAACCGAGCCCTGTTCGTTTGCTGATTTTCTTCCTTTTGCAAGCTCCGAAAGCAGCTTAACGGTAGACATCAGCTTTTCATATTCATCAATATCAAGTATGGCATATCGTCCACGACCGTTCTTGGTAAGAAAAACCGGCGAATCGGGCGTAACACTGTGCAAAACATCGGAATAATTCCGCAGATCAGATATCGGCATAATATTTGGCATAGCTACTGCCTCCTTTGCTTTTGCTGTAATCATTGTAGCATAATATACCGTGAAATACAACAGCAAATATTGCATCGCTCACACTTATTGGTATTTCGCAGATATCTCGCAAATATTCCTGCACACTGCGCTTGTGCGCTCAATATTCATTGCGCCGTATCGCGACCAACGCACACAAATCTGGATAGTTTTGTAAAACTTACTGTTGACAACCGTCTTTCGCGGTGCTATAATCTCAACGAAAATCGAGCGAATCGCCGAGGGATCATGGATCCAATCCCGAACGTGGTTTGCGAGCTGGGGTGCTGGCTTCCTCGCCGGCTGAGATGATGCGCTGACGCATCGGACCCGTTAACCTGATCCGGATAATGCCGGCGTAGGAAGTCTTACGGTTTTGTCATAATGTAAGTCTTGTTTGCGTATCGGTATTGACCGGTACGCTATTTTTATTTTGGAGGCTAAACATTATGAAATTAGATTACCGTTCAAGAACCTTTAAGCTCGTTATCACCGCGCTGATGCTGGCGCTTGCCACCGTACTCAGCGAGATGACTCCCATCAGAATGCCCATGGGCGGCACTGTCACTCCCGGCAGCATGGTGCCGCTGGTACTCATCGGACAGATGTACGGCGTGGGCTGGGGACTGGGTGCCTGCACCGTGTACGGTCTGACTCAGATGCTGTTCGGCATTGATAATTTCAGCTACGCCACCACGCTGTGGGCGGTGCTTGCCATTGCGCTGTTCGACTACCTTGTGGCTTACGGAATCATCGGTCTTTCCGGTGTTACAAGAAAGATAAAGAACCGTCCGCTTGCCGCCGGTCTTGCAGGACTGATCGCAGGCGTGGGCAGATTCCTCTGCCATTTCCTCAGCGGCGTGACCGTGTGGAAGGAGTGGGTGGACGTGACCGCTCTCCCCACCTCCCTGCAGGACACCTGGCTGGCAAAGGGCGACGCTCTGATCTACAGCTATTCCTTCTTCTACAACGGCGCGACCATGCTGCCCGAAACCATCGTCACAGTGGTGCTGTCGGCACTGGTGTGGGGCGCGCTGTCCGCCGGACTGAAGATCAATCCTGCCGAGGAAAAGAAGCTCGGTGCAGAAGTACAGGACTGATTGACAACCGAAACGCCCACGGCTCCGTTGTGCACGCGGAACCGTGGGCGTTTTATTATGCGTCGAGACAGTGGAGCATGATCGCCTGCTGAACCTCAAGGAGGTGCTTTTTGAAGCCGTATCCGACGAAATAATCGGAATCGATGGCATCGGCGGACACTTCCTCCCCTCGGAAGAAGGGCGGACAGGGATTGAGCAGCGCGCCGGGATTTGCCTTATCCATGGCAGCCTTTGTGACCTGACAGGCAGCAAAGTCTCCGAGGATGTCGGCAGGCAGCGAGTCGGTGCAGATGATGTCCTTGCCGACAACTGCTGAGCCGATGTCGTGGTGAGCGGTCACGCCGTCCAGCTCATAGCCCCTGCCGCAGCACTGCTCCAGCTCAAACCCCAGCACGTCGGCGGCTTCCTTCCACGAGCCTCCGATGTTGCCGTTCTTGCCGCAGAACAGGTATCTGTCGCGCGTGATATCCTCACGGAGCTTTGACAGGGCGTAGAGGTCGGTCAGTATCTCACAGGGGTGATTTGCGTCGGTCATGGCGTTGATCACAGGAACAGAGGAATACTCTGCCATGCGCTCAAGGAGGGCAATATCCCTGTGGCGAACGATGAGTACATCCGCCCAGTTGTTGAGATAGCCGCACACGTCGCGGATATCCTCTTTTTTGTCGAGGGTCTCCGGCGCGAACAGCACCGTCTGACCGCCGAGCAGGTATACGCCTTTCTCAAAGGTAACGCGAGTTCTTATGCTGGACGCAGGAAAGAACATGACCGCAGTCTTTCCGCGAAGCCTGTCCCGATGTCTGCCTTGGGCGAGTTCGTCGGCAAGGGTGAAGATACGGGAAATATCCGTGGGCGTAAGGTCGGTCAGCCGCAGAAAATGTTTCACCGGCAATCATCCTTTCGGTGTGATGAGGATGATTATACCGCGATGACCGTTTTGCGTCAATATCATATCCGAAACGCCAAGCCGCCCCGCGCTGACAGCATTGCTGAAAGCACAGGGCGGCTCGGCATATTGAGGAGGTAAAGGGGCGCGGATATGTCGTTCGGAGCGACATTCCGTTTCCGGAAAAAGCTTATTTCTTCTCGAAAATGAACCTGTCTGCGTCCATCTTGCACAGGACGGTCTCTCCCGGCTGGAAGCGTCCCTCAAGGAGAGCCTCGGAGAGCGGATCTTCGATTCTGGACTGGATGGCTCTGCGCAGGGGACGTGCGCCGTACACCGGGTCAAAGCCGACCTTCGCGATGGCGGCATCCACGCCCTCGGCGATCTCAAAGCCGATGTTCATGGCTGCAAGGCGCTTGTCAAGACCCTTGAGCATCATGCGCGCGATCTTGCTGATGTCCTCGTCGGTGAGCTTGTCAAAGACGATGATGTCGTCCACGCGGTTGAGGAATTCGGGGCGGAAGGTCTTTTTCAGTTCCTCCAGCACGCCCTCACGGGAGCCGGTGTCTTCCGCTGCGGAATCAGCCCCGAAGCCCAGAGATTTTCTGCGCTCGGTGAGCAGATGGGCACCCACGTTGGAGGTCATGATGATGATGGTGTTCTTGAAGCTGACCTGTCTGCCCTGGGAGTCGGTGATGTGACCGTCC
>SVPO01000065.1 GCA_015065795.1 Oscillospiraceae bacterium | reverse complement strand
CGTGACCCACGGCGGAAATGACGGGTATGGCAGAATCGGCAACAGTACGGGCGACCTGCTCGTCGTTGAACGCCCAGAGATCCTCGATGGAGCCGCCGCCGCGACCAACGATCATGACATCGCAGGCGCTGCGTGCGTTCATGCGTCTTACAGCATCGGCTATCTGTCCGGGAGCGGCTTCGCCCTGCACCATGACAGGGGCGAGGATTATTTCACACAGCGGCCAGCGGCGTGTGATTATGTTTATGATATCCTGCACGGCGGCGCCGGTCCTGGATGTGACCACGCCCACGCGCATGGGCATCGGGGGCAGCGCACGCTTGCGCTCGGGAGCAAACAGACCCTCGGCTTCCAGCTTTTCTTTGAGCTGTTCATATGCGGCGTAGAGCGCGCCGATGCCGTCGGGCTGCAGGGCGGAGACCACCATCTGGTACTGTCCGCCTGCTTCGTAGAGGGTGACCTTGCCGTGGGCGACCACCCTCATGCCGTTGGCAGGGGCAAAGCGCAGGTACTGGCACTGCCACTTGAACATGGCGGCGGAAAGCTGACCCTTTGCGTCCTTGAGGGTGAAATACATATGCCCCGAGGTGTGGCGCTTGAGGTTGGATATCTCCCCCGAAACGAAAATGTCCGAAAGAAGAATATCCTCGTCAAGGAGCGATTTTGTGTATCCGTTGACCTCGGAAACGGTCAGAATCTTCACAGACACTCACCGCCCGAGGCAAGAATGGCGATACCTGCCGCGTTGTCGCAGGAGAAGGCAGGCTGAGCAAAACGCGCGCCGAAGCGGCGTTCCATCTCGGCTCGCATGATGACGTTTGAGGAAACGCCTCCTGCAAAGAGTACGGGCATCTCGCCGTATTTTTCAAAGATCCCCTGAGTCATGGCTGTGACCGCGGAGATGATATGTTCAAGGCAGACACGGGCGATGTATTCGGCACTCTCCCCTTCGGCGTGCAGCCGCTGGCAGATGTTTTCAACGCCCGAAAGACAGCAGTCCAGCCCGTTCATGGTGGGCTTGCAGCGGATGGTCTCGTCGCACTCCAGAGCCAGCTTCTCAAGGTGCACTCCACCGGGGAAGGGCAGCCCCAGCATACCGGCAACGCGGTCGATGAGCTGACCTGCCTTCAGGTCAAGGGAGCCGCACAGCAGTTCGGCATCAAAGCCGTCGTCATGACGGGTGACCAGCACGCCCTCGGTGGTTCCGCCGGAAAGATGATAGGCAAGGAACTGCTCACCGGGCTGTGCTCTGAAGCCGGAGGAATACATAGCCGCGGCGATGTGACCCTCCTGATGGGAATAGCGCTTTACAGGCACGCCCAGCACGGCGGCAAGCTGCTCGGCGGCACCTCTGCCCACCTCGAAGCAGGGCATATACGAGCCATCAACGGGACGCGGACGGGTGGAAACGCCGATGACCTGCGGCTGTTTTCCACAGCCGTCAAAGAGGGCTGTCATCATCTCAGGCAGCTGCTGTACATGATGAAACACCGCGTCGCTCTGGCGCAGTCCCAGCTGTCCTTTTGCGACGGGCAGGAGCTTTTTCTGCTGGGTGACCTCACCGCTATCCGTGCAGTAGAGGGCTGTGGATGTGGTATAATTGCTGGTGTCCAGTCCGAGGGCAAGGCTCATTGGGCATCTCCCTCTGCGGTCAGGGCGGCGAATTCCTCGCTGCGCACAAAGGCACCCAGCACGCCGTTGACAAAGCCCGATTCTTCCTCGCCTGCGTATTTCTTGGCAAGCTCCACCGCCTCGTTGATGGCAACGGAGGTGTCCACGGTGGGCTCGTAGATGATCTCGTACACAGCCAGACGCAGAACGGTCAGCACCACCCGGGCAAGGCGCGGCAGAGCGCGGCGCAGGGAGTAACGGGAGATGATATCATCCAGCTGCTCGAACTTCGCGGCGGCGTTCTCGGCGGTGGCAACGGTGTAATCGTCGGGGATCATGTCGCGGGAAAGCCCCGCCATTTCGATGATCTCGGCGACGGTGGAATCGGAAAATGTCTTTTCAAAAAGGATCTGGAAAGCCTGATCTCTTGCTTCACGTCTGTTAGCCATAAATTATCCTCCAATTTTTGCGCGGACAGCACAAAAGCAAACCCCCGGCATACAGGATGCGGAGGGTTTGTTTGCAGCCAATATTCAGCGTTTATGCCCACGGCTCGCTGAAATATACATCCATGCTGTATATTATATCACAAGTCGCGAAATAAACAACTACTTTGCTTCAATTATCTTGATACCGGCAGGAGAAATCTCTACCTGTCCCACCACGATATCGCGGATGATCGCCGTGTCAGAGGATTTCAGTCCCTCCTCGCCCACGGGCAGCACCACGTTGACCTGCGCGTCGCTGATGACCACCACGCAGTCCTCGTAGCCCTTTGCCCTGATGAGCAGCTCGATGGCGGCTTCCCTGTCCATGTTTTCGGCGATCTTTGCGGCTGTATCCACCGCCTGCTGCTTCCGGGAATCATCAAGGGAAGCGTCCTCAAGGATATCCTCAAGGGTGTCAAGGGCTTCCTGTCGGGTCTTTTCCCTGTCCTCTCTGGTCTGGTCAAAGAGGTTCTTCGTCACTGCGGTCTCCACGGCATCGCCGCCGTTCAGCTCAGCCGACGCGCTGCTGTCCGATACCGTGTTGGTGGATACGGTGATGTAGCCCTCCTGGGTATACACCGACTGTCCGCTGCCCGAAGTGCCGATGACGGTCTCCGAGGGGGCAAACTGCCAGTTGAGGTATACCGCCGCGCCCAGTGCGATGAGCAGGCCTGCCAGTACCAGATGTCTTTTTCCGATGATCATTGTGTTTTCCTCCTGTTGTCATTGAGTTGATTGCGTTATACAGACCCGCTTCGGACTGATGTCCAAGGCAGTGGTCACAACGGACATGATTCTCTGAGCCACCACGGGATCCTCCGCGCCGGGGCACACCACCACCACGCCGCTTACCGACGGCATCAGCTCGGTGCGCACCAGAGCCTGTTCCCCCTGCTCGGTGTCGATGATGATATAGCCGGAGCGGTGTTCCTCCCTCTCGCCGCTGCTCTGCCTGCCGCCCGAATCGGTGCTGACCGAGCTGTCGGTGCTGATGGAATCCTCGATGGCGTAGACGTATTCGCCGCCGTTCTGCAGGGTTATCATCACGCGGCTCTGCCCTGCCCCCTCCACGCAGGAGATCATCTGCTCAAGACGCTCCTCCAGCTGTGAGGCGTAGACGGCGGCGGAGCTATCCTCCATTGTAGACTGCCGCTCACCGCTCCCCGAGCAGTCGGACAGCAGTATCAGCAGCACTGCGCACCCTGCCAGCATTATCATAAGGTTGGTGCGCTTTCTGCTGTCCGATATCCACCGCGACAGCCGCGCGGTCACTGAAGTGAGTTCCATTGCGATTCCTCCGCTGTTATGACTTCTGCCGACAGCCCAAGACGGCTGTACAGCTCGCTTTCTGTTTCCTCCTGACTGACGGTCTGTCCTGCCGCTGTCCTCACCGTGATCTGTCCAATGGATATGCAGCCGTCCTCCGAGATATCCATGACCACCGAGATATCCTCCCATTCGACACCAAGCCTGCGCAGACAGTCGCTCACAAGGCTCTCCACCGTGCCGCTGACGGCATCGGCGGTCTGCTGCTCGATGGCGGCGCACAGGCGCGTGTCAGGCTCGAAGGCTTCTGCGCCTAAGGTGATATCCCGGAATCCGCTGCAGTCCATTCTGCTCAGGGGCAGGATGACCGCGCACAGCATCACACCTGCGGCAATGACCCTGATGCCTTTGCCGTTTTTGTCGGAGGGCGCGATCATCTCCGCAGCGGCACACAGCACGGCGGCGGCGCACAGGGCGATCGCCCATTCTCTCAGCCCGTCCATATCACACGCTCCTCAGGGCGATTATCAGCCCGGCGGAGCAGGTGAGCACCACGCCCGTGAACACCAGCAGCCCAAGGGTCAGGGACACCACCGATGCCACCGAACGCATCGCCGCCGCAGGACGCTCAGCGCCCAGCCCGTGCGCCGCCCACGCGGTGAGATTGAGCCCTCCCGTCCACAGCAGCGCCGTAATAACGGGCGGCAGCAGAATGAACAGCCCCGCGATGATGCCGAACGCCCCCACCGACGAGCGTACGATGGTCACGCAGTTGGCGATGGTGCCGATGGCGTCGCTGATGGCTCCGCCCACCACGGGCACCGCCCCCGATATCACAAAGCGCGTGCCCTTTGCCGCAGCTGTGTCAGCCGCCGAAGCCGCCACCGCGCTGACGCCCATGGCTCCCGACAGCACCACGCCCATGATGCCCAGCAGCCATTTCGCGCTCTTTTCCACCGCCGAGGCAAGGCGACCGAGATCGACGGATGTGCACAGCGCACCTGCCGCCGAAACAGCCAGCAGTATTCTCAGGCAGGGCACAAGGACTGCAGAGCAGGCAAGGGTTATCCCCTCGATGACGGCAAGGGTGAAGCCGCTGTACGCCGCCGCTGACGCTGTATGACCGCCTGCGTAGGCAAGCCCAGCCAGCACCGGCACCAGCACCGAGGAAAATCCGCACAGGGATGCGATGGCATCCGCAGCTGCATCAATGAACACCGCCGCCGGTACACACACGCTCAGCACCGCCGCGGCTGCGGTGAGGTTTTCGTAGCTTCGGCCAAGGTCATCTCCCCTTGTTCCCGAGCCTGCAGCGGCGCACAGAACCGAAGCCCCCAACGCGGCAAGGCAGGCGCTCAGGGGCGTGCTCACGGACTGCTCGGAGATGTCTGCGATGGACTGTGCCGCCCCCTCAAGGGACAGCTCCCCCACACCGTCGGCGGTCAGCTCCACCCCTGCCTCCTCCATCATTTCAAGGCTGCCTTCGGGAATATGTTCCTCCAATTCGTATGCGCCGCTTGCCTCCATCTGCTGCATGGATATATCGCCGCCGTACGCATCACTGCCGTACGCCGACAGCATGATCATCACCGCCGCCGCAAGCTTTATCAGCATCCGCTCACATCCTATCCTTTGATTATCTCCACACTGACCGATATCACCGCCGAAAGCAGCGGCAGCGCCGCCGCCAGCATGGCTATCCGTCCTGCCGTTTCCACATAGCCTGCCATGGACTGCTGTCCTGCGTCGCGGCAGATATCCGACGCCGTACGGGTCACAAGGCATATCCCCAGACCCTTGAGCACCACGGAAAGATACTGCCCTGCCCCTGTGTCGTTCACCAGTCCGACAATATCCTTCAGCACGGGCAGCAGCGAATCCACAACGACCGCCGTCAGCACGATCCCTGCGCATATGACAACGGTCAGTCCCAGCTCGGGCTTCTGCTGCCTGAGCACCAGAATGAGCACGCATATGACAGCGGCTGCTCCTGCAAAGGCGACAATATTCATACCCTACAGACCGAAAACCGTCTTGACCGTCTGGAACAGGTCGTTTATCTCGTAGATGAGCATCATCAGCACCACGATTATTCCTGCCAGCGTGGTCATCATCGCCTGCTCCTCACGACCTGCGCGGATGAGCACCTGATTGAGCACCGCCACGATTATTCCGATGGCGGCAATGCGGAAAATAAGATCAACATCCATTGTTTGCTACTCCGTTATCTAGATTATCAGAATGGACAGCAGCGCGCCGCCCAGCAGCGAGCAGGTGGTGTACAGCCGCGATTTTTCCCTTCGGTCGGTCTCGGCGGCGGCGCACAGCCCGTCCAGCTTTTCTGCGTAGAGAGACAGTGCCGACAGCTGCAGCTCGGCGTCGTATATGCCAAGACTTCCGCCCAGTTCGCAAAGAAGCAGCCGCTCCTCACGGTGCAGACAGCCGCAGTCGGTACATTCCTCCGCAGCCGCACTCCACGCCCTCACCACAGTCATACCCTCGTCAAGACCACGCGCACAGCAGCCGAAAAAGCCGTCACCCTCGGCGCAGTCGCGGATTATCCTGTCCGGTGGAACTAGAGCGTAGCTTATCTGGGCGGTCATGCGGTGCACGAACCGCAGCAGGGCTTCAAGCAGACGACTTCTGCGCCGCAGCCTGTCCGTGACGCACATCGCCGCCAGTCCTGAGCACACCACGATGAGCACCGCTGCCAGTATCTTCATATACTTCCTCCGAATCGATGATGCGCGATATCCTTCCCGGGGCTGTCCTGCCCGTGAGCAGGGCGATGCGGCGGAAGGCTCCAGTGCCCAGCAGAGCGGCGATCTGCTGCCGTCTGCCCACCTCGGCGACGCTCCCTGCGTGCACCGAGCACAGGAAATGCACCCCTGAATTTATCCCCGACTGAATGGCTCTGACGTCGCCCTCGCCGCCCACCTCGTCGCATACGATCACGTCGGGCGAAAGGCAGCGCAGCGCGGTCATTATGCCCTCTGCCTTGGGATAGCCCGACAGCACGTCGCACAGTGACGATATCCTGCTGCCATCTCCGACGGCGAGCTCACCGCGCTCGTCCACCACCGCGATACGCTGACGGCTGCCCGTTCTGCCCTCGGCAAGGGCGCAGGCGGCGTCACGGAGCAGGGTGGTTTTTCCCGATGATGGCGCGCCGGCGATGATCGCCGAGCACAGCCCATGAGAAAACAGCCCGTCCACGAGCGCGTCGGCGCATCCCCGATGCTCTCGGGCGATGCGCAGGCAGATGGTGCTCACGTCGCGCACGGCGGTGACGATGCCATCCTTTACCACCGCCCTGCCGCACACCCCTGCGCGGTGTCCTCCGGGCAGAGAAATGAAGCCGGAAGCCATCTCGTGCTGGTGTGTATAAACGGAATTGCCGCAAAGGGCGAGTATCATGCTGTCCATCTGACGGCGCGTCACCGGGTCTGTCCCCACGGTGCGCAGACCGTCAGGCAGGGAAAGGACCGCACGGGCACCCACACGCAGCCTGATTTCGGCGGCAAGCGCCATGTCCTGCTCGCTCACCGCACCGAGCACATTGTGCGCCTCCTCACCCAGCGCGGCAGCCGCGCCGAGAAAGGCAGACAGGTATCCTGATGTCATGTCCTTCCCCTCCCTCGGTAAATGAATATGCCTGCGGAAGCGGAATAGAACCTGTAAACATAAAAACCGCCCTGCATCCCGATCCGGGACACAGGGCGGCAGTGAATATGCAGCCGTTATGCTGATTCAGTTTTCCTCCACCGAGGAATCGAAGCCGTCGTCCAGCATCTGCAGCAGGATGTCGGCTATCTGCGGATCGAACTGGGCACCCTTGCAGCGCTCGATCTCAGCCCGCGCCTTATCGTCGCTCAGCTTGGAGCGATAGACACGGGAGCTGGTCATGGCGTCGTAGGCGTCGGCAACGGCGATGATGCGCGCCACCAGCGGAATATCCTCGCCGCTGATGCCTTCGCAGTAGCCGGTGCCGTCGTAGCGCTCGTGGTGATAACGCGCGCCCTGAGCGATGTCGGGTACGCCCTCGAACTCCTTGAGGATGTTGTAGCCCGTGGTGGTGTGGGTCTGGATGATGCGGTATTCCTCGTCGTTGAGCTTTGAGGGCTTGGTGAGCACGGTATCGGGAACGCCTATCTTGCCGATGTCGTGCACCAGCGCAGTGTAGTAGACGTTCTCCACTTCCTCCTCGGTAAAGTCAAGCCGACGGGCGATCTCACGGGAGATGACCGCCACACGGGTGGAATGACCGTTGGTGTAGCGGTCCTTGGCGTCGATGCTGCGCGCGGCAACACGCAGTGCGCTTTCGGTCAGGCTGCGGTAGCGCTCCTGTCGCTCAAGAAGCGAAGCGGTGCGTTTGCGCACATAGAAATATATCAGCGCGGCAAGTGCAGCCAGCACCAGCAGACACATAAGGAAGATAAAAGACGTATGCTCGTAGAAAGCCAGCTCTTTTACAACCGGAATTTCCAGCACTTCCTCCGAACCCACGCCGGAAGAATTGATGACCGAAACACGGAAGGAATAATCGCCGCCGCTGAGGTTGGTGTAGTCACGGGTAAGAGCCTTGTTTCCGTCGATGAGAATGGGTTCTTCGTCGGCACCGACCAGCTGATACTCCACCATGCAGGCATCGTTGGAGTAATTCAGCGCCGTGAACTCGATGGTCAGGCGGTTGGTGTCCGCAGGAATCTTCACCTCAGCAAGAATGGGAATGACCTCGCCGTCCACGAGGATGCTGTTGATGACAGCGCGGTGGGCGGTGGTATTTTTGTCGATGGCGGCGGTATTGATGGTGTACACGCCGTTTGAGGTGCCAATATAAAGGATGCCGCTGTCGTCAAGGCAGTGACGGGAGTTGGCGGTGATGTCTATAAGTCCGTCCTTTCGGCTCAGGACAGTGTAGGCAGGAAATCCGCTCTGCTCCAGCAGCAGCTCCCGGCTGGTGATGATGACGCTGGTGTTGCGCAGCACCCACATGGTATCGTCGATAAAGAGAATGTCAAAGATACTGCCCGTGCCGGGAATGAAATCAAGGGAATGAACGCCGCTGCTGTCAAGGATGCTCAGGGTGCTGCCGGTGCTGATCCACACGGCATCCAGCTCCTCGTCGTACTTGAGGTTGAGGATGACGTCCGAGCCAAGACCGTCGGCGGAGGTGATGGTGGAAATGGTGTTGTCCGGCGCGACGATATAGATGCCGTTGCCGTCGCTGCCGAAGTACATGTTGCCCTGCCTGTCCATGCACATGGCAAGGATAACGGGGTTGGCAAGACCGTCAGCCTCGGTGTAGGTGCGGATGACCTCGGTGCCGCGGATGATGCTCACGCCGCTGCCGGTGGATACGGCGATGTCGCCGTTGGGCAGCTCCATGGTCACCCTGGTCTTGTTGCTGGTCAGACCGTCGTCGGCGGTGATGCAGACGTATTCGCCGTCCTTGTAGCGCACCACGCCGTAATCCTTGTAGGTGGTGATCCACAGATAGCCCTGACTATCCACGAACAGTCCGCGCACGCGGATATCCTCCAGCAGGTCGGCAATGGGATGCTTCACGGAGATGAATGTTACGGGATCCACCACCAGTACGCCGCTGTCGGTGGCGGCAAACAGCAGATCTTCGTATATCTGAGTGGCATTGACCGTCTGACCGTGGAGTTCGGTGGACATGCTCTTATTATTGAAGCTGCCGCGAACCAGCTGCATGACGCCCTGACGGGAGGACGCCAGCCAGAGGTTGCCCTCATAATCGATCTCGATATGCTCAAGGGATTCAAAATCAATGCCCGTGGCGGCGAAATACTCCCCGTCATCAATGTAACCCAGACCCGAGTCGGCGCACACCCAGATCCTGCCGTGACTGTCCTCGCGCAGGCAGTTGATGGTCTGGCAGTCGATGGTATCGCGGTCGGTGGTACGCTTGTCGTCAAGGGTGACGGTCTCGATGTCACAGCCGTCGCCTGAGGGAGTAACGAGCAGGACATCCGAGCCGCCGGTACCGATCATGATGCGCCCGTCGGAAAGCTGTGTAATGCAGTTGAGGTCGGCAGAGGTGTAATCGGCGGCGTTGAGACTGAACGCCACATCGCGTCCGTTGAGCACCACGATGCTGTCGGTGTCGATGATCCACAGCCTGCCTCGGCTGTCGGTGAGCATACCGGTCACATGGCTGTCGCTGATGTCGGCAACGCCGATACGGTGTACCTCCGTATCGTAATTGACGAACATGATGCCGCCGGTGGAGGCGACGTAGATGCCGTCGGTGCCCTCGGCAAAGGCTCTGATGGAGCCGGAGCCGGATACTATGTCGGTATTGACCGCGAAGAACTCGCCGTCTTCATAATAGAAAAGCCCCTTTTCGTTGGAGCCGATCCATATGCGGCCGTTGCTGTCCTCATGCAGTGAGCGCACGCTTATGCCCTTGATCAGGCAGTCCTCATCGTCGCCGTAGGTCACGATGCTTGTGCTGTCGTAACGGGCAAGACCGCTGTAGCTGCCGATCCAGATGTAGCCGTCGCTGGAATGGAGTATGGCGTTGGCTTCATTGGACAGCAGACCGGCATCGTCGTACATCACCTGTATGTATTCGCCGATCTCCGGACAGGATTGATCGTCGGAATGTGCGTTCACAGCAGCAGCTCCGAAGGCATACAGTCCCAGCAGAACCGCCAGCGAGGCAAGAATTCTCAAACCATGCTTATGCATATGATCCTCCAGATAAAAAGAGTGTTTTTCCACACACTTACACACAATAAACCAATTATCGTAATTATATAATATACCGCAATTTCTGTCAACAGCTATTTGTATTTTTGATTATTTATAACAAACAGCAGGAAGCACACGAATGTTGCTTCCTGCTTATAATTATCACTGATTCTTTTTGCGCTTTTCCTTGCGCGCGTAAAGTGCGGCAAGACATTCGTCGGGAGTGGTGCACGCCCCCAGCGCCACGGGCACAGCGGAATACATTCCGTGGAAATCGGAGCCGCCGGTGGTGATGAGGTTGTACTTGTCCGCCAGACGGAGCATCTCGGTCTTGTCGGTCTCGCTGTTGCGGGGATGCCACACCTCGATGCCGTCAAGTCCTGCGGCGGCAAGGTCGGGAATAATGTCCATGTTGCCGTACACCGAGGGATGAGCCAGCACGGTCACCGCGCCTGAGCTTCTGAGCAGCTCGAGAACCTGATAGACATCGGGATAGACCTGCGTCACAAGGCAGGTGGGCTTTTCGCCGCCGAACAGCTTGTCGTAAAGATCGCCGTAAACGGTGGTGGCGTAGCCTGCGTTCATCAGGGTGTGCATGATGTGCTGCTTGAAGATATTGGTGCTGCCGGTGGCGACTCTGCCCACCATGTCGGCGTTGATGGGATAATAGCGCATGACCTTGGTCAGGCTCGCCATGGACGCCTTTTTGCGTAGCTCGCCGATGCGCTTGCACAGTCCCTCAAGACGATCGGGATAATCAAAGAGATAGGCAAGGATATGTACCTTTTTGTCGCTCTTTTTGTCATAGCAGGAGAACTCGGCTCCCGGGATGACATTCACTCCGTAACGGTCGCCGATGACCTTTGCGCGGGTCACGCCGGCAACGGTGTCATGGTCGGTAACGGAGATGGTGAGCATATTTCTGCGCTTTGCCAGCTGAATAAGGTCCTCCAGAGCGGTTGAACCGTCGGAAATCCTTGTGTGGCAATGCAGATCGGCAGGCATAACGGACACTCCTTCCAATATATCTCTCTTTCCAAATTATAAATATAGTATAAAGCATCCGCCGACAAAAAACAACAGACAATATCACCAATTTATCACCTTTTGCAAGGGCGGCAAATTTGCTGCCGAACTGCCGCAATCGGCATGGTTATGACAAAAACGCCTGCGCACCGCCAATGGGCACGCAGACGTTCCGACAGTCTGATATCACAGCAGGGAGATGCCTGCCTTTTCGCACTTTTCGCGCACGCCCTCGGGCCAGATGGATGCCTGGACCTCACCGATGTGAGCCTTGCGCAGGAAGAACATACACAGTCTCGACTGACCGATGCCGCCGCCGATGGTCAGGGGCAGCTGATCGTTGAGGACGGCCTTGTGGAAGGGCAGCTGAGAGCGGTTCATGCAGCCGCTTTCGGCAAGCTGACGCTTCATTGCCGCGGCGTCCACGCGGATGCCCATGGAAGAAAGCTCGAAGGCGATATCCAGCACGGGGTTGTAGACGATGATGTCGCCGTTGAGCAGCCAGTCGTCGTAGTCGGGAGCACGACCGTCGTGCTTATTGCCCGAACGCAGCTTTCCGCCGATCTGCGAAACGAAGATAGCCTTCTTCTCGCGGACGAAAGCCGCCTCGCGCTCGGAGGAGGTCAGGTCGGGATACATATCCTCCAGCTCCTGGGAGGTGACAAAGGTGATCTCCTCGGGCAGGTGCAGCACGTCAAAAGCAAATCGGGTGGCAAAATGCAGCTCGGTGGTGCGGATGACCGCGTAGATGGAGCGCACGGTCTGATAGAGATAATCAAGGGTGCGCTCACGGGCGGTGATGACCTTTTCCCAGTCCCACTGATCGACGTACACCGAGTGGATGTTGTCGGTATCCTCGTCGCGGCGGATGGCGTTCATGTCGGTGTAAAGACCCTCGCCCGGCTCAAAGCCGTAGTGTCCCAGCGCCTGACGCTTCCACTTGGCGAGGGAATGGACGATCTGGAACTGATCGCCGGGATGCTCCGCCATATCAAAGCTGACGGGACGCTCCACGCCGTTGAGATCGTCGTTGAGACCGCTGTGCTGACTGACGAACAGCGGCGCGGAAATGCGCTGCAGGTTCAGTCGGGCGGCAAGTGCCTCCTGGAAATAATCCTTGATCTCCTTTATGGCTTTCTCGGTCTCACGCAGGGTGAGCTTGGAGTAATAGTTCTCCGGAATAACAAGCGGACTGGACAGGGCTGCCATAAGCCGCACCTCCGATGTCAGATTTATTTATGTGAAAACATAAAGTTTGGATCAAACCTTTTCAAAGGTTTGCAGAATCCAAAGACAGAGTCGTTGGTCGCTGACCGCAGTCAGCGAAAACCTATCGAAATATATGCGACGCGATCGCGCGTCGCCCGCAGGAAGGTAGTCAAAACAGTCCGGTGTGACTGTTTTGACGCAGGGAACCCTCGGTGGGGGTTCCCTGATTGCCCGTCAGGGCAATTACAGCTTCAAAAGGAAATCAGCCGGAATTCTGTGATCGGAACAAATAATTGTCTTTCTGAATACTTCAGACCTCGATCTGACCGTCGAACACGAAATCAGCGCCGCCGGTCATGAAGATATCGCCCGACTCCTCGTCCCAGCGGATGTCAAGATCGCCGCCGCGCAGGTGAACGATCGCCTGACGGCCGTCAATGACGCCGTTGCGCACGGAGGATGCCAGCACGGCGCAGGCACCGGTGCCGCACGCCCATGTCTCGGCGGAGCCTCTCTCCCACACCCTCATCTGCAGACTGCCGTCGGGCAGCTTGCGGACAAACTCGGTGTTGACGCGATCCGGGAACAGGGGATTTATCTCAAAACGGGGACCGATGTCCTCCAGAGGGAAGTTATCCACATCGTCCACATACACCACGCAGTGGGGATTGCCCATGGACACGCAGGTGGCCTTGAAATTCATGCCGCCGATGGTGATGGGCTGTCCGATCATCTCCTCACCGTCGAAAAGCACGGGAATCTTCGGGCACTCAAACACGGGCGCGCCCATGTTGACGGTGATGCTCGTGATCTTTCCGTTATCCTCGGTCATGACCACGTGCTTGATGCCGGCAAGGGTCTCCACGTCGATCTCGGTCTTGTCGGTCAGACCCTTCTCGTAGACGAAACGGGAGAAGCAGCGGATGCCGTTGCCGCACATCTTTCCCTGAGAGCCGTCGGCGTTGTACATCTCCATGCGGAAATCGGCGACCTCCGACGGGCAGATGAGGATGATGCCGTCACCGCCGATGCCGAAGTGGCGGTCGCTCATGCTGACGGCGAGCTGCTCGCGGTTCTCCACGGTCTGATTGACGGCGTCGATGTAGACATAGTCGTTGCCGATGCCGTGCATCTTGGTGAAATTAAGAATCATTATGATCGCTTCCTTATATTAATAACGACCGAGGTACTCCTCGACCTCCCACTGGGAAACGCGCATATTGTAGCGCTCCCATTCGGATTTCTTGGCGGCATAGTAGCGCTTGTAGATGTGCTCGCCGATGGCGGAACGGATGACCGTGTCGCGGCGCAGCTCGTGGATGGCTTCGCGCAGGTTTGCCGGGAGATTCTCGATACCCTGAGCCTCGCGCTGCTCGTCGTTGAGCTCGTAGATGTTGGAGTCAACGCTGGGCGGCGGTGTCAGATCATTCTTCATGCCGTCAAGACCGGCGGCAAGGCACACCGCAAAGGCAAGGTAAGGATTGCTGGAGGGGTCGGGGTTGCGCAGCTCGATGCGAGTGCCGTTTCTGCGCGCGGCAGGGATACGGATCAGGGGGCTGCGGTTGGCTGCCGACCAGGCGATGTAAACCGGTGCCTCGTAACCGGGCACCAGACGCTTGTAGGAATTGACCAGCGGATTGGTAATGGCGGTCATGGCAGGGATGTGCTTCATCAGACCGGCAATGAAATTATATGCGCTGGCGGAAAGCTCCAATGCGCCTGTTTTGTCATAGAAGGCATTTTTTCCGTCCTGTACAATGGACATATTGATGTGCATACCGCTGCCGCACATTCCGAACTTGGGCTTGGGCATGAAGGTGGCGCACAG
>SVPO01000064.1 GCA_015065795.1 Oscillospiraceae bacterium | reverse complement strand
CATGGAGCTTTTAGCGACCGATTCGATGAGCTCGTTGGTGAACTGATCGCCCTTGATGTAGACAATGTTCTTGCCGGGATCCTGACGCAGGATATGATCACGGATGGCGTAGAGCAGATGGGTCTTTCCAAGGCCGGAGGGGCCGTAGATGAACAGCGGGTTATAGCTGCCGCCGGGATTCTGCGCCACCGCCTGCGCCGCAGCGTGGGCAAAGCGGTTGGTGGAACCGACGATAAAGTTGTCGAAGGTATATTCAAAGTTCTGGTCGGAAAGCTCGAGGGTGTTGGAATTTTTCTTTTCCACTTCCTCGTCCGTTACCAGACGTACCTCCATGTCGATGCCCAGCAGGTTGCTGAGCTTGGGGCGTATGTAGCCGGCGATGAAGCGTCCGGAAATAACATCTCTGTGCATGGAGGAGGGGACTTTAATGACGAATTCCTTGGCCGTCATCTCCATGGGCTGCATATCCTTGATCCAGACGTTATAGGCGGTGTCGCCGATTTCTTCGTGAAGGGAGGGGGTGATCTGTCGCCAGAGGTCATAAACCGAATCCATTTATACGCGTTCTCCTTGTTACATTATTATTTGTATTGAATCTTAATTATTATAGCACATCAGGGGGAATATTTCCACAAGAATTTATAAGATTTCTCAAAGCAAATATAGTGCATTATGACGCAATAAATACAAATTGTAGTATATTGAAGTGATAGTAACGGCACGGCACATCGGCGACAGCAAAAATTAAGTAAAAAATCGGTTGACATACTGTATGTGGATAGGATATAATGTTGCGATGTAGGGCTGTTTGTCCCCTTTTTCGGGGCAAACTGATTTTTCAGCTGACGAAAGGAGGTCGCAAGCAATGGCTATGTTCAGAACCTATCAGCCCAAGAAGCTCCAGCGCAAGAAGGAGCACGGCTTCAGAAAGAGAATGGCTACCAAGAACGGACGCAAGGTCCTTGCCCGCCGCAGAGCAAAGGGTAGAAAGACTCTGACCTATTGATCGGCTGAAAGGCGAAACGGAAAATCAGCTAACCGACAAGGCTGATAAAGGCCACCTTAGTGTGGCCTTTTTTGATAACAGCGATTTTTTTGAGTTATGTACAAGCGTTGTTCCGCGCTGAAAAACGATTATGAATTTCGCAGAGCTTACGGACGCGGCAGAAATGCCGTGTCCGCAGGTTTAGTTGTCTATTGTCTGAAAAAGAAAAACAGCGGTGTCAGAGTGGGCATCACCACCGGTAAAAAAGTGGGCAATGCCGTTCTGCGCAACCGCGCGCGCCGCATTATAAGAGAAGCTGTGCGTTTGTGTGAGCACGACATCCGGGGAAACTGGGATATCGTGCTTGTTGCTCGTACCCGGACACCGTTTCTTAAAACTCAGGACGTGCACAGAGAGCTGCGCAGGTCGCTGACCGGAATGGGAATAATTACGGAAGGGCAAGAGCAGAAATGAATATACTGCAGCGTGGCGCAATAAAATCTATACGTTTTTATCAGAAACATATTTCATCCAGAACAGCCCCGTGCTGCCGCTTTGAACCGACCTGCTCGGCGTATACGCTGGAGGCCATCAGGCGCTTCGGATTTTTCCGGGGGACAGGCATGGGAATGTGGAGGATAATGCGCTGCAATCCATGGAACAAGGGTGGTTACGACCCTGTGCCGGAGAAAAAGGAAAAATGCAAAAAGCATGACTGCAATCACCAGGATTGAATGTGACAGAGAAAAGGCACCCTTTTCGCTGTTGATAAATATTTAAGAAAACGGGGGTTCTTTCGTTTATGTGTGGTTCTTGTGGAGTATTTGAGCTTCTGGGCTCATTGTTCGGATATCTTGTCCAGTTCTTCTACATGATTTTCAAAAACTTTGGTGTGGCAATTATCTTCTTCACCATTGTTACCCGTCTGATGCTTTTCCCGCTGAATATCAAGCAGCTCAAGAGCACCGCTGCCCAGCAGCGTCTACAGCCCAAGCTCAAGGAGCTTCAGGCCAGGTACGGTAACAACAAGCAGGCATACAACATGGCTGTGCAGGAACTCTATCAGAAGGAAGGCGTCTCCATGGGCGGCGGCTGTCTGCCCATGCTGCTCCAGTTCCCTCTGTTCTTCGGTATGTACGCCGCTATCCGCCAGCCCCTTACCAATGTTATGCATCTGGGTAAGGACGTTGTGGCTCAGCTGTGTCAGGCTCTGGGTATCTCTGCAGATCCCACAAACTATTATAATGAGATCAACGTTATCGAGAGGATCAGAGAGATCGCCGAGAACGGCAGAGTCAATGTCGTCGGTCTGGCTGATACTGCCGCAAATTCCTTCAGCTCCATCACCGGCGGTCTTGCCGAGGGTCTGAATTCCGCTCCCGTTGACGGCGGTATCGCCGCTATTCTGGGCGACAAGATGGACAGCCTGATGGATCTTTCCTGCTCCTTCCGTTTCCTGGGCTTAGACCTGCTGCAGGTCGCCAGCCTCAATCCCATGAACATGGCTCTGATCCTCGCCGTCTTCGTTGTTGTGGCACAGATCGGCGGTATGATCATCACCAACAAGATCAACAAGGTCGAGACTCCTCAGGCAGGCGGCTGTAACCCCAACGTCATGGGCGTTATCTTCGGCGGTATGTCCTTCTTCTTCGCTCTGAGCACTCCCGCCGCTTTCCCCCTGTACTGGAGCGTTTCCAGCCTGCTGGGTCCCGTTCAGACCTGGATCACCAAGGAATACTTCGGTCCCTCTGTAATGAATGCCCGTGCCGAAGCCGAGCGCAACGCACGTCTCAAGCTGGATGAAGGCGACATCGTCAGGCAGATCACCGCTGCCAAGGGTGAGCTCAAGCTCAAGCCCATGGAGCCTTCCGCAAACGAGAAGTCTTCTCAGAAGAATGACGGCAAGAATAAGAACAAGAATAACAATAACAACGGAAACAATAAGAACAATAAAAAGAATAAGGGCGGCAACTCCGGTGAGTATGTCGGCAAAAAGAAGTGAGATGAAAAAAATACCGGATGACCGGTAATCAGAAAGGTGATATTGAAATTGGTTAACAAGGAAGTTATCGCATACGGTGCGACAACAGAGGAGGCCATAGAAAACGGCTGTAAGGAACTTGGCCTGTCCCGTGAGGACGTAAACTTCGAAGTCATCGAGCTCCCCAAGAGCAAAACCTTCGGTCTGTTCGGAGGTTCCCCCGCAAGCGTCCGCGTTTATGTCGAGGATAATCAGGGTCAGGACGCTGCCGATTATCTCCAGAGCATCATCAATGCCATGGGTCTTGAGGATATTACCGTCGAGGTCGAGCCCAATGAAGACGGCAGCGGCGTTACCCTCAATCTCAAGGGCGAGAATCTGGGCGCCGTTATCGGCCGCAGAGGAGAGACCCTTGCAGCTCTGCAGTATCTGGTAAGTCTTGCCGCCAACAACAGCGGAGACGAGTATTTCCGCGTTGCCATCAACATCGGCAACTATCGCGAGAAGCGCGAGGGTTCCCTTGAGAATCTGGCAAAGAAGACCGCTTTGAGAAGCATCAAGATCGGCAGAAATCTGGCACTGGATCCCATGAATCCCTACGAGCGCAGAATCATTCACACCGCTGTGCAGTCCATCGAGGGCGCGACCAGCTGGTCGGTGGATGAGGGCGCAAAGAGACACGTTGTCATCGGTCCCGAAGGCGTTGCCGAGGGCGAGGACGGACTGCCCGTCAACCACAGCCGCAGCAGAAACGGCGGCAGCGGATACGGCTCCAACCGTTCCGGCAGCTACGGCGGAGGACGCCGCGGCGGCGGTTACAACAACAGAGGCGGCTACAACAATCGCAGAGGCGGTTACAACCGCAGCTACAGCGGCGATTCCGAAAACGGCGGTTATTCCCGTGGCTACGGCGACGGTGACAATGAGCGCAGAGGCGGCTACTCCCGTGGTTACAACAACCGCGGCGGCTACAACAATAACCGCAGAAGCGGCGGCTACAATAACCGCAGCAGCTACGCAGCCACCGAGAACACCGAGCCCAGAGAGACCAGAAAAGACACCAGCGCGCCCCTGTACGGCCGCATCGTTCCCAAAAAGAGGGAAGAAAATAACGAGGAATAATGCTTAGCATCCGGGGGTATTGATCAAGGTCAGTACCCCCATTATTTTTCGGAATGTTGAATTAATGATGCCGGACAGCGGTGCGCTTCGACAGGATTAATTCAGTGTTCCGCAACGGAAATGTTTCATGTGAAACGAGGGATAAAGATGAGCATAATTGCATCGATCGCCACCGGTCAGGCTGTGGGCGGAATAGGAATAGTAAGACTGTCGGGCGAGGGCTGCATTGACCTTGCCGACAGAGTATTCGCCTGCGCGTCGGGAAATAAGCTCAGTGATTCCGCAGGCTATCGCGCCCATTACGGCAGTGTGAGCGACGGCTCGGAATGGCAGGACGAGGCGGTCGCCATCGTATACCGAGCTCCCAAAAGTTACACCGGTGAGGATGTGGTGGAGCTGTGCTGCCACGGCGGACCGGCTGTCACGCGCATGGCTCTGCGCGCCTGCATTGAGCAGGGTGCTCAGCCTGCCGCGCCGGGTGAATACACCCGGCGTGCCTTTGAGAACGGCAAGCTGTCCCTTGCTCAGGCGGAGGCGGTCATGTCCATTATCTCCGCCGAGGGCAGACAGGCAGCGCTGGCGGCGCAGGCTGCCCACGACGGTCGGCTCAACCGCAGGATAGACGCCATCGCGCAGCAGCTCATCGATCTTTCGGTGCGCATCGCCGCGTGGTGCGACTATCCTGACGAGGAGGAGATTCCCGAGGTGACCGACAAGCAGCTGACCGACGGGCTGAGCGATGTCCTGAACCAGCTTGTCACACTGCGCCGTGAAGGGGAGACGGGCAAGCTGCTGCGTGAGGGTGTGGACACCGTCATCTGCGGCAAACCCAACGTGGGTAAGTCCACGCTGATGAACCTGCTTTCCGGCTGTGAGCGCAGTATCGTCACCGATATCCCCGGAACCACACGCGATGTGGTGGAGGAACAGATCAGGCTGGACGACTGCGTGCTGCGCATCTCCGACACTGCCGGACTGCACGACACCAGTGATCAGGTGGAGAAGATCGGCGTAGAACGCACATGGCGCAGGCTGTCTGAGTGCGCGCTGGTGCTGGCGGTGTTTGACGGCTCCAAGGAGCTGGACGACGATGATCGTAAGCTCATCGACAGTCTGTCGGACAAGCCCACTATAGCTGTGGTCAACAAGAGCGACCAACAGCAGAAAATTGACATTGAGTATATTAGTAATAAAATACAACATACAGTATATACGTCAGCCCTCAAGGGTGACGGTCTTGCACAGCTGACCGCAGCCATCATGGATGTGACCCAGCTTGCAGGTCTTGATCCATCTGCAGGCATGATCATTAATGAGCGTCAGTGCGACTGCGTGCGCCGCGCCGCCGAGGCGGTGGAGGAAGCACTCAACGCCGCCTGTGCCGGTGTCACCTTTGACGCGGTGGGCGTGTCTATTCAGTACGCCATCGACTGTCTCCTTGAGCTGACAGGGGAGAGGGCGTCGGACAGGATCGTGGACGGCGTGTTTGCGCAGTTCTGCGTGGGTAAGTAATCATTCTGAAAGGTCTGTGACAAGTGGAATACAGAGCAGATAATTTTGACGTTGCAGTCATCGGTGCAGGTCACGCCGGCATAGAAGCTGCACTGGCTGCAAGCCGGCTGGGCTGCCGCACGGCTATCTTTACAATCAATATGGATGCGGTGGGCAACCTGCCATGCAACCCTGCCATCGGCGGCACCGCCAAGGGTCATCTGGTCTTTGAGATCGATGCTCTGGGCGGCGAGATGGGCAGGGCCGCCGACTATGCCACCATTCAGAGCCGTATGCTTAATATGAGCAAGGGACCGGCTGTGCAGAGTCTGCGCGCGCAGGTTGATCGCCGCAGATACAGCGAGTATATGAAGCACGCGCTGGAGCTGCAGGAGAATCTCTACCTCAAGCAGGCGGAGATCTGCGCTCTGCGAAAGTGCGGCGACGGCTGGGAGCTGGTCACCCGTCTGGGCGCGGTGCATCAGTCAAAGTGCGTCATCATAGCCTCCGGTACCTTCCTCGGCGGCAAGATCTTTGTGGGCGATGTCAATTACGAGGGCGGCCCCGACGGAATGTTTGCCGCCACATCGCTTACCTCCTCACTCAGGGAGCTTGGCATAACCCTGCGCCGCTTCAAGACGGGCACACCTGCCCGTGTGCTGCGCAGCTCCATCGATACGACAAATCTTGAGTGTCAGGAGGGCGATGAAATCGTCACGCCCTTTGCCTGCGATACTGTCACTCCCCCTGAGAACGTGGCTGTGTGCCATGTCTCATGGACCAACGAACGCACCAAGCAGGTCATTCTGGATAATCTCCACCGCTCACCTCTCTACGGCGGCGACATCGAGGGCGTCGGTCCCCGTTACTGCCCCAGTATCGAAGATAAGATTGTCCGCTTTGCGGAAAAGAAGCGCCACCAGTGCTTTATCGAGCCCTGCGGATTGAATACCGAGGAGATGTACCTGCAGGGAATTTCCTCGTCTCTGCCTGAGGATGTGCAGATAGCTCTGTACAGAACGATGGACGGTCTTGCCGACGTGCACATCATGCGTCCTGCTTATGCCATCGAATATGACTGCGTCGATCCTCAGGAGCTGCGCCTGACGCTGGAATTCAAGGCTCATCCCGGTCTTTACGGCGCGGGACAGTTCAACGGCAGCTCCGGTTACGAGGAAGCTGCCGCACAGGGACTTGTGGCTGGCGTCAATGCAGCGTTGAAAATCAAAGGCGACGAGGAGTTTATCCTCAAGCGCAGTGAAAGCTATATCGGCACACTCATCGACGATCTGGTGACCAAGGGCGTCACCGATCCCTACAGAATGATGACCTCGCGCTCGGAATATCGTCTGCTGCTGCGTCAGGATAACGCTGAGGAGCGTCTCACTGAGAAGGGCTACAGCATCGGTCTGGTGTCTCAGGGGCAGTATGATGCTTATCTGGAGCGAAAGACTGCCAAGTATGCTGAGATCGAACGCATCAGAAAGACGGTTTTCTCGCCCACTCAGGAGCTGAACGACATCCTTGTTTCACGTGAAACAACTCCGGTGACCACCGGCGTGCACATGGACGACCTGCTGCGCCGTCCGCAGGTGGATTATGCCTGCCTTGCGGCGGTGGATGCTCAGCGCCCCGAACTGCCCATGAAGATATGGAAGCAGGCGGAAACCGAGATCAAATACGAGGGCTACATCAAGCGTGAGCTGGCTGCGGTGGCGGAAATGAAGCGTCTTGAGGAGAAAAAGCTCCCTGAGAGTACAGATTACAGCACGATAGTCGGTCTGCGGCTGGAAGCAGTCGAGAAGCTGAACAGGGTACGACCGGAGAATATCGGTCAGGCATCGCGGATTTCCGGCGTATCACCGGCGGATATTTCCGTGCTGCTGATATGGCTGACGAAGCAGGAGAGAAGCCAATGATTGACAGAGAACGAATGAGAGCCAAGGCCGCGCAGTACGGCATAACAGTGACTGATGCGCAGCTGGAGCAGCTGGATACATACGCCGCGCTGCTGGTGGAGTGGAATGAGCGCATGAACCTGACCTCCATCCTTGAGCCGGAGGAGATCGAGACCAAGCATTTCCTCGATTGTATGCTGGCAGCGAGGCTGTGCAAGGCAGGGGAGAGCATCGCCGACGTGGGCACCGGAGCCGGATTTCCCGGTGTGGTGATGAAAATCATGCAGCCGGAGATAGATATCACCCTCATCGACAGTCTGGAAAAGCGGCTGACATTTCTCTCTGAGGTGGGCAGTCAGCTGAAAATCGGCATGAATTACATCCACGCAAGGGCGGAGGATGCCGGTCACGCAGATGGTCTGCGTGAGGCGTTTGCCGCCACAACCGCCCGTGCAGTGGCTCCGCTGAATGTGCTGGCTGAATATTGCCTGCCGCTGACGGCTGTGGGTGGACGACTGATAGCCATGAAAGGACGTTCGGCGGCGGATGAAGTGGAATCCGCAATGGCTGCAATTGAGCTTCTGGGCGGAAAAATAGCCGATGAGCAGGAATTCACCCTGCCTGACGGCTCGGAGCGGCAGATCATCGTCATCGAAAAGATAGCCGCCACGCCTGAGAAGTACCCACGCCGTGCCAATGCCATCAAGAAAAAGCCGCTGTAAATAGTTTTTGCCATCGACATATTGCGACAGTATAAAGGGCGTTTGCCGGGTATAATATTATCGTAGAGACGAAAGGTATTAAGAAGTAAGCTCCCTTTTCTTTATTTCCTGAAGAAGAACAGACCGATCCGGTACTTGCCCGCCGGGTCGGTTTGTTCTTTTTTGCGTCCAAAGTGCGACGTGAGGTGTTTCACGTGAAACATTAGCAGAGAATAATGGCGAAAAACAGCTTTTGTGGGTGGAAATACGCCTGATTATGTGTTATAATCAAGGCAGAAACTCATGGAGTGATGAAAATGGGAAAGATTATAGCCATAGCCAATCAGAAAGGCGGCGTGGGAAAGACCACAACGTCGGTCAATCTCAGCGCTGCGCTGGGTGAGCGCAAGAAAAAGTGCCTGCTGATCGACCTCGATCCTCAGGGAAATTCCACTTCGGGACTGGGAATAACCAAGCCACAGCGCGAGCAGTCGTCCTACAGCCTGCTGTCGGGCAAGAGCAACGCCGAGCAGCTGGTTATCAAGACCAACTTCACCAACCTGTGGATCATAGCCTCCAGCATGGAGCTGGCAGGCGCGGAGGTGGAGCTGGTGTCTCAGGAGCAGCGCGAATTCATGCTCAAGCGCTCCCTTGCTCACCTGCGCGACCAGTTTGATTTCATACTCATCGACTGTCCGCCCTCGCTGGGACTGATAACCATCAACGCCCTCAACGCAGCCGACACTCTGCTGGTGCCGGTTCAGTGCGAATTTTTCGCGCTGGAGGGACTTTCCCACCTGTCCAACACCCTCAGCAAGGTCAAGCGGATGTACAATCCCCAGCTGGAGATCGAGGGTGTATTGATGACCATGTACGACAGCCGCCTCAATCTGACCCAGGAGGTCGTGGCGCAGGTCAAAAAATACTTCCCCAGACAGGTTTTCAAGACAGTTATACCGCGCACGGTGCGGCTTTCCGAGTGTTCCAGCTTCGGCGAGCCCATCTGTGCCTTTGATAAGCGCAACAAGGGCGCGATCGCATACGACGATCTGGCAAAGGAACTGATAAAGAAGAACAGATAAGAGGGAGAGAGACGAATGGCACAGCGAAAAGGCGGACTGGGACAGGGACTGGACGCATTGTTCCAGAGCACTGCGGACAACGGAATTTCTGCGGACACCCTCCGAGTGACCGAGATCGAGCCCAACCGCAACCAGCCCCGTGTGATATTTGATGAAGAATCGCTGCAGGAGCTTGCCGATTCCATCAGAGAAGTGGGCATCATCCAGCCCATTATCGTGCGCACACAGGCGACAGGCGGCTACCAGATCGTAGCCGGTGAACGCCGCTGGCGCGCGGCTCAGCTTGCCGGACTGACCGAGGTTCCGGTGGTCATCAAGGAGCTGAGCGACAGAGAGATGGCAGAGCTGGCACTGATCGAGAACCTCCAGCGCGAGGATCTGGACGCAGTGGAAGAAGCCGAGGGCTATCGTTACCTGATGAGCGAGTATTCCATGACTCAGGAGCAGGTTGCCGAGCGTGTGGGTAAGTCCCGACCGGCGGTCGCCAACTCCGTGCGCCTGCTTGAACTGCCGGAAAAGGTGCTGGATATGCTCCGTGACGGCGATCTCGCCGCCGGACACGCCCGTGCGCTGCTTTCCCTGCCCACAGGGGAGGATATGGTCCGCGTGGGCGCTATGGTCGCAAGAAAGGGCATGACCGTCCGCGAGGTTGAGCGCATCGTAAAGAAGGAAAAAGAGGTCGGAAAGACAAAGAAGAACGACAAAGCCCAGAACACCTCCCGCAACAGCTTCCTTGACGAGGTGGAGATCGCGCTTTCCGAGGCTCTCCGCCGCCGTGTCAGAGTGACCGGCAACGAGACCCACGGCACACTTGAGGTGGACTTCTTCTCCATTGAGGAGCTGGCAGACATGGCTCAGCGCCTTGGCGGAGACGCATAATCAATGAAAAAGATACTAGTTGGCATGAGCGGCGGCGTGGATTCCTCGGCCGCCGCTCTGCTGTTGAAAGAACAGGGCTATGATGTTGCCGGAGCCACGCTGCTGCTCTGTCCCGACGCTTCCGCCGAGGGCAGAGAGCCTGCGGATGCCCGCCGCGTGTGCGAGCATCTGGGCATTGAGCACCATGTCATCGATATGCGCGATCGTTTCCGTGAGACGGTCATTCAGCCCTTCTGCGAGGAATATCTCCGCGCGCGCACGCCCAATCCCTGCATCGAGTGCAACCGGCACATCAAATTCGGTGCCATGCTGGACTGGGCGCTGAAGCACGGCTTCGACGCCATCGCCACCGGTCACTACGTCACCACACGGCAGATGGGGGAGAGCACCGCGCTCATCCGTTCCCCCAGCCGAAAGGACCAGAGCTACGTCCTGTGGCAGCTGGATCAGCATCAGCTTTCCCACGCGCTGTTTCCCCTGTGCGACATGGAGAAAGCCGACATCCGTGCCATGGTGGAGGAAGCACAGCTGCCCGTGTTCGCCAAGAAGGACAGTCAGGATATCTGCTTTATCCCCGACGGAGACTACGCTGCCTTCATTCAATCAGAATATCATAACGAAACCATAAAGCCCAGCCTCACCCCGGGTGATTTCATCGACCGCAGCGGCAATGTCATCGGCAGACACAGCGGTCTGATGCACTACACCGTGGGGCAGAGAAAGGGATTGGGCGGCGGTTTTGCCCAGCCCATGTTCGTGCTGGAGCTGCTGCCGGAGAGCAACCGCATCGTGCTGGGGACCAACGACCAGTGCTTTGTCAGCCGTGTGGAGTGTTCACAGGTCAACATCATTCAGCCGGAAATCACGCCGAATTCTTTCACCTGCGGCGTCAAGCTGCGCTACTCCGCGCCTGTTGCGGCGGCGAAGGTCACCGTGGAGGGGGAGAGGGCAGTGATCGAGCTGGAGACCCCACAGCGCGCCGCAACACCCGGTCAGTCGGCGGTGTTCTACGACGGCGACCGCGTCATCGGCGGCGGAATCATCCACCGCGCCCTATAACCGAATACAAAAAACAGCCGTACCGACAGGGTTTATCCCTCCGTCGGTACGGCTGTTCTGTTACCTTATATCACGATTATCATTTGTAGGTGATGTTGCCATCATCGTCGAGGAAGAAGTAAATCAGAGGAGCCTCCGTATCTCCGCTGAGAGTGACCGGCTCGGTCCTGAATATCTCCGCTTCATTTTCGTCAAACAGGGTAACCACAAGGGTATATTCCGTCGCTGTCAGATCAGCCAGATGGGAGAAATAGAAGCAATCACCGGCAAGATCGCTTCCGTCGGCGCTCTGTGCGTGTGAGGCATTACCCAGATCCAACGTGCCGTCTTTGCAGATTTCTGTGCCAATACCGTATACGGCGGTCATGGATTCATCGAATTCGATGCTATACATACAGTCATCATACGACTTCTCGGCATAATCCATGTCGAAAATATCGGTGATCAGCCCATCCAGAGCGTCAGTTTCTATCATCTTGCAGTCAAGGGCTGACTGATTCATGTACTGATCGTAGTCGGAGAAGCTGACGGTGGTGTCCTTGTCGTTGTTTGCCATGAATTCAAATGCCACCAGTGTGTAATCCAGATCGGATTCATAGTCGGGGACATAGAAATCGATCAGCAGCTCAGGGGAGGCAAACCAACCGCCGCCGCCGTAGGAGGTGGAAACCTCCGAATAACCGTCGTTGCGATAGACCAGCAGGTTTGTCACAGACTCGGCACCCATGCTATAATCGGTGCGCAGTGCATATGTGCCGTCGCCCTTTGCGTCGCAGTCGGAGATCCAGTCAAGGATCTCAGTCTGACTTTCATAGATGGCGGACTTGGTGATCTGGTGGAATTCAAGGCTGCAGCCTGCATTACCTGCGGTGTACAGGCAGGTGGCGGCAAACAGCAGCACCATCAGCGTCAGGGGAACGACGATTATCAGTCCCAGCAGCCATTTCAGACCGTTTCCGCCCTTGCTGTGAACGGCGGCGCGGCGCTGATCCTCGGGGATCTCGGTGCCGCAGGAAGCGCACACCACCCAGCCGCATTCAAGGGTGTAGCCGCACTGCGCGCATTTCTCCTTGAGCATCGCGCCGCAGTAGGGGCAGACGGAAAAGTCGGCGCTGACCGGCTTGCTGCAGGCTGGGCACTGCAGGTCGGGATGATCACCGCGGACGATGAGGTAGATGATCAGTCCGATAAATCCCGGGGCAAGCACGCCCAGCAGCGTCCACAGGGGAGCGTTCATGCCGCGCTTTTTTGCGTCCCTGTAGATGTAGATGCCCATCACAACGGGGATGATCAGCAAAAGCAGCGCGCAAAGAATAAAGATGGGGTATACGATAGCAGCAACTCCCATAAGTCACATTCCTTTCTTATTTCGATAATACAGTCAACTCTGATCCTTCATTCCGCAGCGCAGAAACACCACGGACAGAACGCCGGTGCCGATGAGGGTGACGGTGCACATGATGATGCTCGCCACCGCCGCGATGACCGAATCGTTGATGATGAAGAAGGCGAACACCGCGTAGCACACGCAGCTCAGCAGGGCGGCGATGCGCAGCAGCAGGGTCTGCCTTTTAAGCTCACGGCGTCTGAGCTGCTCCTGAAGCATGGCTTCGTTTATACGGGGCGGTTCGTGCCCGTTAAAATCATATATCTGCTTCATACTGCAGCTCCTCTCTCAATCGCTTTTTTGCCTGATTCAGGCGGGATTTGACCGTGCCCACCGGGATCCCAAGGGCGGCAGCGGTCTGTTCGTGCTTCATGTCGTGGAAATAGTGCAGGATAACTGCCACGCGCAGCTTGTCCGGCAGCCGGTCGATGGCGGCGTGCAGGTCGGAGTGATCCTCCGGACCGGGAGCCTCCACGGCATTGATGGTCTGCTCCTTTTCCTCGGTGGATGCAAAGCCGTCAAACAGTCGTGAAAGCTTTCGCCTGCGCAGCTCGTCGCGATAGGTGTTGACGCATATCCCCGTCAGCCATGGCTCGAATTCCCGACGGGTGTCGTACTGACCGATGCGCCTGCACACCCTCAGCCACGTTTCCTGATACAGATCCTCGGCGCTGAAACGGTCGGCGCAGAGGGTCATGCACAGCCCGAACAGCCGCCGTCCGTGCTGCTGTATGTAATGGTCAATGGTCACTTCCGCGCCTCCTTTCATTCACATATACGAACGCGCGCCGCAAAAGGTTCAAATAGTTTACCAAAAAATCCTGCCGTCCGCTCACGGTGAACAGACGGCAGGCATCAGCGCAGTTATTTTATTCTCCGCGGTCGTAATGCAGCGGAGGATCGAGGTGGTCACACAGACCGGTGGGCAGCAGCTTGCCGCCGCTGTAGTCGGTCAGGGCGTCCTGAGCGGTGTTGTAAACGAACAGCTCGTCGTGCTCGTCGGCAAGGTCGTTCTCGATAAAGGCGCGGAGCACCACGCACAGCTCGCTGCCGGCGAATACAAAGGCAGGCATGGATACCTCAACGACCAGATCGCCCTCGGAAAGATAATCGGTCATCAGCATACAGGCGCGCTGCTCCACTGTTTCACGGGAAACACCTGCCTGCTGCAGAGCGTCGTCGATGGTGAGCTGTCTGCCCTCCTCGGCATCGTAGCACAGGGAGAACACGTCGCCGTCGGTGCCGTAATTGGGATACTCGATGGCGGTGACTGCGACCTGCATATAGCGCTCGCCGCAGATGGGATAGGACTTGACCTCGTACCAGTAGACGTCATCACCTTTGATGGCGTCCCAGCCGTCGATGTAGGGAGCCAGACGCTCGTCCAGCTGGGCGTTGAGCTGATCCGCAGTCTCGCCCTCACCGCAGAAGCGCGGAATCTCAAAGATATTGTAGCCCACGTATTCCTGCTGAGCCATGCTCACGCCGGTGATCTCATTGCTGTCGCCGCATCCGGAAAGAACACCCAGCAGCATCAACGCCGCCATCAGGAGAGCGGAAAAACGCTTCATACGCAATACCTCTTTCAGATTAGATAAGCAAAAGAAAACAGCCGCTCCAAAAGGAACGGCTGTCATTGTGTTGGCATCTTCCTATCTTTCCAGGCCGTCTCCAGCCAAGTATTTTCGGCACTAGTGAGCTTAACTACTGTGTTCGGAATGGGAACAGGTGGACCCTCACCGTCA
>SVPO01000063.1 GCA_015065795.1 Oscillospiraceae bacterium | reverse complement strand
CGGCAACGCGTATCGTCCGTCCTGCAGCCTCGCTGAGCATCTGCTCGATCTCGGGAGTCTCCGTGAAAGGCACCGCAGGTGCGGCGCACAGGTCTGCGCCGCTGCCGCCGGCAGGCAGCATGGCGGTGATGGTGATGCCCTCCGGCTCGATGAGCTGCTCGTTGAGCAGCGGCACCAGAGCCATAAGCACCGCAGTTGCCGCACCGCCGGGGATGGCGGCAAGCACCTTGCCGGTCATATGCTCGCGCATCAGCTCGGGCAGACCGTAAACCGCCGCCTCGTTAAGTCCGGGATAGGCAAAGCCTGTGCCGAACCACTGGCGGTATTCCTCCTCGTCGGCGATGCGGAAAGCACTGCCCATATCGAGAAAGACGCATTTATTCTTGATGCAGCCGGCAGCCAGCTCCTGACTGTCCGCCGCAAGATCGGCGTTGAACACTACATCCGCTTCGCTCATGACCTGCTCGTCGGACACAAAGCTGAGAGCGCAGCGGTCAAGCAGCGACGGGCAGCAGCTGCCCACGGTACTGCCGGTCAGACCGGTGCTGCCCACAGTGGTGCTTACAGCCACCAGCTCGGCTATGGGATGAGCCAGCAGCAGTCTGGTCAGCTGCTGACCCTGCGGACTGTCCGCGCCGATAATGCCAATTCTGAATCTGTCCATGAAACCTCCGGAGACATAAGATGGAGAGAAAACGCATGAAAACAAAGTTCATGCGTTTTCGTGCAATTACATTCAAATTACGCTGATTTCATTACTTTGCGGAGGAGAGACGCATCTCTGCCTGAGCCAGCAGCGACTGCGCGGTCTCCTGCACCTGCTCGGGGGCGGGACCGCCGTAGCTCCTGCGCTCACTGACGCAGCGGTCAAGATCGATGGCGGCGTAAACGCCCTCATCAAACTTGTCGCACAGAGCCTTGTACTCCTCAACGGGCAGGGTCTCAAGGGTGACGCCCAGCTCGATGCAGCGTGCAACCAGCTCGCCGGTGATCTTGTAGGCATCGCGGAAGGGCAGACCCTTCACGCCGGTGAGATAGTCGGCGCAGTCGGTGGCGTTGATGAAGCCGCCGGCAGCAGCCTTGCGCATGTTTTCCGGAATGGGAGACATGGTCTCGATCATGGGAGTGAAAGCGTCGAGGCACATGGTAACGGTGTCCACCGCGTCAAAGATGGCCTCCTTGTCCTCCTGCATATCCTTGTTGTAGGCGAGGGGGATGCCCTTCATCACAGTCAGCAGGGTGACCAGATCGCCGATGACGCGGCCGGATTTGCCGCGGGTCAGCTCGGCGATGTCGGGGTTCTTCTTCTGGGGCATGATGGAGGAGCCGGTGGAGAAGGCGTCGGACAGCTCGATGAACTTGAATTCCCACGAGGTGTAGAGGATGATCTCCTCGGAGAAACGGGAAAGATGAACCATCACCAGCGAAAGCGCCGAAGCCAGCTCGATGCAGAAATCGCGGTCGGAAACGCCGTCCAGGGAGTTGTGGCAGCAGCCGTCCATGCCCAGCTGAGCGGCGGTCATGTGGCGGTCGATGGGGTAGGTGGTGCCTGCCAGAGCTCCGCAGCCCAGAGGAGAATAATTCATTCGGGCACGGGCGTCCTCGATGCGGTTCACGTCACGCATCAGCATGCAGCCGTAGGCGTTGAGCCAGTGACCGAAGGTGATGGGCTGGGCGCGCTGCAGATGGGTGTAGCCGGGCATGACCGCACCGGCGTATTCCTTTGCCATCTTGCTGAGCACCACGATCAGCCTGCTCAGCTTTTCGATGATAGCGTCGCAGGAGCTGCGCAGGTGCAGACGGATATCCAGCGCCACCTGATCGTTGCGGCTGCGGGCGGTGTGCAGACGCTTGCCTGCGTCGCCGATGCGCGCGGTCAGCTCGCCCTCGATAAAGGTGTGGATGTCCTCGGCGGACAGATCGATCTCCAGCTCGCCGGAATCGATCTCGGCAAGGATGCCGTTCAGACCGTCGATGATCTTGTCGGAATCCTCTCTGGAGATGATGCCCTGAGCCCCCAGCATGGCGGCGTGAGCCATACTGCCGGTGATATCCTCGCGGTACATACGCTTGTCAAAGGTGATGGAAGAATTGTAGGCATCGGCTGCCTCGTCCAGCTGCTTGTGGAATCTGCCCTGCCAGAGTTTCATGTTTATCCTCGTTTCCGCAGTCCGATAATACGCCGCAAAGCCGTCGCAGTTAAGCGGCGGCTTCAGGGTGGCGCATTATCGCGCAATAGTATTTGATTATGGTTTGGTTGGGATTACTTGCCTTCCTTGATGGCCTTGACCTTGATGGGCAGACCGAACAGGTTGATGAAGCCGGCGGAATCCTTCTGATCGTAGACCTCGTCAGCGTCGAAGGTGGCGACTTCCTCGTCATAGAGGGAATAGGGGGAGCGTACGCCGGCGTCGATGATGTTGCCCTTGTACAGCTTCAGACGTACGTCACCGGTAACGGTTTCCTGAGTGGAGTCAACGAAAGCGTCCAGAGCCTCACGGAGAGGAGTGTACCACTGTCCGTTGTAGACCAGCTCGGCGTACTTGATACCGACACCCTGCTTGTAGTGGAAGGTTTCCTTATCGAGGCAGATCTCCTCGAGCTTCTGATGAGCGTGATAGAGGATGGTTCCGCCCGGAGTCTCATAAACGCCGCGGGACTTCATGCCCACCAGACGGTTCTCGACGATGTCGGCGATACCGATGCCGTTGGCGCCGCCCAGCTCGTTGAGCTTGCGGACCATCTCGGAAGGACCGTACTTGACGCCGTCCAGAGCGACGGGGATGCCCTTCTCAAAGGAGAGGGTGATATAGGTAGCCTTGTCGGGAGCCTGCTCGGGGGAGACACCCAGCTCAAGGATCTTGTCATACATGGGCTCGTTCCAGGGATCTTCCAGATCCAGACCCTCGTGGGAGAGGTGCCAGACGTTCTTGTCCTTGGAATAGTTGGTCTCGCGGTTGATCTTCAGGGGGATGTTGTGAGCCTCGGCGTAGTCGATCTCCTCGTCACGGCTCTTGATGTCCCACTCACGCCAGGGGGCGATGATCTTCATGCCGGGAGCGAAGTGCTTGATGGTCAGCTCGAAACGGACCTGATCGTTGCCCTTGCCGGTGCAGCCGTGGCAGATGGCGTCGGCACCCTCAGCCAGAGCGATCTCAACGATGCGCTTGGCGATGACGGGACGAGCAAAGCTGGTGCCCAGCAGATACTTGCCTTCGTAGACAGCACCTGCCTTGAGGGTGGGGAAGACGAAATCGGAAACGAACTCGTCGTTCAGATCCTCTATGTACAGCTTGGAAGCGCCGGTCTTGATTGCCTTTTCCTCCAGACCGTCCAGCTCGGTGCCCTGTCCGACGTCACCGGAAACGGCGATGACTTCGCAGTTATCGTAGTTTTCCTTCAGCCAGGGGATGATGATGGAAGTGTCCAGTCCGCCGGAATAAGCCAGCACGACCTTTTTGATGTCAGACATGATGAATTACCTCCGTTGCAGCGCGCCGGGACCGGAAACCACCGGCGGGACGCGTTGAAATTTCTTTGTTGATGGTATTATACACCCGTTATTCGGGATTTGCAACTGTCAATATGCATAACCTTGTATACGAAATGAATATTTATACTGTGCCCTGTGTCAACCGTACCATTCGTCGGTGCGGCTGCGGGATCGGACAATGAGCGCTCCCACGGTGATGATCAGGCACAGTGTCACCGCGCCGCCCACGAAGTAGTAGGTCAGGTCGGACAGGGTCACGCCCCGGACTTCTTCAACGACGGTCACGGCCTCCTCCGGTGGGAGAATTCCTGCATAATCCTGCCGTTCCATGGCGTCCAGCTCGGCGCGGCTCAGCGCGTCGTAATACATACGGGCGTCGGCGGCGGTGTCGATGGGTTCGGAACCTGCGAACACGATGTTGTCAGGGCCGTGCGGCTCGTACCAGCCGTATACGTCATCGATCGCGCCGTATATCCGCTTGTGTATCTGACCGTCGGGCATCGTAAAAATATACATACCGGATACATTGATTACCTGCTGATAAAAATCCGGGATGTTGATATTGACGGGCACCGATACCACACGGGTGAAGTCGGCAGGCTCGCCGGAGAGAATATCCGACGAGGAAATATCCACGGAGGAAACAGGCGCATGCACGGTGGGCGTCTCGGCGTACGCCACCGTTCCGCCTGCGCAGAACAGTGCCAGCATCAGCACTGCCGCCGCCAGACGGACCAGGATGCGTCGCGGCGTGAATGAATATCCATTCATTTTCATGCGTGTTTCCTCCTTTCGGGGTTGTGTTTGCGGATGGTTACTTTCGGTTCTTTTTGCGGTGCTGCCTGTGGGCGACGACCTTCTTTTTGCCGGGACCTTCGGATTTTGCTTCTGCGCTGTCGGAATGGTCATCGGCAGGACTGTCGTTTTCGGGCACATCGCTGTCGGGGTTACTTTCGTCATCGACGGATTCCGAGTCTGCCGATTCGGACGGGGCATTGCTTTCTTCGGGATCGTCATCCGCATCCTCGGTCTCACCGTCGGTGAGCTTGGATTCTTCTTCGGGATCGCCTTCAGCAGCTTCCTCCTCCGATGCGCTTTCGTCGTCGGTTTCCTCGGAATCGTCGGCAGTGCTTTCGGATTCTGTTTCTGCGGTTTCTTCGGCTTCGGCAGCAGCGGCGGCGTCGATGTCCTCCGCGTCTTCATTCGATTCTGTACCCTCGGCGGACGGATCGTCATCGGCACCGAGCAGCTGGTTCATGGTCTGCATTTCCAGCAGCTTGCGTTCCAGCTCCTCCTGATCCAGACGCTCACGCTCGCGGCGCTCCATTTCGCGCTGTTCACGCTTTTCCTGACGCGCCTTGAGCCGGTCGGCGACGCGCTTTTCGTCCTCGGCGGCATGGACACGGGCGAGAAATTCCTCCTGACTGTCGGCTGCCTTTCCGAACTGCTCACGCAGCTCCTCGGGACTGGATGCGCCCAGCTTGCTGTAGATGGGGCGGAGCAGCACCTTGACGGTGTTGTGGGAAAAGAGCATATGTCCTGCAAGCTCCTCCACGCCGCTGCCCTCAAGCACGATGGATTCCAGCATGGACTGCTCGCGCTCGGTCAGCTTCAGCTCGGCGCTGCGCTTCTTTACAAGACCGCTGATCATCTTGCGGTGATCCAGCTTGTCCTGAGAGAAGCCGTATCGGCGCATACCTGCGTGAAGCAGACCGCCGCCCAGAGGCATGAGGATCAGCAGAATGGCGATATATCGGCTGAGGTTGGGGCTGTCCATGCGTCCGTCCAGCCATACGCCTGCCAGCTCGGCAAAGGTGGACACCGTGTAGCCGAACATGGCGTAGAACAGCGGATGGGGACGGTCAAGGGAAAAGACGATGATGAACAGATAGATGCACGCTCTGGTGCAGGCGAGGGAACCGAAGCTCATCATGGCAAAGATGCCTGCCTCGGTGTCGGTCAGATAGGGAAGGGATGCGAGCATTCCCGCGGCGGCGGCAAAGCCGGTGCCCACGGCAAACAGCAGCGCCAGACGGGAGAGCCTGACAAACAGCGCGGCAATGAGGGCGGCGATGATGAAGCCGATATATGCGGAAACGTCATAGCCCTCGTAGCCTGCAGGCAGCTTGGCTTCGGCAAAGCGCTGGATGTGACTGTACGCCAGCCAGAACGCCCCTGCCAGTATGGGCAGAATGATATAAACCAGCGGTACCTTGCTGATTATGGTCCTGGGGGGAGCTTCGGCAAGGGCGATGAGCACACCGCCGTGATCCTCCGAGCCGGAGCGCGAATGTACGGTCAGCGCGGCAAGGATGCCCACGATGACCGCGGCAGCCACCAGACCGGAGCTGCTTGCCTGAGCGGTGGTGGCGGCAACGATGACCCGTATCACGCCGCCGATGGCAAGTCCCAGACCGATGGCGGTCATTCGCTGTCCGACCTTGATGCGCAGCAGATGTGTGAACACCGCCATGGCGCCCAGCGCGGCGGCGACACCGGCGATTGCGGCAAAGGCGGTCATGGTGCCCACGTTGGCAAGAGCCACGGCGATGCCTGCCTCAGCCATGAGCAGTCCGGGCAGCCAGCGCAGCAGGCGGTCGCCTAAAAGACCGTCAAAGTCCAGCAGAAGCAGTATCACCACCAGCAGCGCGCTGGTGATTGTTCCTGCGGTGAGAAAGGTGGTGTTTACCGAAAGCAGCAGGCTCTCGTCGTGATAATGACGCAGATTCTGCTGGCAGATACACATGATGGCAAGCGTCCAGCCGATGAATCCTCCCATGGGCAGGGAGGCGGCCAGCGCAGCCTTGTTGAGCTTTTTTATCATACGATCATCCTCCGGGCGGCAAAGCGCGGAGCCCTCCTTGGTGATTACCTTTACAGCACATTATACCACGATACCGCCGCCGTTTCAATGCGGATTATTTCCGGGGCAAAACGGCGGATTTTCCACTCGGAATGAGCCGCGAGGGGGAATTTATGAAAAATTCGTAAATTAACGGCAGTGCGCTTCTTATTTTGATATTTTTATGCTATTATATGTTTTAGCTTTTTCCGGGGTAAGGGGAAGCTGCAACCACATAACCGTTACAGGAGACTGATTACATTGGCAGCCACCAAGAAACTGATCGTTCGCGCGGCAGGCGAATCCCGTGTGGGCAACGCGCGCGGCAACAACGAGGACAACATATACTTCAACGGCGACTTTATCACCCCTCGCGTCATACGGGATGATTACGCCATCAAGACCGGCGAGGAAGCGGACGTCAACTGCTTTGCGGTGCTGGACGGCATGGGACGAAACAACACCGGCTCCTTTGCCTCCCTGCTGGCGGCGACCCGTCTGGACGAGGTGCTGGACCGTGTGTCCTTTGACACCGCCACCAGTCCCGACGTGGCAGTGCTGGATTATGTGCACAACACCAACATCGAGATCCGTGAGCAGATAAAGGAGACCGGCGGCGTGCGCACCGCCTCCACCATGGCTCTGGTCATCGTGGAGAACGAAACGGTTCACGCCTACAACGCAGGCGACAGCCGCATCTACCTTTTCCGTGACCGTCAGCTCATCCGCCTGACCCGTGACCACGTCTCGGTCAAGGGACAGCAGAGCGTGACCCTCAGCGAGGAGGGCATCCGCAACGGCGGTCTGACCAAATATCTGGGTATGCCCGAGTCCAGCGGCGAGCTGGAGCCATACCGCGCAAAGCCTTTCAAGCTGCGTCCGGGAGACAAGGTTCTCCTCTGCAGCGACGGCGTCTCCGATTATCTGGACGACGAGACCATCGCCGAGTGCCTGAGCAAGCGCAAGGATCCCTTCGGTCACACCAGCGAGCTGCTCAATCTTGCCATCGCCGAGAACAGCGCCGACAACGTCAGCGCAATCGTTCTGGAAGCAATCGACACCGGCATGAAGGTCACCACCAACATGATCTTCGGCGCGGTATGCACCGCGGTCATGCTCGTCAGCCTGCTGTGCGGCGGTCTGCTGGGCTATGTTGTGGGTGCCGGCAGCACCACCAACGCCGTGGGCTTCGTTGATTACGCCGACACGGACAACGACTACAGCTACACCACCATGCCGCCTGCCCCGACGCAGTTTGTTTCAGGCTCGGACGGCGTGGCGACCACCTCGGTGGATGTGACCAAATTCCCCACCACCAGCTATCCCACTACCACCACCACCGCGTACCCTGCGGACAGCTTTACCATCGACCAGCACGATATTTCCATGAAGGTCGGGCAGACCTACACGCTGGGTATTCTCATCTACCCCGTGGACGCCGGAGTTCCCCTTTCCGCCATTCACTGGGAGTCCAGCAATGAGGCTGTGGCGACCATCGCTCAGGACGGCACAATATCCGCCGTGGGCAGAGGAACCGCCACCATCACCGGCACCATCCTCGGCAACACCGAAGCGGAGAATCTGGTGCAGGAGGTCATCGTCCGCGTCAAGCGCAACTGACCGAAAGGGATCAGAGTTTAAGATAAAGAGAAATGTGACCGCAGAGGGCGGCACACAGAAGCAAACAGGATAAGGAGGGGCTGCGCGGCGAATGTGCGCCGCGACGGCTGGATATATGGCAATTTTCAGAAAGAATCGAAACAAGAAAAACAATACCTCACCGGCAGCGCAGAATCCTGCCGAGCCGGTTTCCGCAGCGGCTTCCGCCGCGCAGACTGCCGCGGAGCAGCCGGCAGCGGAGGGCAGCGACGGTTTTACTCCGGTGCTGTCCTTCGGCACCGAGCCTGCCCCCGTCGCCGAGCAGAAGCCGGTAAAGAAGGATGACATCGAGGGCGAAGTGGATTCCATCGCCGGTATCTTCGGCAAGAGCAAATCCACCGCCAGTGCCTCCAAGACCACCGAGCAGGTGTCGGCAAAGATGAGCGAGGTGCAGAACCGCTGGCTCAGCCGCCGCCGCAAGGCAGTGGAGCAGTCGGCATCCGTCAAGGAAGCTGCCGAGGTCTCGGGCGATGCCCCGGTCATCGAATCAATGCAGTCGGTTCCGGCGGAAAAGCGCACCCGCGCCGCCCGTCTGGGTCACCAGAAGCCGGAGAATCCCGTTTCTCTCGCCTTTGCCGACCTGTCCGACCGCACCGAGCTGGATCCCTTTGAGATCGAGGATGCCACCGACATCTACGGTATCAAGTATCCTGCCTGCTTCAATCCCAATCTGGTGGATTTTTCCGGCAGAGCCATCGACTTCTCCAACTTCTCTCTGGTGGAGAATCTGCGCTGGCGTCATATCGAGCGTGCCAGCGACATCAACGGCGTGGTGTTCCCGTCCTCCTTTGACGTGAGCAACGCCAACTTCTTCGGCAGAAGCCTGCGCAGCTGCGACTTTTCCGCCGTCTACGCCCTGCGCTGGAAGCATCTTGAGCCGGCTCAGGATATCGTGGCGGTGAAGTATCCTGCCACCTTCGACATCGAGGAAGCCGATTTCAGCTCCCGCAACATCTCCGGCAGCGACTTCTCGCTGGTCAACCGCCTTGAGTGGAAGCACATCGCCAAGGCGGACGACATCCGCGGCATCAGATATCCCTCGTCATACGATCCTGCCGATGCCGACTATGCAGGTCGTGACATTTCCGGCAGCGACTTTTCGCTGGTCAGCCGCCTGCGCTGGGAGCATATCGCCCACGCCGCCGGTCTTGAGAACATCATCTATCCTGCCGACTTCGATTACGAAAACGCCGACTTCCGCGGCATGGATATCTCCGGCAGCGACTTTACCCGTGCCAACAGCTTCGGCTTTGCCACCATCGGCGGCTCTGCCGATATCCGCAAGATCAAGTACCCCGAGTGCTTTGATGCCGCCGCCGCGCGCTTTGCCGGTCGGGACATCTCCGGCAGCAACTTCTCCCGTGTGTCCTCCCTGAGATGGGCGCACATCAGAGACGCCGCCGACATCACTTCCCTCGTCTATCCCCCTCAGTTCGATATCGACGAGGCTGATTTCACCGATCGTGATATCGACTATTCCGACTTCTCCCTGCTGCCCGGCTTCAACTGGAACAGCATCCGCCTTGCCGACAGCCGCGAGGGCGTTATGCTGCCCCTGTCCTTTGTGGTGCCAAAAAACACCGACGAGGACGTGCAGGGTGCCATGCTCATCACCCTGCTCAAGCTGTACCGCCGCGAGTTCGGCAGTGCCCTTGACGTTTCCCGTTTCTATCACGACATCACCGCCCTCTATCCGGGCATTGAGGATACCAAGGCTGCTGAGCTGATCGATGCCGCCACCGCGCGTCTCGAGCAGCCCGACGGCAAGCGCGTCGTGGAGCTGATGGCTCGCGAGGCTCATGTGGGCGACAAGCTCTTTATGACCAAGCTGGGCTTCAAGCTGCTCTACGCCTCCAGAGGACCTCAGGGCACCGAGCGCATCCTGCGCGATGCCTTTACCGGTCTTTTCGGAAAGCGTGAGCGCGAGCGCTTTGAGCAGCGCCTTGCCGACCTGCGCCGGGGCAAGTATCTTTCCGCCTCCGAGCTGGAGGATATCGGCTTTGTGCCCGAGACCGAGCCCAAGGCTGAGCGCAGCGTGGAGGTTGCCGAGCCCGAGATCATCGAGCCGGAGATCATCGAAGAAGAACCTGCCGAGGAGCTGACCCAGCTTGCCGAAGCAGTGGAAGCAGCTCAGCCGGAGGAACCCATTGCTGAGCCTGAGACCGAAGAACCTGCCGATGTTGCCGAGCAGCTGAAGATCCAGGTGCCCGAGGGATCCAAGGTGTTCACCTTCGGTCACGTCCAGATGGACGAGCTGCCCGTCAGCAGTGAAGGCTTTGAGCTGCCGGAGGTTCACGAGACCGCAGAGGAAAGCGACGCTGTCATTCTGCCGCCGCCTCCTGCCGCCGTACAGCCCGCAGCGCAGCCCGAAGAACAGACCGAGCAGCCCAAGCCCCTCGTGCCTGATGATTTCGACCCGGCAAAGTTCACTCCCAAGCCTGTTGATCTGGGCAAGCTGCGCCAGAAGCGCGTTGCCGCCGCCAAAAAGAGCGAGCAGCGCAAGGAGCGCATCACCGACGAGGAAAAGGCCATCCGCACCGGCGTGATGGGTATGCTGCTGTACATCCACCAGAACATCTGCGAGGAGCAGCTCACCAATTCCGAGCTTTATTCGGAGTTCATGAAGATCTATCCCGGTTCCGCTCCCAGAGAGGCTGCCGCCATGGCACAGTTTGCCTCCGACACCCTTGCCGGAACCAGTGCCGAAACCAGAGCCAAGCTGTTCATGTTTGCCTCCCGTGCCCCGGGAGCCATCAAGCGCAAGCTGCTTGACTTTGTCTACAGCGAATACGTCTGCAAGCTGTCCGAGACTGCCGACGAGGAGATTTTCCGCGACTTCCTCAGAGCCATCTGCGATACCCTCTTTGAGGATTCCCCCGAGTATGAATACTCCTCCTATCTGCGTTCCCGTGACATTCTCAAGGATCCTCCCCTGCGCCGCGAGGCAAGCTACCGCCGCATCTCCTTCGAGGGCGGTCTGGGCAAGGTCAACCTCTACGCCAACGACAGGTATCCCTTTGAGCGCACCCTTGAGCAGGTGGGCTTCCAGCACTTCACCTTTGACGCCATCAAGAACAGCCTGCTCATCGAGGTCAGCGACAGCCGCTATTACGAAGATCTGGAGAACATGGTCTACCGTGAGCGCGAGCCCAGCCTGCTGCAGTTCATCGTCATCGACACGCCCATGGGCTATCTCTACCTTGAGAAGCGCTGCGTGGACAACTGGCAGGTGGACGAGCGCGACGTGTGGGCAGCCGCCGAGCGCAATATGCTCAATGTGGACATCCGCACCAAGTATTCCTTTGCTTCCAGCGAGTTCTCCTCCTTCCGCTACATCCAGAATAATCTGGCTTCCTATGTGCTGTGTATGCCCGATCTGCTGCACGAGATCTCCTGCGGACAGGATCTCATCATATCCATGCCCTGTCGCGAGATCGCATATATCGATTTCTATGACTTCGCCGCCATCAAGAAGATGCTGGAGTTCGGTTCGCGCTATGACTGCACCCTCATCATCAACGGCGAGGAATTTGAGCATCCCTTCTCCTCCGACGTGTTCATCTACCATGCCGACAGCGGCGTGATCGACCGCGTCAACGACGAGACCTACATCCTGCTGGGCGATTCCGTCGCCCGCCGTCAGGTGCTCAGCTCCGTGCTGCCCCTTAATATCGACTTCAGTGCCGAAAAGCTGGTCTCCCCCCAGACAACCGACGATGTGGTGGCGGTGAGCGAGGAGCAGTGTCTGGTGCAGGAGGCAATCTTTACCCTGCTGCGCGTCTATTCCGAAATGAACGGCGACCGGGATTACACCATCCCCCAGAACGTGCTCATGGGCATCGTGGACGAGCTGTTCATCACCTTTGATGCCGTCTATCCCCCTGCCCGCGGCAGGGAGCAGCCCGATCCCATGGATCACCTGCCCGAGATCGCCATGATGGCTGCCCGCGGCGGCAAGACCGTCTGCTGGCTGCTGGTGCAGGCTCTGCAGTATCTCTGCGGCGACATCAAGTACGAGACCCCCACCAGCGGACACATCCGCCAGACGGTGGTGGAAACCATCTACGGCGACAATGCCAACGCCGTGTGGCTCAACTGCGCCACCGCCTCCGATTTCACCAAGCGTCTCGAGGCGGTCAAGAAGTATTTTGAAAAGCCTGTGGACAACCATCACCTGATGATCCTGGATTCTCAGGTGGAGGTGGCGATGCACGTTCTGACCATGCTGTTCCATCAGTTCGGACGCAGATACGCTCTTGGTCAGGTCAGACGGCACATCATCAAGGCAGTGCCCGATATGTTCTTTACCTACGAGCTCAACCAGAGCGCGTGGCTGCCTGCTCCCGGCGAGGACGTGGACGTTGACGCCCAGTCACTGGGTATGATCTTCCGCGGCTTTGACCGCGCCACTCAGGAGCGTATGCTGTCCACTTTTGCCGACGCCATCGGCGACCATGATCTGTCCGAGGGCGGCTGGCCTCTGCTCTACTTCATCAAGTTCGTCAAGTATGCCTATCTTGATCCCGTGGAGATGGTGGAGCGCTACTTCATCAGCCGCAGCCGCCTGATCCCGTCCCAGACGGTGCTCAAGCAGCTGTACTATAAGGATCTGAACAACGAGTTCGTCAAGCATTCACGCAAGTCGGGCTACACCGATTCGCCCATCTTCAACGATGCCTTTGACGAGCGCATCGTCAGCGACCGCATCCGCACCCCCATCGTCACCGACGAGCCCTTTGACGAGATGCTGGGTCTGGGTGATATGCCCGAGCTGAACGATCCCATGGAGCTGGTGCCCGATCGTCAGGCGGTGGTGCCCGGCATCCAGAAGCCGGACATCCAGCTCACTCCCGTTGAGCCGGGATATCTTGAAAAGAAGCTCAGCTTCGTGCTGGAGGATCTCGATCCCCAGACCGGCAACGCCCTGCGCGACGCCGCTCACTACGTCACCAAGGTGTTCCATGTGCCCGAGGTCATGTTCAAGGCAAACGACGACCTCGAGTGCGAGCTGCACTACGGTATCATCCGCTCCGTTGAGTCCATCACAACCCTGCGTTCCTTTGCGTGGACGCTGGCAGAGCTGGTGCTGGGCGCAGGACGTGATATGCGCGACGTCAACGAAGCCGACATCCGCAAGACGGTGGAGACGGTCATGGAGAACCACAACCTCCACTACAAGACCGGCACCAAGTATTTCAACACCCTCTGCTCCATGCCGCTGGACGACGGAATGTACATCCCCTGCCAGCAGGAGTATGTTTTCTTCGCTCAGGAGCTGATGCCCGAGGTGCGCCTTGCCAGCCTGTTCAGCCTGCAGAATGAGCTGACCCAGCTGGCTCCGGCAATGAAGCTGACCTACGACATCCTGCGTGACCTCAAGAAGGGTGAGATCATGCCTCCCAAGGGTGTGCTCTTTGACGTTCTGTGCGCATGGAGTGCCTACTGCTTCGCTTCAAGCGCGGCGTTCGAGGTCTCCAAGGGTCCCCAGATGTACAACTACAGTCAGATCGACCGATAATCCCGACGGCGGCAGATGTGTCAACTGCATCTGCCGCCTGATGCTTTTCATGATTTATGAGGAGATAATATGCTCAAAGACAGAACACTCAGGTCAATACTGGAAGATCCCATACTCGCCGATATCGCGCCCGACGCCATAAGCAAACGGGATCTGACCACAGAAGAATTCTACAACTGGACGCTGCAGGAGATCGCCGACAGAATGGGCTGGCGGTCTCTGGAGCGCGGCTTTGCCCGACTGTACAAAGCCGCCGCCGATGGGAATTACTGCTTTAAGCTGTATTCCGCGGAGGAGTGCGCCGATGCTCCGGAAAAGGCAAATACCAACTTCGTCTATTTCCCGTCGGATGACCCTGCTGCGGACGGCCGCCCCTTTATTCTTCTGGTGCCCGGCGGCGGTTTCTACAATGTCTGGAACCTGACCGAGGGCTGGCCTGTGGCGCAGCAGTTCAACGAACTGGGATACCATGTGTTCATCCTGACATATCAGGTGGATATCAACGGCGCGGCGGTCAACGCCATGGACGACATAGCGCGTGCCATGGAAATAATCGCGTCACGCAGGGACGAATTCCGCGTCGATCCCGACAGATACATCACCTGCGGTTTTTCCGCCGGCGGTTATATCGTCTGCCTGTGGAACACGGAAAAAGGCTACGCTGCCTTTGGTCTACCCAGACCCGAAGCCTGCTTCCCGATCTATCCTGTGACCTCCTATCGTATTCTGGATGCCGACGAATGGGAGGAATGGGAAAGCAAGGACGGTTTCGCCCGCTTCGGTCTCGGATGCACCATGCAGGAAGCCTGCAACAGCTGCTTTGAGATCCCTCTGCACGTTGAGGGCTTTCCGCCCACCGCCATCTTTGTTACCGAAACCGACGAGATGGTTGATCCGGAACATTCCAGACAGCTT
>SVPO01000062.1 GCA_015065795.1 Oscillospiraceae bacterium | reverse complement strand
TATGGAAATTTCAGCTTTTACAAACGATATGCAGTCCTCGGTGTGCGAGTTTTTTGAAAAGTGCTTTGCCGCCCTTGGCATCCCCTTTTCACCCTCGGACAGGCACGCAGATATCGCGGACATTGAGGGATATTATATGCACTGCGGCTGCTTCCGGTGTCTCTGGGACGACAGCGTTCTTGTTGGAACGGCGGCTCTGCGCGTGATGGATGCCGAAGACGGGGTCGCCGAGCTGAAGCGGATGTTTGTGCTGCCGGAATATCAGGGCAGAGGCTGCGGACGACTGCTGCTTAACCATGCCATCGGGTACGCCAAAGAGCAGCGGTACAGCAGAATATGCCTTGACACACGCAGGGAGCTTTCCGCGGCGCAGCATCTCTACCGCAGCAGCGGATTTACCGAAATCGAGAGATATAACGACAATGAACGTGCCGAGCTTTTCTTTGAGCTGGTGCTATAGCATGAAAGGAAGAACAATGCCGGAAGCAATGATATCCCTGCGCCCCATGGGCGATACCGTGGAGGATTATAGCGCTTTGCGCGACTGGTTTCACGAGCCGGAGCTGAGGCAGTGGGTGTGGTGTGACGAAAAGGACGAGCCGCCGGTAAGCCTTGAGCGCGTGAGAGAAAAATACCGACCGCGCATCGTCTCCCCCGTGGATGTTTTTCCGTATTTCATTCTGCTGGACGGCAGTGCGGCAGGCTTCATTCAGTATTATATGCACGGTGAGCACTCCGCCGGCATTGATATGTGGATAGGCTCTCCCGACAATCGCGGCAGGGGCTGCGGCACCGAAGCACTGAGGCAGATGGTGGAGCTGATACGGGAATGTCATCCGCATATCACCGAGGTGTTCATCGACCCCGAGCCGGAGAATATCCGCGCGGTGCGATGCTACGAAAAAGTAGGATTCCGAACCGTGGGCACCATCACCGACGACGGCGCGGAGTGCCTGCTGATGAAGATAACATTCTGAGCGAAAGTATCAAGGAGCATACATATGGAATTCAGACAGCTTACCCCCGAAAGCTTCGAGGACATCAAGGCGTTTTTCCGTGAGGTGTTCACAAAAGAGCCGTGGAACGACGACTGGAGCGACGATGACCAGCTGACCATGTACATCACCGAGCTGATATGCAGCGCAAATTCCCTCACCTTCGCCATGTTCGAGGGCGAGGAGATGACCGCCCTTTCCATGGGGCACATCAAGCACTGGTACAGCGGCACGGAATACTATATCGAGGAGCTGTGCGTGCGCACCGACCTGCAGGGCAGGGGCATTGGATCGGCGTTCATTGAGCACATCGAAAACGCCCTGCGTGAGATGGGCCTGACGCACATCTTCCTGCAGACCGACAGGGATATGCCAGCCTACGAATTTTACCTGCGCAGAGGCTTTTCCGAGCTGACGAAACACGTTTCCTTTGCAAAGAACGTATAGAACACAGGAGAAATCACATGACACACACAGAACTTGCGCTGAAGCTGTTCGGCGAGAAGTTCCACTGCTCTCAGGCGGTATTGGCGGCGTTTGCCTCCGAGTTGGGACTGACCGAGGATCAGGCGCTCAGACTGGGAGCCTGCTTCGGCACAGGCATGCAAGGGCGAGGTGTGCGGTGCCTGCACAGGCGCGCTGATGGTGCTGGGCATGAAGTACGGACAGTGCGATGCCGCCGACCTTGACAGCCGCCTGAGGACCAACGCCGTCACCGACGGCTTCCTTGCCCGTTTCGCGGAGGTCAACGGCTCGTACCTCTGCAACGATCTGCTGGACTGCGACGTGCGCACTCCCCAGGGCGTGCAGCACGCGCTGGATAACCGTCTGTTCGTGGATTTCTGCCCGAAGATGGTGGAATCAGCGGTGAAGATAACCGAAGAAATCATTGCGGAGCAGGATGCCCGCAAATAATTGCAAGGCGGTGAAGCCATGAAAGCCTTTAACCGTATGATGCTGGTCGTGCTGCTGGTGTTTGCGCTGATTTTTGCCGGAACGAATTTCGCTCTGCTCTCCGCGGAGGATGCAGTCGGTCGGCAGTACCGCGTGGATGCCGCCCGTGCCGCAGAAGATATCCGCGCAGGCGGTGCCGACGGGCTGGATATGGAGAATTACCCCTCCCTTGTCGCCGTTGTGCCGGTGGACGCAGGCTCTCCCGAAACACTGGAGGGCGGCAGCAGCGATTATCTCATCAGAGAGATAGACGGCAGCCTTTACCGGTTTGATTACCGTGCCGACGCAGACACAGCCGACCGCACCCTGACGACCGTCAACATCGCGCTGGGCATCACCGCGGCGGCGGTGCTTGCCGTGCTGCTGTACATACGCGCGCGCATAATCAGGCCGTTCTATCTGCTGCGAGATATGCCCTACGAGCTGTCACGGGGCAATCTCACCGTTCCCATCAAGGAAGGCCGCCACCGTTTCTTCGGGCGGTTCATCTGGGGCATGGATATGCTGCGGGATAATCTCGAGCAGCACAGGCAGAACGAGCTTTCCCTGCAGCGCGACCGCAAAAAGCTGATCCTCGCGCTGTCCCACGACATACGCATCCCCCTCTCCGCCATCCGCCTCTACTCAAAGGCTCTGTCAAAGGGACTGTACGGCAGTCCGGAAAAGCAGAACGAGATAGTCGGAAAGATCGACGAGAAGGCAGGGGAGATCGAGGAGTATGTGTCCCGTATCGTCACCGCCTCCAGAGAGGATTTCCTCTCGCTCGAAGTTAAGGAGGGCGAGTTCTATCTTGCCGATGTGGTCAATGCGATCAGCGAATACTACTCGGACAAGCTGAAGCTGACCGGCACCGCTCTGAGCATCGGAGAATACCGCAACTGCCTGATAAAGGGCGACCGCGACCGTGCGGTGGAGGTGCTGCAGAACATCATGGAAAACGCCATCAAATACGGTGACGGAAAGCGGATAGCCATAAGCTTTTCCTCCGAGGAAAACTGCCGTCTTGTGACCATCGCCAACTCCGGCTGCGCTCTGCCCCGGAGCGAGCTGCCCCATATCTTCGACAGCTTCTGGCGCGGCTCCAACGCATCCCAGACCGGCGGAAGCGGTCTGGGGCTGTACATCTGCCGCAATCTGATGAACAAGATGGGCGGCGAGGTCTTTGCAGAAACCGAGGGCGACGAAATGCGCGTCACCGCGGTGTTTGCCATCGCGTGAATATTTTGCTCCCCGGGAGCGCCGGACAGCCTGTCTATGGGCTGGCGGCGCTCCTTTTATCTATATAAAGTTGTTGCAGAAAGCGCATTGTATATGCTATAATATCTTGACGCATTATCGTCATATGCAAATATTTCCGATTTTATATATATTCAGAGGATCAAAATTATGAGCCAGAAGATTGCCATCATGAGCCTTGGATGCCCCAAAAACCAGTGCGACGCCGAGCTGATGCTCTACAAGCTGCGCGAGGCAGGCTATGAGCTGGGCGAGGATGTTGGTCTGTGCGACTGCGCCATCGTCAACACCTGCGGTTTCATCGAGAGCGCCAAGGAGGAAGCCATCGAGGAGATCGTCGAGCTGGGCAAGCTCAAGGCTGAAGGCCGCATCAGCGCCATCGTCGTCACCGGTTGCCTTGCCGAGCGTTACCGTGACGACATTCTTGAGGAGATGCCCGAGGTCAATGCCGTTGTGGGCATCGGCGCCAACGCCGATATCGCCGACGTGTGCCGCAGAGCACTGGAGGGCGATCGCTTCTCTCTGTACGGCGAGAAATCCGATCATCCCATGGAGGGCGGACGCATCCAGTCCACCCCTCCCTTCTACGCATATCTGCGCATTGCTGACGGCTGTGACAACCGCTGCTCATACTGCGCCATCCCCGGCATCCGCGGCGGATTCCGCAGCCGCCCCATGGAGAACATCATCGAGGAAGCAAAGTACATGGTGGCAGGCGGCGTCAAGGAGCTTATCATCGTGGCTCAGGACACCACCCGTTACGGCGAGGATCTTTACGGCGAGGTAAAACTCCCCGAGCTTCTGAATAAACTGTGTGAGATAGAGGATCTTGTGTGGATCCGTCTGCTGTACTGCTATCCCGACCGCGTCACCGACGAGCTGCTGGACGTTATGGCCGCCCAGCCCAAGATCGTCAAGTATATGGATATCCCCCTGCAGCACTGCTCCGAGCCGGTGCTCAAGGCAATGAACCGCAGAGGAAACAAGGATTCCCTGCTGGCTCTTGTAAAGCACATCCGCGAAAAGGTCCCCGGCATCAGCCTGCGCACCACCATGATGGTGGGCTTCCCCGGCGAGACCCGTAAGGATATCGAGGAAATGGCTCTGTTTGTCCGCGAGGCACGCTTTGAAAAGCTGGGCGTTTTTGTCTGGTCCGCCGAGGAGGACACCCCTGCCTACGATATGCCCGGCCGCGTCAGTGCCAAGGAAGGCAACCGCCGCATGGATATCATCATGGAGGAACAGTCCCGCGTCATCGACCGCAACGGCGAGGATATGATCGGCAAAGAGATCACCGTTGTGGTTGAGGGCTTTGACCGTCTGGCGGAGTGCTGCTTCGGACGCAGCGAATTCGACGCTCCCGACATCGACGGCAAGGTGTTTTTCGATGCCGCCGGCAAGCGCATGAACGCAGGCGATCTGGTGCGCGTGCGCATCACCGATCACATGGAATGTGACCTTGTGGGCGAAAAGGCCGAATAACGCTTTTCCCTGCTGCAAACCGGCAGCATGACTCAGGATTATTCTGTATCGAGGTATTGCTATGAATCTTCCCAACAAACTTACTATGGTAAGGATCATCCTTATCCCCGTTGTCGCGATACTGCTGCTGATGGCTCCCGAACACGGGTGGCCTCTGTGGCTGTCGGCAGGTCTTTCCTTCGGTGCCGCCGCCATCACCGACGCGCTGGACGGCAGCATCGCCCGTAAGCGCGGTCTGATAACCGACTTCGGCAAGCTGATGGATCCCGTCGCCGACAAACTGCTGGTCACTGCCGCTCTGGTATGTCTGGTGGCGTCCGGACTATGCTCGGCGTGGGTGCTCATCATCGTGCTCGCCCGTGAGTTCCTCATCACCTCTATCCGCATGGTGGCGGTGACAAAGGGCACCGTTATCGCCGCCAATATCTGGGGCAAGCTCAAGACCGTTATCCAGATAGCCGCCATCGTTACCGTTATCGTGTGCCAGTTCGCTCTGTCTCTGCTGGGCGATCTGGGGCTGCTCGACCTGAGTGTCGGCGTGGGTGCGATCATCAGCACCGTCGCCTGCTGGCTGAGCGAGGGTATGCTGTGGATCTCCGCAGCCATCACCCTGATTTCCGGCGCTGTATACGCCATCGATGCCCGTCATCTTTTCAAGGATATGTAAACTGATGTCAATTCTGACTTTACGAACGGAGAAGCCTTTCTCCGGCAATATATAAAATCACGGAGGTATATCATGAGCAAGTTACAGGAACGCAATGAATGTATCAATCGCCTGGTCGGTGCCGCCAAAAGCACCGGTCTGATCGGTGCCGCTTTTACCACCGGCGATGACAACACCGAAAGCGGCGATCTGCGCTTTGTTGCCGTGGCTCTGGGCGGCGAGGAATCTCCCGAAGCGATTATGAAGGCATATCAGCGCTTCAACTATCTGCTGAAGAACGAGTTCCAGCTTGTTGCAGAGAAGGCAATCAGCCGCGACGAGTTCTGTCTGGTCAAGAAATATGACATGGCCGACGGCGTTTCCGTGCTTGCCAAGATCTGCAGCGGCAACAGCGTGCGCGTAGAAAACTGGTGGCGTCCGCTCTTTGACCGCATGGGTGTCATGAACATCCTCGATCCCTCCGGACGTGTTGATGAGGACGATCTGTGCGATCTGCGTCCCCAGCCCGAGCCCGAGCCCGAACCCCAGCCTGACCCCGAACCCGAGCAGGATCCCTTTGAGGATATCGCCGACGAGGGCACCGGTATGGATCCCGTTCCGGAGCCCAAGGAGCCGGTGGTCGACACCCTCGCAGTTGAGGAAGTCCCTGCCGCTGTTCCCGTCGTCGAGGAGCCTGTGGCTCAGGAAACCAACGCCGACGAGGAATACTGGAAGTTCGTTTCCGACAGCCTGCGCGATGCCTGCGACGCCGTCGCCGACAACGCTCTTATCCGCGCCAACGAGATCCTCAACCTGCTGCGCCGTATGCTCATCGAGCTTATCTGCGTGCGTAACGGCATCACCGAGAACTTCGAGCGCGCCATCGACAAGCTGGACTGTCCCGAAAAGGATATGCTGCAGCTGACCTTCCCCATGCGTCACGACCAGCGTGCGTTTATTTCCGCTCTGGGCGTGGTTTCTTCCATCTTCGACCGTCTTTCCTGACGAGATAATTTACCTGCACGCCGGACTGTAACTGACAGTGCTCAGCCGGCGCTGTCAACGGAGGTTTTTCCATGTCCGCATACAGCAAGGAGCTTATCACTGCCATAATGGAGCACGACCCTGCCGCGCGCTCGCGCATGGAGGTCCGTCTGCTCTACCCCGGCTACAAGGCTCTGATGGCTCACCGCCGCGCCGCATGGTTCCATCGCCACGGCATGCATTTTGTCGCACGCTGGATAAGCCAGCGCGCCGCCCGTAAGACCGGTATCGAGATCCACCCCGGTGCTCAGATTGGCAGACGGGTAACCATCGACCACGGTATGGGCGTGGTCATCGGCGAAACGGCGGTGGTGGGCGACGGCTGCACCATCTATCAGGGCGTCACTCTGGGCGGTACCGGCAAGGACAAGGGCAAGCGTCACCCGACGCTGGGTCAGAACGTGCTGGTGGGCTCCGGCGCGAAGGTGCTGGGTCCCTTTACCGTAGGTGACAACGCCCGTATCGCCGCAGGCGCGGTGGTGCTCAGCGAGGTGCCCTCCGACGCGACCGCCGTGGGCGTGCCTGCTCAGGTGGTACGCATCGCCGGACAGCGTCCCGCGGAGCTGGATCAGATCCACTACGACGATCCCGTCTGGCAGGAGCTGCTCAGACTGCGCGGCGAGCTGGACGAGCTGAAGTCCGGGAAGGCAGGCAGCGACGCATGAATTACAGCGCACCCAACCCTTCGGAGCAGCCGCGAAAGAAAAGCAGAGGCAGAGGGTTTGTTATCACCGCCGTTATTCTGCTGGTTCTTGCCGCAGCCGGAGTGGTGATATACAAATACGTGCTGGAGTCAGCTCCCAGCACCGACATCACAGTAGCCTCGGTGGCTGTGAGCGATCAGTCCATCGAGCTGTGCGGCAGCTTCAACGGCTTTGCCGGATTGAAGGACTACGGCTGCACGGTAGACGAGGATATTGCGATAATTGAGCTTTATCCCACACTGCCCATAGCCGGAGCCCATCGGGATTTTTCTCTTGAAATCCCCGGTGATTTTTCCGGCGTGTCCGAGATCAATCTTTCCGACGGGCGCAATTCGCTGGTGGTGTGGACCTGTGACCAACCCGCTCAGCAGGCCTCCGAAGGCGATGAATAATGCTGTTGCTGCTGCGAGTCACATTGTTGTGATGACCGGCACTAAATATGTAATTGAAAGAAGCTATATGAAAGGGGCGGAAACACCGCCAGTGGTGAAAGTATCATGAGAGTATTCAACACCCTCACCCGAACCAAGGAAGAATTTGTTCCCATCAATCCAGGCGAGGTACGCATGTACGCCTGCGGACCCACCGTTTACAACCTGATCCACATCGGCAACTCCCGTCCGCTGATCGTCTTTGACGTTCTGCGCCGCTATTTTGAGTTCCGCGACTACAAGGTGACCTTCGTTCAGAACTTCACCGACATCGACGACAAGATCATCCGCCGCGCCAACGAGGAAGGCTGCGACTTCAAGACCATCTCCGAGCGCTACATCGAGGAGTTCTGGAAGGACGCGAAGGGTCTGGGCGTCAAGCCTGCCACCATCCATCCCAAGGCAACCGAGAACATCGACGAGATCATCAGCATCATCTCCGGTCTCATCGAGCACGGTCACGCCTACGAGTCGGGCGGCGACGTTTATTTCTCCACCTCCAGCTTCAGCGAGTACGGCAAGCTCTCTCACATTCCCCTCGCCGACCTGCTGGACGGCGCCAGTGAGCGCGTTGACGATCTGGGTCTGAAGCGCGAGAGCACCGACTTCGCTCTCTGGAAAGGCTCCAAGCCCGGCGAGCCCTACTGGGAGAGCCCCTGGGGTCACGGCCGCCCCGGCTGGCACATCGAGTGCTCTGCCATGTGCCGCCGTTTCCTTGGCGAGACTCTGGACATCCACTGCGGCGGACAGGACCTGATCTTCCCTCACCACGAAAACGAGATCGCTCAGTCCGAGTGCTGCAACGGCAAGACCTTTGCCAACTACTGGATGCACAACGGATTCATCACCGTTGACAACGAGAAGATGAGTAAATCCCTCGGCAACTTCTTCACCGTGCGCGACGTCGCCGAGAAGTTCGGCTACGAGCCCATCAGAATGATGATCCTCGGCTGCCATTACCGCAGTCCGCTCAACTATTCCGTTGACGTTATCGAACAGAGCAAGGCAGCTCTGAAGCGTATGTACACCTGCCGCGAGAACCTTGAGTTCCTGCTCAAGGCTGCCGGCGACACCGACGGCTTTGCCGATGGTGAGGAGGTCCTTGCCGACGAGCTGACCGCCCACCGCGCCCGTTTCATCGAGGCTATGGAGGACGATCTGAACACCGCCGGCGCTATCTCCTGCATCTTCGATCTGGTGCGCGACGCCAACACCTACTGCGGCGCTTCCTCCGGCGCTTCCGGCGCTCTTGTGAAGCACGCTCTCGACCTGCTCAACGAGCTGACCGGCGTGCTGGGTCTGCTCTACGTCCGCGAGGAGGCAAATGATCTGGACGCTGAGATCGAGGCTCTCATCGAAAAGCGTCAGCAGGCACGCAAGGAGAAGAACTTTGTCGAAGCCGACCGCATCCGCGATGAGCTGAAGGCACAGGGCATCATCCTTGAGGATACTCCTCAGGGTGTCAAGTGGCACAGGGAGTAATCCATCATAATTAATCCACCACAAAAAAACGGGGCTGCCGAGAGATTTCGACAGCCCCGAAGCCCTTGATTGAAATACGCTGAGACGCACTATGGGATTCTGGATTTTTATGCTGATCATGAATCTGCTGATACCGCTGACCATGATCGGATTCGGGCGCTTGTTCCTGAAAAAGGCTCCCAAGGACATAAACTTTGTTTTCGGATACCGCACGGAGATGTCCATGAAAAACCGGGAGACATGGGAGTTCGCCCACAGATACTGCGGACGGCTGTGGCTTGTCATCGGACTCTCTCTGCTGCCGCTTTCCGCTCTGCCGCTTATAATCGTCATCGGCAAGGGTGAGAATACCATCGGAACCGTCGGCGCGGCAGTGGAGCTGATACAGCTCATATTCCTGATTGCCCCCATCTTCCCCACCGAAGCGGCATTGAAAAGAACCTTTGACGAGCATGGAAACCGAAAATAAAGAGAAAAATCCGGACATCGACCGCAAATCGATGCCCGGCAAAAAGAAAAGGGGACGTAAGCAAGTTAGGAGCCAACGCCGCAGATGGTGTCCGTCAGGCAAGCGTTCCGTTATGGTCCGGAGCGAATGGCAGTTTTTTAGGAGGAAAAACCGTTTTGCGGACTGCTCTGACTGCATTGGCGGTATATGAACGCCTTTCGGCGGTGTTTGTTCACAGGTTATGTGAACGCCGGTTGTCCGGCGGTGTTGTAAGTTGTATGTAAACGCCGGTGTTCCGGCGGAATTTGCCCGTTGGGGTGATTTGGTGGTTACTGACGACCTATTCGGACTACCCAACTGTGGGGGTTGCGATTACCGGTCAGGCTTCAGGTGCCTCGTCGATGACCTTGTACAGCTTGTAACGAACCAGAACGGCTTCGTCCTCGATGCTGTCGCAGACGAGAGAAGCGTCGTTGATGATGCCGCCCTCGATGAGACGGGACAGACCGACAAGCTGGCAGAGCTTGCTCTTGAGGTTGAGCTTGTCGCCCTCACCGGTGACCAGATAGATGTTTCCCTTGCAGGAATCGATCAGCTTAAGGAAATCATTAACGTCGATGTTGCTCAGAGACCATACTGTACTCATTGATACTCATCCTTTCTTGAATGAAAAGCAGTTATTCATACAGTCGTCAGGAGCAGGAGCTGTTGTTGCTCTCCTGTCAGCCACCATGGACATTATAACAATTCTTTGGTAAATGTCAACAGTTGGGACGCTGAGTATTTGTGATATGTGATAGCGTTAACAGCTTTGTGCACAAGCAGAATACACGTATTTTTGTGCAATGTGCTGTATGTTTCATTCTCTCATCGATCTTCTCTCCCCTGCGTTCATGCGCAAGGCTGATAGATTTGTTCCTCTCTCCGCGCAGTGATTGTGCGATGTGCTATTTTTGCAGAAAATCCCTTTGCCATCCGACCGCCGATGCTTGCACCGGATCGCAAAGCCGCTGATATACACTATAATTTCACTATGAGGTGAAGCAAATGAACTACAACAAACGAATCCGCATTGTGGGTATCATCTCCAGCGTTATCATCACCATCATCATCCTTGCCGGCATCTGCGTATACGCCACGCTGCCGTGGCTGGTGCGCGGATATGTCAGCGCGGCTGACATCAAGCTCAACCCCAACAGCTACGAGGTAATGCTGTCGCTGCTGTACTGCGTGGGTATTCCCGTGCTGGTGCTGCTGGGGCTTGCTCTCACGCTTACCGTGAACATCTCCCGGGGTAAGGCTTTTGTCCGGCAGAACACCATGTGCCTGAATCTAATATCCCTGTGCTCGCTCATCATCGGCATCATGTTCTTTGTGGCGATGTTCTTCCTCAGCTCCATCTTCCCCATCATCATCGCCACGGTATTCATCCTGCTGGCGATCCTGACCAAGGTCTTTGCCGACCTGTTCCGCGCCGCCATTCAGTATAAGAAAGAAAACGACCTGACCATATAGAAGGGAGGAAAAACGATGCCTATCATTGTCAATCTTGATGTTATGATGGCCAAGCGCAAGGTGGGCGTCTCCGAGCTTGCCTCGCGGGTTGGCATCACCCTTTCCAACCTTTCCATCCTCAAGAACAACCGCGCCAAAGCCATTCGCTTTTCCACCCTGTGCGCCATCTGCTCCGAGCTGGACTGTCAGCCGGGGGATATTCTGGAGTTCATTCCCGACGAGAAATACGACGGCGAGATCATCCTTGAGGACGAGGACGAGGATTGACCGCAGCAATAACGCAGAAAAACCAACGGAGCGTCCCACAACCGTGAGACGCTCCGTTTAATTCTCTTGACAGCATAACAACTGTTATGTTATAATTCCGCGTGAACAGGAGAATCAGATATGAACAACGGCACCGACACAAAACAGAGTATTCTCGATGCAGCCAGAAAGGAATTCCTGCAATGCGGTTACCACAAGGCTTCACTGCGAGAGATATGCCGCAGAGCCGGAACGACTACGGGGGCGCTCTATTTTTTCTTCAAAAACAAGGTAGACCTATTTGAAAGCGTCGTTTCTGAAAAGGCAGAACGACTGATGTACCTGATTCGGCGGCAATCCACGGTCGAGCTATGCGATTCCGGCGAAAAAGAGGTCTGTCAGAGTGAGCTGAATAAATTCCTCTGCGACAACAAGGACGAGATCCTTATCCTTCTCAACCGCTCTGAAGGCACTCCCTACGAAGGTTTCCGAGACGAGTTCGGCAGAGAGCTGGCTCGCGGATTCTTCGCTTTCTATGATAATTCCGGCGGCACGGAGGAATACCGTGACATAATGAAATTTATCATCCGCATGAGAGTGCAGGGTTACATTGAAATGCTGAACGGAGATTACGACATGGATAGAATGATGAAATTTTCGGCACTTATGGAAGCATACGGCGACAGCGGTTTTGCAGGAATGATGGACGCGTTTGACAGCATAACGAAAGGCTCGGTCGGTTGACCGGGCCTTTTTACATAACGAATTTTACAATATGTTATTTACGAATCAGGAGGACTGACCATGCTTTTCAATGAATTTGGTTCTAAGGAAAAACCCGCCGTGCTGCTTCTGCACGGAATGATGCAGGACTGGCGCAGCTTATACCAGCTGCTCAACCCCCTTGAGGAACACTATAGGCTGATCATCCCTGCTCAGGACGGCTTCTACGACGGCAGCGGAGATTTCACAGACTTTGCCGATCAGGCACGACAGATCGAAGACTTTGTGCAGCGCGGTTACGAAGGAAATCTGCACGGAGCTTACGGTGTTTCACAGGGCGGTCTGATGCTGACGGAGCTGCTCACACGCAATAATATCTCCATCGGAACGGCAATAATGGATGGATGCTACGTTGCTCATCAGGGCAGACTGTCAGGATGGGCTACCTACCGGATGTTCCGAAAGTACAGGAATACGGGCAGATTCCCCATGCTTATACACCTGACAATGAAACTGATGGGACTCAAACAGGATGATCTCGGAATGATGAAAAATCTGTATATGGACGCCAGCGACGAAAGCTTAAAACGCAACTTCATGGAAAACTACACCTATCACGCCCGACCGGAGATATCGAAGAGTGATTCAATGGTACATCTCTGGTGCGGCAGTAAAGAACCGTACGCCCTAAAATCCCACCGCATCCTGAAAAAACACCTGAAGAAGCATAACGAAGAAGTAATGGCTGATCTGAGTCATGGAGATTTTCTTTTGAAGCACACGGACGAGTGCTGCCAGAAGATTCACCATGCGCTGGACGGACGGTAAAACCAACGGAGCGTCCCACAACCGTGAGACGCTCCGTTATATTTACGCTTTGATATTACGAAGTGTATTGAATCTGTTCCGTAATTACAGCTTGACGACGATGTCGGTGACCGGCATGAGCAGGCTGTCGGAGATGTAGCAGCCGTTGACGGTGGTGCCGTTGACGACGCACTCGGTAACGCCCGACTGTTTGCCGTTGGGGTTCTCGATGGTGATGTTGAGCTTGCAGCCGCGGAACTGCTTGGTGATCTCCACCTTGTCCCACTTGGAGGGGATGGACGGAGAGATGCACAGGCCGTTGGCGTCGGGACGCATACCCAGAATACCCTCGACGCAGCCCACCATGACGGTGGAGGCGGTGCCGGTCAGCCAGTGGACGTGGGCGCGGCCCTCAAAGGGAGAATCAACGCTCTCGACGAACTGGTTGTGTGCGTAGGGCTCGAGGACGCGGATGTCAGCCTTGTCGTTCATACAGGCAGGGCTGGTCTCGCGGAAGTATTCATAGGCACGGTCGCCGCGTCCCAGCATGGCTTCGGCAAGGATCAGCCAGCCCTGAGACTGGCAGAAGATGGCGCCGTTCTCCTTGGTGGAGCCGTTGAACAGCATCATCAGAGCGCCGTCAAAGGCGTGCTTCTTGTAGGAGGGAGCCAGCAGGCGTGCGCCGTAGGGAGTGTTGAGCAGCTTGTAGACGCTGTCCATGGAGATGATTCCCTGCTCGGCATCGGAAACGCCGCTGATGACGCCCCAGGACTGGGGATTGAGCCACATGGAGGCTTCGGGGTCGTTCTTGGAGCCGACCACGACGCCGTTGTCGCGGATGCCGCGGATGTAGCGGTCGCCTTCCCAGCATTCCTTCTGGATGATATCGTAGAGCTTCTTTGCCTCGGCTTCGATGAAGGTGAGATACTCATCATCGCCGCGCAGCTGTGCGTACTCCACCATGATCTTCATGCCCAGATAGAGCTGCATGGCGACGAAGACGCTCTCGCCCTTTTCGCCCATGCGCAGGCAGTCGTTCCAGTCGGCATGGAGGCCGGCAGGCATGCCGTGGGCGGCGAGGTGGTTGAGGCTGAAGTCGATGGCGCGCTTGAGGTGGTCGTAGACAGAACCGGTATCCTTGTCGGCGTAGAGGATCTCCTTGTCGAGGAAATCAACGTCGCCGGTCTCACCGATGTACTTGTACACGGTGGGGAACAGCCACAGGGCGTCGTCGGCACGGTAGAAGGGGTGACCGGTGGCGCGCACATAGCTGTCGTCATCGGGGGTATCCTCGTGACCGGGATTGTGGGTGTACTTGACCAGGGGCAGGCCTGCGCCGTTGGACACCTGAGCAGACAGCATGAACTCAAGCTGCTTGCGGGCCATCTCGGGATCGAGGTGGATGATGCCCTGAATATCCTGAACGGTGTCGCGGTAGCCGTAGCCGTTGCGCTGTCCGCAGTAGGAGAAGGAAGCGGCACGGGACCAGACAAAGGTGATGAAGCACTGGTAGGCGTTCCATGTGTTGATCATGGAATTGAACTCCTCGTCGGGAGTCTTGACGGTAAAGTTGTTGAGCTTGCCGTGCCAGTAGGTGCGCAGAGCCTCGATCTCGGAGGCGCAGACGGTGGCGTCGGCATAGCGGTCGATGATCTGACCGGCAACTTCCTGAGACTTCTGACCGAGGACGAAGGCGATGACCTTGCTCTCGCCGGGGGCGAGGGTCATTTTAGTCTGCAGAGCGCCGCAGGGGTTGCAGTTGTAGTTAAGCTTGTTG
>SVPO01000061.1 GCA_015065795.1 Oscillospiraceae bacterium | reverse complement strand
CTCTGCGTTTTGAACGCAGTGAGACAGAACCGATAAACGGCGACGAATGGTGTACCGGCGATCTGGTGGGAACATGGAAGCTGGAAACCCATGAAATCGAAGGCTACGGAGGAACTGCAGAAGAAATGGGAATGAACGGCTCGATTTCTTTCTTTGCCGCCTACCCCGGCCTGGTTGCCAACTTCGTCGACCATGACAGCTCCGGCAACGAAATCGCTGTATGGAACGCGCCGGTGGAGCGTACGGATCTTGGTCTGTACGATGGCTGCTACAACACGCGCTGGACTGTCAAGTTCGAACTTGAGCCGGATGAGATTGCAGACAAGAGGGAATGCTGGGCCACCCTGTCTGACAGGGACACCCTCGAGGTAATGCTCTTCTCTTATCATGAAGGAGAAGAATACCCTGTCATCTGCATAAAGACATACAGCTGGCAGGGCGATGGCGCTGTGGGCTGATATTTCTCATGATGACACAGGAGGAAGAACCATGAGGAAAATAGTCTTGATGCTTATGCTTGCCCTTTGACCGGCCGATATACTATTGCATCTATCCCATCTACGGCATGTCTCCTCAGGAAGTCAGCGATGCGCTCGTTCATCAGAATGGCGACAACTATGCTTTCTGCTCCACCGATAATGTCATGGTGAGCGATTACGATGCCCTTGCGGTTTATCTGCAGAACGAGAACAGCGATCCAAGCTACCAGCTGCACTTCTTTATCATCGAGTGCGACGGCGGCAGCGTAGTCATTGAAACGCAGTTTATTTCGGAGATGTACGAGGGTCTGTATGCCATAATGCGTGAGTGTTTCAACACTTTTACCATGCTTGAGAACGAGTGATCATCGCCAAATGACTATGCCCGCGGAAATCAGGCTCGATTTGCATGAATGAGGCAAACAGACTGAACCGAGGAATAACGGAAAACTGTGCAGGTGAGAAAACTACACCCTGTACGCCACGGCGAAGCCCTCCGCATTACCACCGACCGCCTCAACGAGAAGAACTTCTACGCCTTCAACCCCGGCTGTGAGTGCGGCTGCGTGCCTGCCGGCAACAGACGATAGACCGCGCAGAATCCCGAAAACAGGGAAACAAAGAAACCGACCTGCTTCCATATGCCGGAGGCGGGTCGGTTTTGTGTGTTTGCGGCAAAAGATAAAGAAAAGGGTCTGCCGCCTGCGAGTGTTGCGGGAGGCAGACCCTTGCGTCTGTTTGCCGGTTGCTATTGTATGCCGTAAAGGCATACATCTGCTGATGCGGCAGAGTATCCCCACCGGTGCGATCGCGTCCGGTCAGAAAACGTGTTACTTCTGCAGCATGAGGATAAGATATACGATGGCTGCGCCCATACCGGCGAGCAGGACGGACAGCACGCCGATGGCAGTCTTCATGCGGCGCATGGAGGTGACCATAGGATTGGAGGAGGCATTGTTTCTGAGCTTTCTGTTCCTGCGTCTGCGTGCCTTGGACTTCTTGTGTCTGCGGCGGCTGTGCTCGGTGACGGTGCCAATGTTCTTGATAAGCTCCAGGGCGTTGCTTCTGCTGTTTTCCAGAGAGTCATTTATGTGAGCAATGCGCGCTTTGTACAGTTCTGCGGAGCTGATATCGCCCTGTTCGCGGCGAAGCTTTTCCATGGAGCCGTATATCCGGAGAAGCTTATCGGCAATCTCCTTGGTAAGCGCCTGTCCGTTGAAGATCTCAGCCTGTTCGCACGCCTGGAGATAAAGGTCCTCTGATTCCTTTGGCTTGCTGTTCAGGAGCATATCTCCCAGGTCAGCCATGCAGTCAACGAGAGCGAGCTTGACCTTGACGATCTGCTTTTCAGGCTCGATGTTCATGAGTGCGTCAAGGCTGTCCTTGTAGAACTTCTTCGCGGTATCGCTGTCGCCCTTATGACGGTATGCGTCTCCCAGATGGTTCAGAGCGACCGCGTAATAGCAGGCGTACTGCGGCATCGGGGTCTTGTCGCAGAGCTGCTTGAGCAGCTCGCGATCCTTCTCGAAATATTCGATGGCGAGTTCGGGCTGATTCTGAGACAGAGCCAGCTCGCCCAGACAGTGATAAACCTCGGCGAACTTGTTGATGGATTTTGTTGTGTGGAATTCCTCATAGATGCGCTGACGGATATTCAGCGCGTCCTCGTAATAGGTTTTGGCTTTCTCAGGCTCTCCTGTCCTGCGGTAATAATCGCCCAGATCCACAAAGCTCTTGGACATCGGGTACTGATTGATGAGACTGTCGGCGCTGCTCAGACGCTTTTTGCGCAGATCAAGGGATTCGTTGAGATATCTGAGCGCCTTGCGGTCATCTCCCATGCGAATGAGCACCTTGCTGAGCATGGAAAGGCTGACGCAGTATGTTTTTACGCTGGAAGGAACATCGTAAAGGTTATACAGCTGCTTACTGGTTGTATGATCAAGATCGGCGTACCGATATGCTTCGTCGAGATTGTTCTGCTCCAGCATGATGCGGGTCATAGTGCCGTACGCCTCGGTGATATTTCTCAGAGCATCATGGGATTTTCTGGTGTACTCATCAAAGGAATCGTACAGACTGATCGCGTTCATGACGCTTTTCTGAGCCGAAAGCATATCATACTGATATTTTCTGACCGAACCCAGCTGCATATAGGACTTGGCAAGCAGTGTTTTGGACTTGTAGGAATTGGCGGTGCTGTTAACGTCCTTTCTGCGGTTGATGGCATCGAGGGCGTGCTTTTCCGCACCCTCCAGATTTCCGGTGAACAGATAGAAATCCACCAGTGTGGCTTTTGCCTGAGCAAGATCCTCGCAGGAGCGGTTGGTGGTGGCGGAGATCCATATTTCCTCTGCGACCCTGACCGCGCTGAGATACTCGTTTTCGGCAGTATCGATCTTGCCGGTTTTGCGATAGATGCTGCCCAGAAGCCCGTGACTTCCGACCAGCATACGTCTGCAGCTCAGCATACTGGTGTTGGAGGAAAGCTCGGTGCAGATTTCATGATCTTTTTTGGCATACTCCAGCGCGTTGTCAAAATCGCCTCTGGACAGACGGATGTTGGCAAGCCGTCCGTAGGTTTTGCAAAGAGCCATAAGGGAGTTTGGCGTTCTGGAGCGTTCAACTGCCGCGGACTGAAGCTCAAGCGCGCGCTTGTGATGATCCTCGCTCTTGCTTACGCTGCCCTGAATATCTCTGAGCACACCGAAATCATGCTCGCACTGGGCAAGGTCGAGCAGAGATTCTCTTGTGTCGGTATCGTTCTGTATTTTGGCGAAATGCTCGTGGGCCTTGTTGAGATAGCTGTTTGCCATGCCCAGCTCGTTGATCTCTATGCACAGCTCACTGAACAGCTTGTACGCAAGTCCGCAATCGCGGCGATACTGTACGGTGCTGGCTCGCTCGACCAGAGCCTCCATGGATTTTATGTCGTTTTCATAGTGTTCCTTGGCTTCGTCGAGACGGCCCTTTGCCCGGAGAACATCACCCAGACTGCCGTGCACCTTGGCAAGCAGACGAAGCGAATCGGGGGTGTCGTATTCCCTGCAGATATATTCAGCGTCCTCCAGCGCCTTTTCCAGCTTTTTTCTTGCGTCGTGGAGACGACCCTTTTCAAAAAGCGACACCGCCATGCTGTAGGTAGCGTTGATATAGTGGGTGTATGTCGTAAGGCTTTTCTCGGACTGCAGAATCTTTTCGCACAGAGCAAGATCCTGGGAATAATACTCCTCGGCGCGCAGAAGGTCGCCCTTTTTCATAAAGACATCGCCGAGATGGCGCAGGAATCCAGAGGTTATGATCTTGGCAGGCGTGCCGTTTATCGCGCGCGCGGTCTTTTTGAGCAGCTTGATGCCCTGAAGATAGCTGTCCTCTGCCTCGTCCAGCAGATACTGCTTTTCCAGCAGCCTGCCGTAATCAAAATGGATGGAAACCAGCAGGCGCGCAGCCTCCGAATGTTTTGCGTCATTATCCTTTGAGCCGGAATACAGCTGCCTGCAATCCTCAAGTGCGGAGGCAAGATATCTGTCTGCTTCCTCCAGCTTGCGCTCCTGATAAAGAACGCTGCCGAGGTTATACGCGCAGTCCGCCTTCAGCTGCAGGGCGAATATATCAGAGGTCTGCTCGCCCAGAGCGACGGCGATGTCAAGCTGCTTCTGATAGGTTTCGCGCATATTCTCGATCTCTCTGAGATCGCAGTATATCTGACCCAGCCGTTTGACAGCGTTGTATTTTCTGAGCAGCGTGTCATAGGGAACAATTTCGCCCTCAGGGAAATCCATTGCGATCCTTCTGTCGATCGATTCAATGTACTTGATCTGCCACTCTCTGGCCTTGCCAAAGTCCATGGGCACCTCGGCACCGGTGTGGTACATCACGGCAAGCTCCTCCATGGCAAGCGCGCTGTCGCGCTGAGCCGCGGCTGTGATAAGCCCCAGCGCCTTTTCAACGTCGCGCTGACGCTCTCCCTTTCCGTAGAGATACGCCATGCCGATCCAGAAATCATCGTCGGGAGTAGTGCGTCCGCTGCCCTCAAGAAGCAGGGCGCTTTCGATCATACTGTTTTCATCGGTGTTGAGCAGAATGCGGCTGAGACGATCACGCAGGGTTTCGGTGTAACGGCGTTCGTTCAGGGTAAGGATGTTGATTCCCTTGGGCAGACCGGCGTTCATCAATGCCTTTTCTGCGGATCGGACATCGATATCAGCGGCTATTATGGGCAGCAGCTGCTTGTGATTCTCGATCATGTAAGGAATCTCGGTATCGATAACGTAGTTGCCTTCCTCGAAGGTGTTCTTCGTGATAACAATCACGCAAAGATCGCTCTGGTTGATTGCGCGGCGGATTTCCGTATCATATTCCTTGCCGCCTGTGAGGTACGCGTCATACCACACGGCGCAGTCTATGCCGTGATCATCGTGGAGAATATCCCTGACTATCCGCTCCATGTAAAAGGAATCCATCTGCCGGTAGCAGACAAACACTCTCGGCTTTCCGACTTCGCTTTCTCCGTTTCTTGTTTTGAATCTGAGATACTCGGTGCTGCGTGTTTTCATATCGTTGCCTCCTCGAATACGAATATATTAACGAATCGATATTCATGACGTGTACCAGATCTGTGATCGGTTTTTTGATGAGAGAATATACCTGATTAATTATACCCAACAAGCAAACAAAAATCAATATCGCAGCTGACGGAAACTGTGAAGTACGCCGAAAAATAGATAGCGGATGATAATTCCCTCGTGCGCAGCGCAACGAAACGGCGTCATACTTACTTCTTTCGGGAAAAGAGGCAGGCGGAAACAGCCGCCGCTATTGACTTTTCCTCTGCAGAGTGATAAACTGAACCCATAACAGAAAGGCAGGTGAACAGCTTTATGAAAAACAGATTTCTGAAGGAAATTGGAAGTAATGCTGTTTGCCCGGTCTGCACAGGATAAGCATCCCTGCGTCCGTTCGTACAGCAAATTTTTGGCACTTCCGGTTTTCCGGGGGTGCTTTTTTGTTTTGACGAAAGGATTCATATCATGAGGACAGTTGATTTTTCAAAAGAACTGATGCCTGCCGCGTACCGTCTGGCAATGGAAAACTATGCCGAAGAACGCAAAGCGGTACCCGTGCTTCCCGAAAACGCAATGCTTCCGCCGCTGGATGAGCTGGCGGAGAACGGACTGGGCGTTGCGGCGATGGAGGGCAACGTGATGCTTGGCTTCCTCGGTGCATACGGTCCGTGTAAGCCGGTGTTCTGCACGCAGGATGTCGGCGGTGTGTTTTCGCCGCTGCACGCCCATGGGGCAGTCAGGGAAAACCGCGCGAGGATATATCAGCGGATGTATCAGGCGGCTGCGGAGAAATGGGTGATGGCAGGCGCTGCCAGCCACACCGTCACCCTGTACGCCCACGATACCGCCGCAAACGAAGCGTTTTTTCAATACGGCTTCGGTATGCGCTGCATCGACCTGATCCGCACGGTGGACAGCATGGATATTCCAAAGACGGAAAACTGCGTCTTCGCCGAGCTGCCTGCCGAACGTCAGAGCGAGCTGCGAGCCATGAGAAAAGCTCTTGCCGATCATCTCGCGCAAAGCCCGTGCTTCATGAAAGACTCTCCCGGGGATACCGAAAACTGGATCGCCAAAAGAGAAGCCCATCCGCCGCGCACCTTTGCGGCAGAGATTGGCGGCGCCATTGCAGCATATATCGAGATGAAGCATGAGGGTGAAAACTTCGTGACATACTCTCCGGATATGCTCAGCATCTGCGGCGCCTACTGCCTGCCGGAGTTCAGAGGAAAAGGCGTGATGCAGTCACTGCTTGACCACGCTCTGTCCGTGCTTCGCCCGGAGGAATTTGCGCGGCTGGGCGTGGATTGCGAAAGCTTCAATCCGACTGCGCTGAATTTCTGGACAAAGCATTTTGATATCTACACCCGCAGCGTTGTGCGGCGGATAGATGAAAACGCCATGGGATAATGCTCTTGACCCACAGTCGGATAATAATGTAATATATACAGAAGCCTGTCCGATCGGAAAGCGCCGGTCGGACAGGCGCGGATAAGCGGCGGATCATCCGCGCGACGGACAATGATCCGACACAAAAAAACAAGGAGGGATGGCTGTGCGAGGTTTTGGCGATTACAATCCGATAGCGGTGTTTGTCAGTATCATGTCCTGCGCCGGCATAGCCATGTTCACCCTCAATCCCGTGATGATCACGCTCTCGCTTGTGGGGGCGGTCTCTCTCTGGTTTGTGCGCCTCGGTACGCACAGCATGAAATCCCACCTGCTGTACGCGGCGATGCTGGTTGTTCTGCCGCTGCTGAATATGCTCATGTCCCACCAGGGCGCAACGCCCCTGCTGGTCATCAACGATAACCCCATAACCCTTGAGTCGCTGGTCTACGGCGTTCTGTCGGCGGCGATGCTGGTGTCGGTGCTTTACTGGTTCCGCAGCTTCTCGCGGATAATGACCTCGGATAAGATACTGTATCTCCTCGGCAGAATATCCCCAAGGCTTGCGCTGATTGTCTCGATGGCGCTGAGGTTTATTCCGCATTTTGGCAGACAGGCAAAAAAGATCGACAACGCCCGGAGAGTGATGGGGCTGTACAGGGAAGACAACATCGTGGATTCCGCAAAAGGAAAGCTCAGCGTCTTTTCCATCCTTATCACATGGGGGCTGGAAAACGGGATAACCACGGCCGACAGCATGACCGCGCGCGGCTACGGAACCGCTCACCGCACTTCCTTTTCCGTTTTCAGGTTCAGACGCAGTGATGCTGTGCTGACAGCCGCGACGCTGCTGCTTCTGGCAGGGTGCGTTTGCGGAATGGCTTTCGGCGGAGGAGAATACGCCTGCTATCCCGTGCTTTCGGGCATCCCGTGGGATGTCTGTTCCCTGATTGTATATGTGTGTTACGGGCTCATGGCAATGCTGCCCACGATCATTGAAGCGGAGGTGAAAATCAGATGGCACAGCTTGAGATCCACAATCTGAGCTTTTCCTATTCGGAAAGGGCAGAGGATACCGTATCGGATATTTCGTTCTCGGTGGACAAGGGTCAGTTTGTCGCCGTGTGCGGAGCCACAGGCAGCGGCAAAACCACCCTGCTGCGCTGTCTGAAACGGGAGCTGACACCCTTCGGTGATCTACGGGGAGAGATACTCCTTGACGGAATGCCGGTCTCTCAGCTTTCGGATAAAGATGCCGCCTGCCTGATCGGCTATGTGATGCAGCGTCCCGAGGAGCAGATCGTCACCGACAAGGTGTGGCATGAGCTTGCATTCGGGCTGGAGAATATCGGAGCCGATCAGCAGAGCATACGTCGGCGAGTTGCCGAGATGGCGAGCTATTTCGGTATCGAGCAGTGGTTTGACAAAAGCACCGCCGAGCTTTCCGGCGGACAGAAGCAGCTGCTCAATCTTGCGTCGGTGATGATAATGAACCCCGAGGTTCTGATTCTGGACGAGCCTACGGCGCAGCTCGACCCCATTGCCGCCGCCGATTTTCTTTCCACCATCAAGCGGCTCAACCGCGATTTTGCCCTGACCGTCATCATCGCCGAGCATCGACTTGAGGATATCGTTCCCGACTGCGACAGGATGCTGCTCATGGATAAGGGGCGGCTGCTGTATTTTGATTCTCCAGGGACAGCAGTGAAGGATCTGCACAGCTGCAGCGAGCTTCTCGACTCAATGCCCTCTGCGGTGCGGCTTTATAATGAACTGACACCCAACGACGGAGATATACCCTGTCCGCTTGACATCCGCAGCGGACACGAGTATATCTCCAGGGTGTTCGATAGCAGGATAACCGCCCTTTCGCTGCCCGAGCACAGACATTCCGAACACCCTGCGCTGCAGTTTTCCGAATGTTGGTTCCGATACGCAAAGAACTCCCCCGATGTGCTCTGCGGTCTTGATCTTACCGTATACTCGGGAGAACTGTTCTTTATTCTGGGGGGCAACGGCTCGGGCAAAACCACGGCGCTCAATGCTGCGGCAGGGCTCAACCGCTGCTATTCCGGAACCATCCGCGTGTTCGGCAAAAAGCTCAGCGAATATAAAAACGGCTCGCTCTACAGCGGCTGTCTGTCCATGCTGACTCAGGATGTCCAGACGGTTTTCCTCCGACCTACGGTAAGGGAGGAGCTGGAAGAAATCGAACTGATCGAGGGCTTTCCCTTCGATTTTTCCGCCATCATGGATATGCATCCCTATGACCTCAGCGGCGGTCAGCAGCAGATGCTGGCGCTGGCAAAGGTACTTTCCGCAAAGCCCAGGCTCCTGCTTCTCGACGAGCCCACCAAGGGGCTTGACGCGCAGTCCAAGAAACGCACCGCGGAGCTGCTTCGTTTCCTGCGCTCAGAGGGGATGACCATCGTTGTGGTGACCCACGATGTGGAGTTTGCCGCCGAATGTGCCGATCGCTGCGCCCTTTTCTTCCGTGGGGAAATAATATCCGTCGACACGCCACACAGGTTCTTTTCCGAAAACAGCTTCTACACCACCGCCGTCAGCCGCATGACACGGGGGATCTACACCGGCGCGGCGAGCCTTTCCGATGCGGTGGAGCTGTGCAGAGCCAACGGCAGGAGGGACAGGGAATGATAGTTATCAGGAATCCTGCCGCAAGGAAGCTGCTGAAAATCCTGATACCGGCTGTGCTGATGCCGCTTGCGATCATCATCGGTGTCACGCTCCTTGAGCAGAAAAACTACGCCCTTGTCGCCACGGTTGTCGCGATTCTCTCCCTGCTGCTTTTTGCCGCAGGCTACGAAAAAAAGAAGACCGGATCGCGGCGCATGGTCATCGTTGCCGTCATGATCGCCCTGTCGGTTGCAGGCAGATTCATACCTCTGTTCAAGCCTGTGACCGCGCTGACCGTGATAACCGCCGTGTGGCTGGGAGGGGAAGCCGGATTCCTCGTGGGCGCGATGTCCGCCCTCATATCCAACTTCTACTTCGGTCAGGGGCCGTGGACACCCTTCCAGATGTTCGTGTGCGGACTTATCGGTCTGCTTGCCGGTGCGCTGTCCGCTCCGCTGAAAAAGAGCCGTCTGCTGATGGTGCTCTACGGATTTGTTTCCGGCATAGCGTATTCCCTCATAATGGACATATGGACCGTGCTCTGGTACAACAGCGGCTTTTCGGCGGAGCTTTATCTGGCGGCGCTGCTGTCCGCCACACCCCATACGGCGCTTTACGCCGTGTCAAACGTGATATTCCTGTGGCTGCTGGCAAAGCCCTTCGGAGAAAAACTGGAACGCGTAAAAGTAAAGTACGGCGTGTGATGGACCTTGCGTCAGCGGCGCATGGGCTGAACATCGCTGTGAAATGTGATACGATTTTGCCGCGCAGGGCGTTCTCCCGATACATCCGCGCGGCAGATCAGAGAATACCGGAGTAAAGAAAGGATGGTCTGAGATGAAAACTTACCTGCGAATAGTCGCGATGCTTCTTATCCTTGCCATGGCGGTGTCCGTGGCAGCCTGCGGCAGCTCGTCACAGGATCAGGAAAAGCCCGGCCAGACAGAGGTTAAGCCTGAGGTCGTCGAGCCGGTCCGGCAGTACATCGAGGTCAGCCGCGAGGGAATGGTGGACAGGATACCCGTTGAGATAATCAGCGGTGTCGCTGCCGACTACACCATCGCCATGGATCCTGAGTATTTCAGCTTCCGTTCCGACGGCGAATACGATACCTTCTCCTACGATGAGTGGGAGGGCGATGTCAACGTCTACTACACCATATATCCCTATCCCGATACCACTCCGCAGGAGCTTGCCGACGGGCTTGTGCATATGTACGGCGGCGATTATGCCGACTGCATGACCGAACAGGCGGCTGTGGGGCTGTACGATGCCACAGTGGTCTATCTTTACGATGACCTCAGAGGCAACGGCGGACAGATGCGGTTCTATCTCATCGGCACCGACTACGGCTGCCTCGTGATCGAAGCACAGTTCGTAACGGAGATGTACGAGGGTCTGTACGCCATCATGCGCGCCTGCTTCGACACCCTCACGCTGACGGACGAGGCTGGCGGCGACAGCATTACTCTGACGGACGCTGTTTTCTGCGGCACGTGGAGATGCTTTGAGGGCGACGGGGACAGCGGGATGTATGCTCTTATCCTGACCCTCAGCCCCGATGGCAAAGCTGAATACAGATACGGCTATCCCGACAGCGAGGCTTTGGAGAGCTTCTCCGGAACATGGACCGAGGACGACGGTTGTATCACCCTTGAAATGGTGGGTGGACCGCCGGAGTATGGGGATTTCTACGACACCACCATCCGCTTCGAATGGGAGATCGACGACGATGATCTGATCTACGATATCGGACTGGCAGTCCGTCATGACGGCGAATCCTCTCCGTTCCTCTACGGAGGCGAGGGTGCGCAGTACTGGATGATGCCGGTGAGAGAGGACTGATCTTTCGGCTCTCAGCATACCGAATCGCTGACAATTGTAAAACCGCAGACTGTGCGCGGCACGGTCTGCGGTTTTTGTCTGCTTATCGAACAGGAGGCAGGCGCACAGTGTTCACGGTTTGTACACGGGTGCGCTCTTGACTATCTCCCTGCGCGAGTATATAATAATTTGTATGCTGTCGAAAGACAAAAGTGAGGTGACTTTGGTTGAAGAATACTCTGCGACGGGCAGTGAGCGCGCTGCTCGCGGCGCTGATGTGCGCCTCTCTGCTCAGCGGATGCGCCGAAACTCCTGTGGAGCTTCCCATGTTCGAGGATGCCGGCAATCAGATCGTCATCAACGAAGTCATGTCCTCCAACGATGTCTTCTGGCCGGCTCCGGACGGACGGTGCTACGACTGGGTGGAGTTCCGCAATATGACCGACCGTACCTACGACCTGAGCGAGTGCTATATAACCGACGACGAGCGCAGCCCGAAAAAATGCCGTCTCACAGGAGTTGTGCTGGAGCCTTACGGTTACGCTGCGGTCTATCTGTCGGGACTTGACGGCGTGGATATCGAAGGGAATTTTCATGCGTCCTTCAAGCTTTCTTCCATGGGCGAGACCGTCTATCTCAACGACCCGGTGGGTGTGATCATGTCCTCGCTGGCGATTCCCGAGTCGGCACCCAATATCTCCTACGGTTTCCCGGCGACCTCCACGGACTTTTCCGACAGCGAGCGCGTGTGGTTCTCTCACCCCACGCCCGGCGCGGAAAACAGCTCCGGCTATGCCTCCGATCCCTCCCGTCTTGAGTATTCCACCAACGGCGTGGTGCTCAACGAATATATGACCGACAACAGCTTCACCGTATATGATGCCGACGGAGATTATCCCGACTGGGTGGAGATCTACAATCCTACGGAAAGCGACGCGGATATGTCCGGATACCTTCTGTCCGACGATGCCGCGGTGACAGGCAAATGGCGCTTCCCCGACGGAACGGTCATCCCTGCCGGCGGATACCTTACGGTGTTCTGCTCTGGAAAGGACAAGACCGACGAGCGCGGCGGTGTGCACACCAGCTTCTCCCTCAGCTCCGAGGACACAGCCATAGTCCTCAGCACCGCGCAGGGCGTTCTTGTCTCCCAGACTCAGATCGTCAGTCTGCCGGAGAATGTATCCTGCGGACGCGTACAGGGCTCGGAGGAATGGAAGCTCTTTGCGCGCTCCACTCCCGGCAAGGCAAATTCCACCGCGGCGTTTGATCTGGGCACCTCTCCTGCCCCCGACATCAACGACGGAGTGCTCATCAGCGAAACCCTGGCGTCCTCCTCGGGCGGCGGTGAGTATAAAACCGACTACATCGAAATTTACAACGCCACCTCCGGGGCGGTTGATCTGGGTGGTTATACACTTGCTCAGGCGCCCGGCGAGGTGGTGTTCACCTTTCCGCAGATGTCCCTCACGGCAGGAGGATATCTTATAGTGTGGTGCGACGGCACCACGTCAGCCGACTCCTCAGCTGATCTCCACGCTCCCATAAAGCTCAACGTGGGCGGAGAGCGGCTGTATCTTGCCGACGCCACGGGTAAGATTGTTGATTATTTCGACACGGGGAAACAGACCTATGGTGTCACAAGCGGACGCGTGGGCAGCGACACATCCGTGCGATGCTTCTTCTCGCCTCCCACCCCCGGAGCCGCCAACAGCTCCTCGCGGTACAGCGGCTATGCTCCCCAGCCTGAGCTGAGCCTGCAGGCAGGATATGTGCAGGCGGGCACGCAGGTGTCCATCACCGTGCCCGAGGGCTGCACAGTGCGCTATACCACCGACGGCACCGAGCCGCGCTCCGGTTCCAGAGCGTACTCTCCCGACAGTCCGCTGACCATCAGCAAAACCACCGTTGTGCGCGCGGCGGCGTTTATGGATAACGCCCTTGCCAGCGAGTCGGTGTGCGCCACATATCTTGTGGAAGAACCCCACGCCATCCCCGTCGTCAGCATGAACGGCGCAGGGCTCATCGACCACGAGACCGGCATCATGGTGGACGGCATCAATCAGAATTACAAGCGCGGCTGGGAGCGCGATGTCCACATCGAGTACATTGACGAAAACGGCGTTCTTGCCGTGGAATTCAACGCAGGAGCCGAGATTTTCGGACAGACCTCCATGGTTCTCGACCGCAAGGGCGTGCGTCTCAACATCAGCGAAAAATTCGGCAGCTCCGGTGTGACCTACCCCTTTTTCAAGGACAGCGTCAGCGGAGTGAGCACCTTCAAAAGCCTGCTGCTCAGACCCAGCGGTCAGGACCAGCGCACCAGCCTCATCCGCGACGAAGCCATCCCGGCGATGATCCGCGGATGCGTCGAGGTGGATTATATGGAAGTCCAGCCCTGCGCATTGTATGTCAACGGTCAGTACTGGGGCCTCTATTACGTCCGTGAGCGCCTTGACGAGGATTATCTCGTCAGCAAATACGGCTTTGAAAAGGGAAAGACCGACCTTGTCAAATCCCAGTCCCAGGCGCAGGCTGGCAGCGTGAAGGAATATCGCGCCCTGCAGGCGTTCGCCGAGAGTAACGACCTTACAAAACCCGAGAACTACGAATACATGAAGTCCCAGATCGATTTTGTGTCGCTGTGTGACTTCTGGATCGTGGAGACATACTTTGCCAACACCGACACAGGCAACATCCGCTGTTACCGCACGGAGGGCGGCAAATGGCGCTGGATGGTCTACGACTTCGACTGGGCGATGTTCCCCACTGTGGCAAAGTACGACTATATCAAGAACCACTGCCTTGACCCCGACGGCCACGGAGCCGCCGACTTCAGCAACGCCATCATCCGCAAGCTGCTGGAAAACGATGAATTCCGCGATCTGTTCATCTCGCGCTACTGCTATCATCTCAACACAACCTTCGAACCCGACCGCTGCGTTGAGATATTTGACCGCATGGCTGATACCATCAGACCGGAAATTCCGCGCAACGACGGCAAATGGCATTCCCCGAAGACAAAGAACTGGGAGTCCAGCCTGGAGTTCATACGCGAGTTCCTGCGCACCAAGCCGGAAAAGGCAAAGCAGCAGCTCCGCAGCAACTTCGGTCTTTCCGAAGCCGAGCTGGAGGAGTATCTGGAGAAAAACAAATAATTCCCGGCTTCACACACCGAGAAGAACAGTGAGGTGAACCGCCACAGGTGAAATACAACGGACACACCCTCAGGCATGAGCTGAAATACCTGATAAACTACGCCGAATACCGCGCCATTTCTCTGGCTGCAGGCAAGATCCTTTACCCCGACGAGAACAGCGGCGACGACGGCTATTTCATCCGCAGCCTGTATTTTGACGACCTGTACGACAGCGCCTATCTCGACAAGCAGGCAGGCGTTCTGCGCCGCCGCAAGCACCGCATCCGCATCTACAACTGCAGTGACGCGGTCATCAAGTTCGAGATCAAGGACAAATTTGACAGCTACATTTCTAAGATCTCTGCCTCCATTACGCCCGAGCAGTGCCGCAGGATGATCCGCGGAAACTTCGATTTCATGATCGACTCGGACAAGCAGGCTCTGCGCGCCGGCTTCATCGACGCGCGCACCCGTCTGCTCC
>SVPO01000060.1 GCA_015065795.1 Oscillospiraceae bacterium | reverse complement strand
CAGGACGCTATGCTTTTTCTTCGCCATAAATTCCACCGCCTGAAATAGAGATTATTATACAGAGTAATTATACCAAATACAGATATGTATAGCAAGCGGGGATTTTGGGGAGGTCGGCGCTTCAGGATTTTGGGGAGGTCGGCGCTTCGGATGAATATTGAAACCGGCGGCGGATTGATGTATAATTTGTTTATTAATCTTCCGGAAAGGAGCGGAAACGATATGGCGACTGATTTTGGCTTCAGACCGGTCGAAAGCGGCGAATATTACTTCATCAGCTACAACACAGAGGACACCGGCCGTGTGGGCGGTGTTGCCCGCCAGCTCAACAGCGCCGGGGTGCCGCTCTGGTACGACTACGGTCTGGAATACGGCAAGGAGTGGCAGCGGCAGATCGCCCGCCATATCCGCGGCGCGAAAGCGGTGATCATGTTCGTCACACGTGGGATGTTCTTCAAGGAACGATCCTACGTCCACGAGGAGTACGAAATCGCCGGGGCGTATAAGATCCCCATATACTGCGTGATACTCGATCATATCGAGGCAGGAGAACTTCCTGATTATTCAATAAGCTGGTGGCTGGAGATACGTCGTCTGCACAATGTGCAGCAGGTTTCCGGCGAGAGTACGGAGAATCTGAGCGGGAGGATTAGGCAGGCAATAGGAATCGGTAGTACTTCGCAAAGACGCACTGTTTCTACACCGGCATCCGCTGTAAATACTAACGACTTTGTCTATAATCCGGTGGACGATGGATATGTAATTACAAAATATGTTGGCAAAGGCGGAGCGGTTGTTCTGCCAAAGGAGCATGGTGGCGAACCAGTGGTAAAGGTGGGTAGTGGCGCGTTCAAGGGATGCAATGGCCTTACGTCGGTTACCATTTCAGACTATGTGACAAATATGGGGTGCAATCCTTTTGCTGATTGCGCCAATTTATCTAAAATCGAGGTGTCTAGAGGGAATAAGTTATATAAATCGCTTAGTGGAGCTCTCTTTAGTCGTGACGGGGCAGTGTTTATTGCTTGTCCGGCTAAAGTAAGCGGCGACTACGTTATTCCGTATGGAGTGATCAGAATTGATTATAACGCGTTTGATGGTTGCACTAACCTTACATCGGTCACCATTCCAAACAGTGTGACTGAAATTCGCTCAGAAGCGTTTTGGAACTGCACCGGTCTTACGTCGATAACTATTCCAAACAGCATTACAGAGATTCGTTATAGTGTATTTGAGGGCTGTACTGGTCTTACGTCGGTAGCTATACCGAACACTGTAAGGAAGATCCGTTCAAGTGCATTCAAGGGTTGTACCGGTTTGACATCCGTCACCATTCCCGACAGTGTGACAGGTATTGACGATACTGCGTTCTATGGCTGCACCATCACCGTCACCGCGCCCCACGAAGCCTCCTACTACGGCTACACTCCCAACAAGGGCGTAACATGGGTCGTAAAATAACCCCCCGCGAAAGACCATCAGAAAAGGAAATCAGAGATGAATATTCAGGCACACAAAAGAATAATCGCCGCCGCTGCTGCTGTTATCGCCACGCTCATTCTTACCGCCGGATGCGCTCCTGCGGAGCAGCCCGACAGCCCGCCCGCCGCGCCGCAGCTCACCGTTTCCGCCTCCGACGCGGACAGCGCCCTGTCGGAGAAATACGACTTTAAGCCGAACGACAGCGGCTATACCGTTACTGCCTACAAGGGCGAGGGCGGCGACGAGACGCTGCCTGCCATGTATCGGGGCGAGCCGGTGACCGCCATCGGCGACGGTGCTTTCGTCAACTGCGACCGGTTGACCTCCCTTGTCGTCCCCGAGGGAGTGACCTCCATCGGCGACAGCGTGTTCTACGGCTGCGACCGTCTGGTCACAGTGGAGCTGCCCTCCACCGTGGTATCCATCGGCCAGGGCGCGTTTACAAAATGCGTCAGCCTCCGGTCGGTCAATGTCCCTGCAGGACTGACCGAGATAAACATCAGCACCTTCTACGGCTGCACCGCGCTGGAATCGGTGACCATCCCCGAGGGCGTGACCTCCATCGGCATCAGCGCCTTCAACTACTGCAACAGCATCGGCACCATCACCATCCCCGACAGCGTGGAGACCATCTCCTACCGCGCCTTCTGGGAGTGCACCATCACCGTCAGAGCTCCCCACGAGCCGGACTATTACGGCTACACCCCCGACCGCCACGTGACGTGGGTGACGGAGTGACACGTACGGCCGAATGGATCTTATAAGACAGACTATCCCCCGGCAGCGAACCGAGTGTGTTCCGCTGCCGGGGGATTTATCGGTGTTCAGCTTTTGCGCAGACTTCGGATAAATATTGCTTATACTACCTCCAAATAAATCGGTTATTACAAAAATCCGAGAGGAAGGCTCCGATTTCAGTCGACGCGAAGGATTTTTGTCAGTAACCTTCTTGGGAATTAGTATTACTCTCCGCGATCGTAGTGGAGAGGAGGATCCAGACGGTCGCACAGCCCCGTGGGCAGCAGCTGTCCGCCGGTGTAATCGGAGAGCGTGCCGCGGGCGGTGTTGTAGACAAACAGCTCGTCTCGCTCGTCGGCAAGATCGTTTTCGATGTAGGCTCTGGCCACCACGTACAGCTCATCTGCGCTGAACGAAAAAGCGGGGAAGGAAAGGTCAATAACCAGATCGCCCTCGGTGAGATAGCCGACCATCAGCTCGCTGATGCCTGCCTCCACTGTTTCACGGGAAACACCCGCCGCCGTAAGAGCGTCTTCAAGAGTCAGCTGTCTGTGCTCCTTACTGTCGTAGCAGAAAGAAAACACGTCGCCGTCGGTGCCGAAGTTGGGGTATTCGATGGCAGTGACGGTTACCTGCCTGTACCGTTCGCCGCAGATGGGATAGGACTTGATCTCATACCAGAAGGTGTCGTCGGCTTTGACGGCATCCCAACCTGCCACATAGGGTGCAAGACGCTCGGTAAGCTGCGCGTTGAGCAGCTCCGCGTCCTCACCCTTGCCCTCAAAGCGGGGGATCTCATAGATATTGCTGCCGGGATATTCCTGCTGCGCCATGGTCACGGCAGTGACCTCGTTTTTCTCTCCGCAGCCGGAGCAGACCGCAGCGCCCAGCAATAGGGCTGCCGCAAGGATGATCGCAGACACACGCTTCATACAGGATCCCTCTTTCAGAACAAATAGCTTCAGAATAATTAATCGGGCAAAAGAAAACAGCCGCTCCGAAAGGAACGGCTGTTGTAGTGTTGGCATCTTCCTATCTTCCCAGGCCGTCTCCAGCCAAGTATTTTCGGCACTAGTGAGCTTAACTACTGTGTTCGGAATGGGAACAGGTGGACCCTCACCGTCATCAATACCAACTTTGTTTTGCGTCCGTATCTCTCAGGCGCAAGACGTATTATATCAGGTCTGCATCCTCTTGTCAACACTTTTTCAAACTTTTTTGAAAAAATCCGAATTTATTTCTTTCGGAGCGGAAAGCATCCGATTGACGTTGACAGGAAGCTTCAGTATAATAAAACATACAGAGGGTTTTGTCAAGCCCCTCAGCGGATTTTATGGAGGAGATGGGGAAATGTATACCTGCTCAAACTGCGGCACCGCCTTTGACGGCAGAGTGTGTCCCAACTGCTGCGCCATGCGGCCTGCCGCGGCGGTGCTGGGCAATTCGGGACGGATTCTCCGCAGCCGCGAAGCCGCCGCCGTTTCTCCGCAGGATCAGGCGGAGCGCTTTGCCGAGGAGCTGGAATATTCCCGCAAGGCTGACGAATGGAGACGCCGCCGGCAGGAGCACGCCGATTCCATGCGCAGACGTGCCGCTCAGCTGGCACAGGCGGCAGAGGCAGCCGCCGCGCCACCCGAGGAGCCTGCTCCCCAGCCCACGGAGGAGGAGCTGCGTTACGCCCGTCAGGTGCAGAAGGCAGCCAACTGGCAGCGCAAGGCACCCCGTGTGCGCAGCGCACAGCCGGACGAGGTGGATGTACAGCTGCCCGAGGCTCTCCGCGCCCTCAAAATCGACGGCAGCGCAAAAGATCGTTCCCCTGCCGCCAAGCAGCCGCCGAAGCCTCACCCCAAACCCGAGGAAAGCTCATCGCAGCCCGAGCTGAACGCGCCTGCGACCACCTCCGCCAACGCCTTTGCGCGCAGGCTTTCCTATCCCGGAGGAGCGCAGATACCACAGCCCAGAGCCAGGAGCGGCAGCAGAGCGCCTGTGCGCTCCGAGCGTCTTGACGCCGCGTGGCGTTCCTTTGCCAGCGGTGAGGCAGCCTCCGGCAGTGAGGTTGCGCCCCGTCTGCCGGACAGTGACCGCAGCGGCGCGTCAGATGTTCCCAGGCCTCCCACAGGTGAAAAATAACCGAATAACACCCATCAGCAAAAAAACAGCACCTCCGGCTAATGTCGGAAGTGCTGTTTTTTGCAATTAATATTTCCTGGAGATCAGAGGAAAGCGGAACCTTCCCTCCGGGTCGGTGACCCGGTACATCCGCATGGCGACGAACATGGTCATCAGGCTGAAGATCAGCAGGGCGATCAGCTGCAGTGGATGCAGTGACATTGCCATCTTGGCCTTGCGCTGAATAAGATATTCGCATACACCTGCCGCCCCAAGCATTACAAGACCGACACCCCAGATCACTATGCAGAAGGGTTTCAGGCTCTGCTTGTCGGCACGAATGAGCCTGACGCTGTAATAAACCATAGGGATCAGCAGCAGGATGAGAGATACCAGCTGCATCAGGCTGATGAAGCCGTTGCTGCGCATATGCAGCGCGTCGTACCGGGTGCTTTCCAGAGCCGCCTGTGTGGCTCCAAAAAGGGAGATAAAAGCCATGAACAGCATACCGTGGCGTCCCGAGCCGCGATTGACCGGCTTGAGGTACATCATCAGCAGCAATATCGCAAAGATGGCAAAGCCTGCCAGGGATTCCCAGAAGAATGATGCAAAGCGCCATTCCGTAGAGCCGGTCACACTGTCGGTGATGGCGACGGAATAGGGCAGACCAAAGTATTCTTCGTCGGTAAAGAGGTGATTGCCCTTGTCGTCGTTGGTGAAGAATCCGCCCAGACGTCCCACCGCGATGCCCAGAGCTGCACCGGGAGCGTAGCAGTCCATGAGAGCAAGGTAGTTGTCGGTAAGACCGATGAGGCGAATGATCAGAGCCGAAAGGGCGACACCAATAAACACACCGGCAAGGCTGAAGCCGCCGCTGCCCGTATCGGTGAGGGCGGATATGGGACCGTCATACTGCTCGGGGTTGCAGTACCAGTATACCAGACGGGAAACGGGGATGCACAGCAGCACAGAGATCGCCGCACCAAGCATCACAGGACCCACCTGACTGTTGTTCAGCACAGCGGTGATGGCGGCGCAGGTCAGAGCTGCCAGCGTACCCAGAGAGACGAACAGCGCTACATAGGATATGCTGCTGTTTTCCAGAAAAAAGGCGATCTCGTTCATTGTGCGTCCTCCGTACTGTGACTTTCGGGCAGAGCTGTGGCAAAGAAAATGATGTCGCTGACAGGTCGTTCACTTCCGTAGCCCACGCTGTTGAAGACCTTGCTGTTGACGGTCATGGTCGCGGTCTGACCGCCGTCCAGGGTGTAAGCCTTGTCGCAGCCCATGTTCTGCATGACCTCCGCAAGACGGTGTACTTTAGTGCCGTCGCGGGGTGCGCCCAAGGAGGTTGCGCCTCCGTCAATGGTGCACAGCAGATAATGCTGCTTGCCGATCTGACCAATGGCTGCACGAGCGTAATAATCTCTGGGCTGACCGACGACGTAATCTCCGTATGCCTTTGGGGAAACCTCACCGTCCTCCACAAGTATGGGGCCGAAGCTCAGGCTGAAATTGATATTGTTCTGCTCGATGTAGCCCGGCAGCTCTTTGTCGGTGATGGAACCGCGAGGGCTGAAAAGCAGATCGCCTTCACGGTTGATATAACAGTTGTCAAATTCGGGCATATATGAGGAGCGGTAAAGCTCACCGCCGTAGACCACTACGCCCTTGTGACGGTAGGCGTAGAAGTCCGCGCTCATTCCAACCACCGCGTTCAGTTCCTTGGACAGCGCGGAAACGGTTTTGCGCTTGCTGGAGGAGAAGGTGTTTTCTGTGAGGTACTTTCTGAACTGGGAGGGATGGGCGATGACTACCTCGGTGAAGTTTATGGCGTTTTGATCAATCAACGCTTTCCACGAAACCGACAGTATAGTCTCGTCAAGATAATACTCGGCGTTGACGCTCGTATGCCATGGTGTGTTCTCATCGGGGAATTTCAGCTGACCGGCTTCGATCAGACCGTAGGATTCCGCCTGCTGTACGATGGCGGCAAACTCCTCGCGGCTGCCCACCGAGCCGAAACCTTGCTCCGAGGGCTTGTTGGCGATGATCTGCGTATCCGGAATGACGTAGATGGGATCCACGCTGTAGATGCCTTCCAGAGACAGGCTCTTGATTTCATCGGAATAGGTCTTGTATTCTGATGTAAGGTCGCGTTCGTGGATGGACGTGATGTGCTCGGTTTTGGAATATGACAGTACGCTGAACAGCATCCAGAAGCATCCGATGACACAAAACAGCGTCGTGACAATGCTTATTGCGGTGCTGCTTGTGCCGGAAAGCACTTTGCCTGTGTGCTCCCTTTTTGGAGAACGACCTCTGTTCGGAGCGAAGTGGTTATTCATATATCGTGTCGCCTCTTTCCGTGATCAGATATCAGTTTGCCGCCTTGCCCAGCAGTATGTCGGCAAGGTCGTCGGTGAGGATAACCTCCCAGTGCTTGTTCTCATAGACAAGCTCCAGAGAGACGGATCTGCTGATAGTGTAGCTTTCGCGGTTCACAAGGATCTGCCGCACCGCCTCCTCGTATATGCTCATGGCGGTGGATTCAAGGAGATTGCCGTTCTCATCGTAAGTGAGCTCGGTATCGCTCGTACCAGCCATCATGCTGTCGTAGATCTGCTGAGCACAGCCGCGGATATCCTCCACGGCAAGAGAAAAGGCAAAGTATGATACACTCACGTCAAAGCTCGCGTTCATTCCCTCAACGACACCGTTCTTGTCCAGCTTACAGCTGATGCTGTCCAGCAGGTTGTCGTAAAGCTCGCGGTCGATCTGCTGTTCGGGGCCGAATTCGGGAACCACCTTCGGGTTGCCTTTCAGCATACTTTCAATAGCCTGGGTATCGCCGCTGTTGAGGGCGTCGCAGAACTGAGCGGCTGTTATCGCCGGATCGTCAATGCCCAGTCCGACGGGCAGGTTGTGATCGCCGAATGACTTCAGCAGAAAAGCGCCCAGACAAGACATAACGGCAGTGAGCAGCAGCGCCATCAGACACAAGTTTTTTTTGTTCATCAGTATATACGTCCTATCCCTTAAGAAATGTAAACATTATACCATACAGTGCGGAAAAGTTCAATATCACGGAAGGCAGACATGGGTGCAGACAAGGCGTCCGGAAAACCACATCCGAACGCCTTGTTAATGGTATTCTATTGCGCCGGCTCGCTCACGGCAGGAGTGTCCGGCGATCCGGTGTTGATCTCGTCGCTCTCACGGGTGATGTTATTGAGCCACTTGCCGCTGCGGTAGTGCCTGAAGACCCACGGCCACTTGACAAACTCGTCGGTACACAGCAGGAAATACACCCACAGCACCGGCAGCTTGAACACGAACGCCGACAGCAGTCCTAGAGGGATGGCGTAGCACCACATATCGATGGTGTCGCAGATGAAGCCGAAGCGGCTGTCTCCGCCCGAGCGGAACACACCTGCGATGAGGGTGGTGTTCACCGCCGCGCCCATGACGTAGTAGCTGTTGATGAGCATCATCACCGTCAGGTAGTGCATGGCGGTCTCGGTCAGGGATACCGAAGCAAACTTCAGCACCACGGGCATGGATGCCAGCACGATCACGCCGCCGATGGCACCGCTGATAAAGGTCAGCTTCAGGAGCTTCTTTGCTCCCGCACGGGCGTCCTCCAGACGGTTTTCGCCGATGATCTTGCCCAACAGGATGCTGCCTGCGCTGGCAATGGCAAAGCAGAGTATGGTGCCCAGATTGCGAACCACCGACACAAAGGAGTTGGCGGCGACCGCGTCGGAGCCAAGGTGACCGATGATGGCTGCGTAGAGGGAAAAGGCGACGCCCCAGACGATGTCGTTGCCCAGGGCAGGCAGGGTCAGGCGGACAAAGTCCCTGAACAGCACCTTGTTGCGCACGAACAGCGCCGAGAACTTCAGCTTGACGCTCCTGCTGCAGGCGGACACGATAAAGCAGCCGATGAGCGAGATGACACGAGCGGTGGATGTGGCGATGGCAACGCCCACAACGCCCAGTCTGGGAGCGCCGAACAGTCCGAAGATGAACACGGCGTTGAGGATGATATTCACCACAAAGGAGATGGCGTTGAGCACGGTGCAGATGGTCACGCGCTCCACCGAGCGCAGCACGGAGAAGTAGACCTCGGTGATGCCCCAGCAGAAATAGCTCACGCTGAGTATGCGCAGATACTTCGCGCCCAGCTCGATGAGCGCAGGGTCATCGGTGAAGATGACCATCATAAGGTCGGGAATGAGCAGCGCGCACAGAGCGAACGCGGTGGATATAATAAGGGAGAAGCGCAGCGCGATGCCCTGAACCACCTCGATGGCACGGGTGTCACCCTTGCCGTGGTACTGGGCGCAGAGCATGGTGGCTCCCGTACCCAGACCGTAGTAGACGGAAAAGAGAATAGTGGCGTACTGAGCTGCCAGAGAGACCGCCGCGATGGAGTTCTGATCCACGTAGTTGAGCATGATGACGTCGGCGGAGCTGATGGCGGCGCTGAGCAGATTCTGGATGACGATGGGCAGCACCAGCTTCCAGATCTGGCTGTAGAATTCGTCCCTGACCTTCGGTGTGGTCTTCATGAATTATCCTCCGTATGTAATATTGCTTATCCTTCAGTATATAGTGTTTCGGTTATCCGAGGACCTTCTTCAGTGCCTCGCTGAAATCCACATCAAGCGCCCTGCCGTCGGGATAAAGCCGGCTCAGGGGGACCAGCACAAATTTACGCTCCAGCATCCGGGGATGGGGCAGGGTGAGGAAGGGGCTGTCGCTGGTCACGCCCTCGTACAGCAGCACGTCGATATCCAGCGTGCGTGCCGAGCGGAAGCCGCGGCGTATCCTGCCGGCGGCGGCTTCAAGACCGAAGCAGGCACCCAGCAGCGCCTCGGGGCACAGCTCCGTTTCCACCTCGCACACGCAGTTGAGGTAGTTGGGCTGCTGATCGGGCACGCCCTCCGGCTCAGTCTCCAGAACAGGCGAGCGGCGCAGCAGACGGGTGGCAGGCAGGCGGTTTATGGAATCCAGCGCACACTCGATGGCGTGGCCGCGGTCGCCCAGATTGGCACCCAGACAAAGAACAGCTTTCATGGTTCGGGTCTCCTTTCCTGCGGACACATAACACCAGCGCCTCCGAAAATGACTTTACGAAGACGCTGGGCAGAAAAATCAAATACGATGCGTATTATTAATATTGAATTATACTTCCGGGTCAGAGGTTTGTGTTGCCCTGATTGCCGGAGTTGTCGGTCTGGGTGTCCTGACTGCGTGTGACGCTGCCCAGACTGAGATACTTATCCACTCCCCAGGTGCTCTGCACGTTGGTGCGCACGTGGGTGAAGGTGGAGGAATATTTGCTCCACAGCTCGTCGGAGGTGAAGACATCGGGACGAACCGCGCCGTCCGATTTGTATTCATACATTCCTGCAGGGATGACCAGATACTTGCGCTGGGTGTTCTCGGTCATGAAGGAGGAGTCGCGGTTGATGTACACCGGATAGATGGAACCGGCGGAGATAGCCGCGGGGGAGCTTTCGTCGGCACGGGTGATGTCGAACTTGACCACCATGCTTTCGTATTTTCTGGCGGTGGCTCCCTTGTCGCAGTCGGCAAAGAAGTTGCCCAGAGAATAGAAGACGTAGCAGTTCTTCTTGGTGCCGTCGGAGTTTTCCACTTCCTTGACGGTGACCTTCTCCACCACGTCGGGACCGTAGCCCACGGTGATGTCTACCTTGGCGTCGATCATACGCTGGGCGAGGGTCTTCATGGCGTCGTTGGGCTCGCTCTGTCCGGCAGAGCCCCAGTTGATGAGCACGATGACCACATCCGCGCCGTTGTCGCGCATGGACTTGACGTCAGCGGTGATGGTCTTGCTGGCCTGACTGTAGCTCTTGCCGTCGGTTTTGCCGTCGATGTCGATGGACAGCTGGCTGATGCAGGCGTCGATCTGCTCCTGAGTGGCACCGGCGGTCTTCTGCTTGGAGGCAAGCTCGCGGATCTCCTCACGGGTGGCGCAGTGATAGGCGCCCACGCCGATCTTTATGCCGTTGTAGTCGATGACCTGCCATTTCTGTCCCTCGCCTGAGGTAGTGCCCAGACAGTCGATGCCCAGACCGCCGAGGGTCTGCGTGGTGTAGTCAAAGGCGTCATAGCCGGCAAGCATGGTCTGGCTGTTGGCGGTGACCGCGGCGTTGACATTGATGGAGCTGAGCGCCTGCGCCAGTTCCGTGGGATATTTTCCCGAGGGATAGGCAGAGGTGTTGCTGCCCTCGCTGCTCAGGGAGCCCATGAGGTTGACCACGCTCAGGTCTGCCTGCATCACCGAGCCCATCTCGTAGAGGTAGTTGACGAAGTTGTTGTTGGACGCTCTGGCGGCATCCAGCACCTCGCCCTGCAGCTTGATGCTGCCGCCCAGTGCGACGGTCACCTTGGAGCTGCCGTCGGTCATGGGATCCTCGGGGGTGATGGGACGGGTGGTGTCCGCCTCGGACAGGGACATGGCGATCTCGCTGCCGCCGGAATTAGCCGACGCGGCGATGACCCAGATGCCTATGCCCACAACGGCGAGAAAGGCGACAACGGTGAGCACACGGGCGAGCTTTGCCTGATCTATGCCGTCAAAGAGACGGCGGCGCGGTCTGTTCGAGCCGGAATTGCTGCGGTGGCGGCGTCCGGTGGTGCCCACGGTGCGCTTGACGCGTCCGATGGAGCGACCTGCAAAGACACGGGACGTGGAACCGCTTTGCTTGATCTTGAAGGGTTTGAAGCCGGGCAAAAAATCCGACCTCCTTTCAAATTGCTGAGCACACACCGCGTCTGTCAGCACGGTATAGTACGTCAATTATATTGAGATTATAGCACAGTGCACAGCAAATTGCAACTGTGGGCGGTGCGGCGCGGTCGGGCGATGCGGTGTGCTCTTCTGATCCGCGCCACAATGCCCACCGCGATGGCAACCTGTCCGGCTCCCTCTCAGAGGGAGCTGTCACAGAACAGCGCAGTCGTTCTGTGACTGAGGGAGAAAAAACCGCCCCGACTGCTCAAACGAACGATCGGGACGGCCGGATTCGGTTGTTGTGGGACTATTTGACGACCCAGGTTACGCCTTCGTCGGGGGTGTAGCCGTAGTAAGAGGCTTCGTGGGGGGCGTAGACGGTGATGGAGCAGCCCCAAAAAGCGGAATCACCAATGCTGGTCACGCTGTTTGGAATACTGATCGAGGTCAGACTGCTGCAGCCAGAAAAAGCGAAATAATCAATGCTGGTCACGCTGTCAGGGAGAGTGATCGAGGTCAGACTGTAGCAGCCCTCAAAAGCGAAACTGCCAATGCTGGTCACGCTGTCTGGAATACTGATCGAGGTCAGACTGCTGCAGCCAGAAAAAGCGAAATAATCAATGCTGGTCACGCTGTCTGGGAGAGTGATCGAGGTCAGACTGCTGCAGCCAGAAAAAGCGCTGTCGCCGATTTCAACAACCGGATGGCCGCTATATTCCTTCGGCAGCACGACATCGCCGCCCTCGCCCTTATATCTGGTAACCGCAAATCCGTTATCGACTCGCTCAAAACTATATATCTCCATAAGCTTTGCCTGCGCCTGCTGCTTCAAATATACACCTACGCCGATTGCTCCGCCAACCAGCAGCACCACAGCCAGCACTGCAGCAACGATCTTCATCGAGCGGCTGCTTTTCTGAGCTTTGCTTGCGCGGTTCTCTGCGTTGATGCGTATCTTCCGCTCACGCTCCGCCTGCCGTTCCATCTCCAGACGCTTCTGCGCCTCGAGCACTGCCGCCTCCTCGGCTTCTCTGCGCTTGCGGGCATCCTCCTGAGCCAGCCACGCAGCCGCCTCGGACTTCCTGACCCTGCCCAACGCCTTGAAGGCAAAATCCACCGCGCCGTCCAGATTATCTGCGTCGTAGGACTGGAAATTTGCCAGCTCAATGGGCAGGTCGCGGTTTGTGATGTCACAGAGCACGGTCATTATCTGACCGTCGGGCTTTTTGCCGATGTTCATCGCGCCGAGGAAATTCTGCCACTCGCTCATGACCCACTTGGACTTTATGTAGTCCACGGAGGAGCCGATGAGAATAAGCAGCGGTGCTTCCTCAAGGGCGCGGTAAATCTCGTTCATGAACGCGGTGGTGCTCAGATCCTTTTCGGAGAAAAAGACCTCCAGCCCCTCGTCGCGCAGCATCATGTGCAGACGCTCGGCGATGGTGCGGTCAACGGTCAGACCGCCGCCGGGCGCTGTGTTCTTGAAGGAAATGAATACATCGTATGCCATGCTTGTCACCTCGTCAGAAAAATGGTGCCATCGGGTATGTGATGTTTCTGCGATAATTATACCACGGAACACGGGTGATTTCAACACGAAACCGCAGACCGCTGCGCCAGCCATCTTGATTTGATCGTACGTGTCTGCTATACTATAATATATTCTGCTGCGCGTCCGTGCGGCAGAGGGGAGGATGAAAAGTGGACAACAATACAAATATATATATTCAGCCCGAAGCACAGCAGCCTGTGCAGGCTGTCCCTGCCGCTCCGACAGTGCTGACAGCTCCGGCTGCGCCGACGATACCGACGGTTCCTGCCGCTCCGATCGTTCCGGCGGCGCCGCCGCAGTACGCCGCTCAGCCCGTGGGCGCACCTCCCGTACAGCCGCCAGTGTATTATCCGCCCAACGGACAGTACCCTCAGCCGGTGATGTACGGCTATGCTCCGCAGCCGGTGATGGCACAGCCGCCCGTCGTGGTTCAGCAGCCGGTTATGGTAATGCAGCCGCCTGTACCGGTGCGTCAGGAGTTTGACAGCAGCGGCAGGGAAAAGGCGTTCATGTTCCTGCGCAGAATGAACAGCGTGGGCAACGCTCTGCTGGTGGATATACTGCTGCAGACGGTTGCCGCGGTACAGGTCGTGCTTATCGGCCTGATAGTGTGGATGTTCTCCAATATGACCTCGCTTGAGAGCATGGCGGAGATGTTTTCCTCCAACAACAGCGACGCAACGCTGGAGACTATCATGCTGCTGGGCGTTATCGCCAATGCAGTGGCAATGCCGCTGGGTCATATCCTTGCCGGATATATGCACAGTGTGCGCAACAATTTCACCATGGGCTCGGTGATGAGCAAGCCCAGATGGCGCGGCTCGGGATTCTGGGGCGCGACAGTGCTGGCGCTGGGTGCCACCTACGCATGGACATTCATCTACATGATCTGCGGCTGGATAATGCCCGGCTCGTTCTTTGACGGCGGAGTGTTCACCGCCAACAGCTTCGAGGGCGCGGAGCTTCCCAGAATAATCATGACCGCGCTGTATGTGTGCGTCGGCGCGCCCCTGACCGAGGAATTCCTGTTCCGCGGCGTGCTGCTCAAGTCCATGTCCAAGTACGGCGTGCCCTTTGCGGTGTTTGCTTCCTCTGTACTGTTCGGCCTCATCCACGGCAACATCTATCAGACACCCTTTGCGGCACTGGTGGGTGTTGTGCTGGCATACGTCGCCGTGAGAAGCGGCAGCATCTGGCCGGGCGTGATCATTCACATGATCGTCAACTGCTTTGCCACCGCCAGAGACCTGACCCTCTCCCTCGTGTCGAGTGAATACGCCGATGCGGTCCATTACGGCTTCTTCGGTCTTGCCGGCGTGCTGGTCCTCGGTTCGGTCATCATTCTGTGCACAGGCGCAAAGCGCATTAAGTGGCAGCCCATCGACGCAGAATCCAACCGGCTGCTGCTCCCCGCGGTGGAGTCCAGAGTCAGGGCAAAGCCCCTGTGGATGCTGATCGCCGTTTCCCTGCTGGTGGTCATCCTCATCTACACCTTCAGCATCCTGAGCAGCTGCGGCATCACCTTCGGTCTGGAGAACCTGATCCAGACATACAGCGGATATTAAGAAAACACAGGCTGCCGCGGCGGAAAAGCTTCGGCAGCCTGATATTTTTTCAGTGAGGTATTTCATGGGATATATATTTGAAAGCACGGTCAACACGCGCCCCATCCTGCCCGACAGCCTGCGGTACATCCGCAGCGATGTGCCCACTGCGGTGAGCGAAGCCGAACGGGCGTGGCTGATCGGGCACGGCATCACCACCGTGGTGGATCTGCGCACCGACGCCGAGCGGCAGCGCAAAGAGTGTCCCCTCATCAAGGACGGGCGGTTCAGCTATCACTGCCGGGCGGTGACGGGCGGCGACGCGGTGCCCGGGTCGGTGGAGGAGGTGTCGCGCTCGTACATCGCCATGGTCGATGATGAGCTGCGGCAGACGGTGGTGCTTATCACCTCCGCGCAGAGCAATGTGCTGTATTTCTGCAACGCCGGCAAGGACCGCACCGGAGTGGTGTCGGCAATCCTGCTGCTGAGGGAGGGGATGACGG
>SVPO01000059.1 GCA_015065795.1 Oscillospiraceae bacterium | reverse complement strand
TGCCTCGGAGATCGTCATGATCGACATCAACAACGAAAAGGTTCTCGGCGAGGCGTTGGATATCCGTCAGGGCATCCCGTTCTGCAACCCCTGCTCCGTTTACGCCGGTTCATACATCGACGCGGAGGATTCCGATATCGTCATCATCACCTCCGGCATTGCCCGAAAGGTTGGACAGTCCCGTCTTGATCTTGCTCAGACCAACGTGGATGTCATCAAGAGCATCATCCCCGAGATCACCAGATATGCCCCCAACGCGGTGTATCTCATCGTCAGCAATCCCGTTGACATCCTGACCTACGCCATGTGCAAGCTGTCGGGAATTCCCGAGCACCGCATCATCGGTTCGGGCACCATCCTCGACACCGCCCGTCTGCGTGCCCGTCTGTCGGAGTTCTACTCCATCAGTCAGAGCAACTGCCACGCCTACGTCATGGGCGAGCACGGCGATTCTTCCTTTGTTCCCTGGTCTCTTGCCAATATTTCCAATGTTCCCATTGATGAGTGCCACACCTCCTTTGCCAACAGAGAAAAGATTCTTCCTCCCATCAATCGCGAGGAAGTGGAAGAATATGTGCGCAAGTCGGGCGGCCGCGTCATCAAGCGCAAGGGCGCAACTTTCTACGCTGTTTCCATTTCGGTCTGCCATGTTGTCAAGTGCCTGCTGTCGGGCATCGACACCACCATGACCGTTTCCACCATGATGCACGGCGAATACGGCATCGATGACGTCTGCCTGAGCACCCTGAGCGTGGTGGGCAACAACGGCATCCGCAGTGACGTGGTGCTGCCCCTCAACGACGAGGAGGTCGCCAAGCTGCGCCACAGTGCCGACTGCCTCAAGGAGATCATCAGAGCCATCAACCTGTGATCGCGTTTTCATTAATATACTGACAAGGAGATTATATATGGACTACCGCATCGAACACGATTCCATGGGCGAGATGAAGGTGCCTGCCGACCGTCTGTGGGCAGCCCAGACCCAGAGAAGCTGTGAAAACTTCCGCATCGGCGTGGGCATCGAGACCATGCCTGCCGAGATTATCCACGCCTTCGGTATCCTCAAGAAGGCTGCCTGCCTTGCCAACGGCGAGCTGAAGCCGGAGAAAATGACCGCCGAGAAGGTCGCCGCCATCTGCGCCGCCTGCGACGAGGTCATCGAAGGCAAGCTCAACGACCACTTCCCGCTGGTCGTCTGGCAGACCGGCTCCGGTACCCAGTCCAACATGAACTCCAACGAGGTCATCCGCAGCCGCGCCAACCAGATCGCCGGCAAGGAGCTGACCCATCCCAACGACGACATCAACATGAGCCAGTCGTCCAACGATACTTTCCCCACCGCCATGCACATCTCCGCGGTCATCGCCATCGAGGATAAGCTCATCCCTGCCGTGGAGCAGCTCATCGCCACCTTCAAGCGTCTCGAGCAGGAGAATGAGGGCATCGTCAAGTCCGGTCGTACCCACCTGCAGGACGCCACGCCCATCACCTTCTCCCAGGAGATCAGCGGCTGGCGTTCCTCTCTGGAACGCGACGTGGAGCTGCTGAAGCTCGCTGTTAAACCGCTCTACGAGCTGGCTCTGGGCGGCACTGCCGTGGGTACCGGTCTGAACGCCCCCAAGGGCTTTGATACCCTCGTTGCCGCCAAGGCAGCCGAGCTGACCGGCAAGCCCTTTGTCACCGCCGCCAACAAGTTCCATGCCCTGACTTCCAAGGATGAGCTGGTCTTTGCACACGGTGCCATCAAGGCGACCGCAGCCGATATGCTCAAGATCGCCAACGACGTTCGGTGGCTGGCTTCCGGTCCCAGAGACGGTCTGGGCGAGATATTCATTCCCGAGAACGAGCCCGGTTCTTCCATCATGCCCGGTAAGGTCAATCCCACCCAGTGCGAGGCTGTGACCATGGTTGCCGTGCAGGTCATGGGCAACGACGTTGCCGTTGGTCTTGCCGCTTCTCAGGGCAACTTCGAGCTGAATGTGTTCATGCCCGTTGCCGCATATAACTTCCTGCAGTCGGCACGCCTGCTTGCCGAGGCGATCGTGTCCTTCGACCTCAACTGCGCCGTCGGTATCAAGGCAAACAAAGAAAAGATGCACCATAATCTCCACAACAGCCTCATGCTGGTCACCGCTCTCAATCCCTACATCGGATATGAGAACGCCGCCAAGACCGCTAAGAAGGCCTACAAGGACAACATCTCCCTGAAAGAAGCCTGCGTGGAGCTGGGCTTCCTCACCGCCGAGAAGTTCGACGAGGTTTTCCATCCCGAGCAGATGGTCTGAGCATCGCAATAGACAACAATCCATTCCCTGAGCAGACGAAAGACTGCTCGGGGAATACCCATAGATTTCCCACAAAAGGGAGGATTTACCATGAAAGTCACATACTACCCCGGCTGCACTCTGCGCACCAAGGCAAAGGAACTGGACGTGTACGCTCACCGCGCCGCCGAAGTCCTCGGCGTGGAGCTGGTTGAGCCGGAAAACTGGCAGTGCTGCGGCGGCGTGTTCTCATACGCCAAGGATGAGATCGGCTCCAAGCTGCCTGCCATCCGCGCGCTGATGGATGCCCGTGACAGGGGAGAGACCCTCGTGACCGTGTGCTCCGCCTGCCACAACGTCATCAGGCAGACCAACCACGCCATGCAGACCGATGCGGATTTTGCCGCCCATGTGAACAATTACCTCGCCCAGGAAAAGGACGCGCCTGCCGCCTACAAGGGCGAGACAAAGGTGCAGCACCTCCTTGAGCTGCTTCGGGACGAGATCGGATTTGACGCACTGAAGGAAAAGGTCGTCAATTCCCTGCAGGGCAGAAAGATCGCCGCCTACTACGGCTGCCTGCTGCTCCGCCCGTCCAATGCCATGCAGATGGACGATCCCGAGAATCCGCAGATCATGGAGGATATGCTCCGCGCACTGGGTGCGGACGCGATCTACTGGCCTGCACGCAACGGCTGCTGCGGCGGATACATCACCCTCGAGGACAAGGAGCAGGCAAAGAAAAACAGCGCGAAGATCGCTGCCAATGCCGCTGCCTGCGGTGCGGAGATGATCGTCACCGCCTGTCCGCTGTGCAAGTACAATCTGGAAAAGAGCGGCACTGATCTGCCTGTAGTCTACTTTACCGAGCTGCTTGCCGAAGCGCTGGGCGTCAAGTAAAGTCAGATTAATCAAAAGTTTGGATCCAGCCTTTTCAAAGGCTGGCAGATTCCAAAGACAGCGTCTTTGGTCGAACTCCGCAGAGTTCGAAATATTCATCGATATGAAATCCACCGCGATCGCGCGGTGGCCGCAGGAGGGTAGACAAAACAGTCCAGTGTGACTGTTTTGTTGTAGGGAAACCCGAGTTGCGGGGCAACTCGCTATGAGCACAGCGAATGTGCTCGGCGGGGGTTCCCTGTGTCGTCCGGTTGGACGACAGACAGGTGACACAAAGAATTATTGTTCCCTCTTTTTGAAAGAAAGGAATGATCTCCATGAACAACAAAAACGAACTCCGCCGCGAGCAGATACTGCGCATGAGCGGCGTTAACCCCAGAAAATGTATGAAATGCGGCAAGTGCACCGCCACCTGCCCCTCCTTTGACGAGATGGAGTACCATCCCCACGAGTTTGTGTACATGGTGGAGTCGGGGGAGATCGAACCGCTGATCAGGTCTGAGTCTCTCTATAAGTGCCTGACCTGCTTTGCCTGCGTGGAAAAGTGCCCCAGAAGCGTGGAGCCGGCAAAGCTCATCGAAGCGGTGCGCAATGTGGTCATCCGCGAAAAGGGCGGCGCGCGCCTGCCGGTCGATGCCATCCCCGCTCAGCTGGACGATGATATGCCCCAGCAGCTGCTCATGGCTGCCCTCAGAAAATACAGTAAATAACCCGTAATCCGAGGAGATATAGATATGCAGAGAATAGGTGTGTTTGTATGCTGGTGCGGCAGCAACATCGCCGGAACGGTGGATGTGGAGGCGGTCGCGGCGGCACTCAGAAACGAACCGGGTGTGGTCTTTTCCACAACTTATCAGTATATGTGCTCTCAGGCGGGTCAGGACACCATCAGAGCCGCCATCGCCGAGCATAACCTCACAGGCGTGGTGGTGGCGTCCTGCTCCCCCAGAATGCACGAAGCCACCTTCCGCAAGACGGTGGCTGCCGCAGGGCTGAACCCCTACATGGTGGAGATCGCCAACATCCGTGAGCAGTGCTCGTGGATACACAAGGACATGGCCACCGGCACCGAGAAGGCCATCATCCTCGGCAAGGCAGCCGTAGCCAAGGTCAACCTCAACGCGCCGCTGACTCCCGGTGAATCTCCCGTAACCAAGCGCGCGCTGGTCATCGGCGGCGGTATTGCAGGCATCCAGACCGCTCTTGACATCGCCGACGCAGGCTTCCCCGTGGACATCGTGGAGACCAAGCCCACCATCGGCGGCAAGATGGCTCAGCTGGACAAGACTTTCCCCACCCTCGACTGCGCCGCCTGTATCCTCACCCCGAAGATGGTGGATGCTGCTCAGCACGAGAACATCAGGATCATTTCCTACGCCGAGGTCACCGAGGTCAAGGGCTTCGTGGGCAACTTCGACGTTACCATAAAAAAGAAAGCCAGATTCGTCAAGGAAGACATCTGCACCGGCTGCGGACTGTGCACCGAAAAGTGCCCCCAGAAGAACGTGCCCAACGAGTTCAACCTCGGCATGGACAACCGCCGTGCCATTTACATTCCCTTTGCTCAGGCTGTGCCCAAGGTTGCCACCATCGATCCCAATTACTGCACCAAGCTCAAAACGGGCAAGTGCGGTGTGTGTGCGAAGGTCTGCACCGCCGGCGCCATCGACTACGAGGCAAAGGACGAATATATCTACGAAAAGTACGGCGCCATCGTTGCCGCAACCGGCTTTAATCCCATCTCGCTCGAAAAATTCGACGAGTTTGCCTACAACAGCTCCAAGGATGTCATCACATCCCTTGAGTTCGAGCGTCTGACCAACGCCGCAGGTCCCACTGCGGGCAAACTGCTCAGACCCTCCGACGGCGAGCATCCCCACACCATCGTGTTCGTGCAGTGTGTTGGTTCAAGATGCGACGCCTGCAGCGAAAAGGGCAAGGAATACTGCTCCAAGATCTGCTGTATGTACACCGCCAAGCACGCCATGCTCACCCGTGACAAGTACCCCGACACTGAGGTGTATGTGTTCTACATCGACGTGCGTACCCCCGGCAAGAACTTTGACGAGTTCTACCGCAGAGCCGTTGAGGAATACGGCGTAAAGTACGTCAAGGGCATGGTGGGCAAGGTCTCGCCCGTGGGCAACAAACTCAAGGTGCAGGCATCCGACCTTATTGCCAACAAGCAGATGGTCATCGATGCCGACCTTGTCGTCCTCGCCGCCGCCATCGAGCCGGACAAGTCCGCAAGACCCCTCGCCACCATGCTGACTGCCAGCATGGACACCAACGACTTCTTCACCGAGGCACATCCCAAGCTGCGTCCCGTGGAAAGCCCCACCGCCGGCGTGTTCCTGTCGGGAGCCTGTCAGGGGCCCAAGGACATTCCCGAGACCGTTGCTCAGGCAGGTGCCGCCGCATCCAAGGTCATCGGATTGCTGGTGAAAGACAAGCTCAAGGGCAACCCCTGCGTTGCTCAGTCGGATGAACTGATGTGCAACGGCTGCTCCTCCTGCGAGCGCGTGTGCCCCTACGGCGCCATCACATATATCGAAAAAGAGTTCCGTATGGAAGACAAATCGACCAGAGTGCGCCGCGTGGCGTCGGTCAATCCTGCGGTCTGTCAGGGCTGCGGCGCCTGTACCGTTGCCTGCCCGTCGGGCGCGATGGACCTCAACGGCTTTAAGAACAGCCAGATCATGGCGGAGGTGGACGCAATATGCAAGTAAATGAATACAGACCCCTCATCGTTGCCTTCTGCTGCAACTGGTGCTCCTACGCCGGTGCCGACCTTGCCGGCAGCAACCGCCTTGCCTATTCCGCCGACGTAAAGATAATCCGTGTGCCCTGCTCCTGCCGCGTGAACCCCATGTTCATCCTGCGAGCCTTCCAGCGCGGTGCCGACGGCGTTATCATCTGCGGCTGTCACCCCGGTGACTGCCATTACACCTCGGGCAACTACTACGCACGGAGAAGAATGACCGCCCTGTTCTCCATGCTGGACTATCTGGGCATCGAACGCGAGCGCACCCGTCTTGAGTGGGTGTCCGCCGCCGAGGGCGCGAAGTTTGCCGCCACCATGAACGACTTTGCCGAAAAGGTAGCCGCTCTGGGCGAGAACAAGAGACTGGAGGATCTGCGATGCAAGCGATAACCAGAGAAGTGCTGACCGCGAAAGCTGCCGCATTGCTTTCCGACGGTACTGTTGACCGCGTGCTGGGCTGGAAGAAGGGTGAGTTCGGTTACGATGTCACCCCCGGTGTTTTCATCGACGCTCAGCAGATCGAAAAGGACTTCGAATGGGGCGATTTCTGCGCTCCCAATCTTTCAAAATATCTCCTTGCCGAGACCAAAAAGACCGGTGCAAAGGTGCTTGTTTTCCTCAAGCCCTGCGACACCTACAGCTTCAACCAGCTGCTCACCGAACACCGCTTTGATCGGGAGAAAGTCTACGTCGTTGGTATTCCCTGCGAGGGTATGCTCTCGGAAAACCTCATCAAAGCCAAAGCCGAGGGCATCGCATCTGTCACTGACAACGGTGACACCGTGACCATCGCCACCCTGTATGACGGCGACATCACCGTGCCCAGAAATGAACTGCTTCCCGACCGCTGCATCAACTGCAAATCGAAGAAGCACGTTGCCTACGACGAGCTGCTGGGCGATGAGGGAGAGGTCATCGACTCCGCCCGTTTCGACGAGGTGGAGCGCATCGAAAAGATGACTCCCGATGAGCGCTTCGAGTTCTGGCAGGGCGAGCTGAGCCGCTGCATCCGCTGCAACGCCTGCCGCGATGTGTGCCCCGCCTGCACCTGTGAAAAGTGCGTGTTCGACAATCCCAAATCGGGCATTGAAAGCAAAGCACCATCCGACAGCTTCGAGGAGAAGATGTTCCACATCATCCGCGCCTTCCACGTTGCCGGACGCTGCACCGACTGCGGCGAATGCTCCAGAGTGTGCCCCCAGAATATCCCCCTGCACCTGCTCAACCGCAAGTTCATCAAGGACTTTGACGACCTTTACGGCGAGTATCAGGCAGGCGAGGAAGTGGGCAGCAGAGCACCGCTGGTGAATTTTGATTTTGACGACGCCGAGCCTGCCGAGGCCATGGAAAGGGGAGAGGGCGATGCGTAAAATTGCGATTACAAAGCTGAATGACCTCTTTGCCGCCATCGCCGCGCAGCAGAGCCTTTATCTGCCCGTGGATACCGCTGCCGGAGCTAAGTTCGAGCAGTGGAGCGATGGCGTACAGCTTTCCGACGCGCTCAACACCGTGCGCAGCCCCAAGGATTTCTTCTTCCCCCAGAGCGAGGATCTGATGAAATTCAAGACCGAGGGCAAAAAGATCGAGATCATCGACATCCGCGACGAGCACGAGGATTTTGTCATCTTCGGCGTGCGTGCCTGCGACGTGCGTGCCTTTGCGGTGCTGGATAACGTATTCCTCAGCGATCCCGTAGACACCTACTACAAGAACCGCCGCGACCACGGCGTTATCATGTCCATGGCGTGCAATAAGCCTGTGGAGACCTGTTTCTGCGGTACGTTCGACATTGATGCAGCAGACCCCGAGGGCGACATCGTCTGCCACAAGACTGACGATGCTCTGTACCTCGACGCAAAGACCGACAAGGGCGCTGCTCTCCTCGAGAGCCTGTCCGCAATCACCGAAGATTGTGACAACAGCGCGGTCGAAGCTCAGAAGTCCCTCATCAAGGAACGCCTTTCCAAGCTGCCCCTTGCCACCCTGACCAAGGATGCATTCGGTGAGGACAAGACCCAGAAATACTTTGACGCTCCCGAGTGGAAGGAACTGTCCGAGGCCTGTCTTGGCTGCGGCACCTGCACCTTTGTGTGCCCCACCTGCCAGTGCTACGATATCCGTGACCTTGACAACGGCCGTGAGGTTCTGCGCTACCGCTGCTGGGATTCCTGCATGTATTCCGAGTTCACCAAAATGTCCGCCGGTCAGCCCCGTCTGACTCAGGTGGAGCGTTTCCGTCAGCGCTTCATGCACAAGCTGGTGTACTACCCCGAGCGCTACGGCGGTCTGTTCTCCTGCGTGGGCTGCGGCAGATGCCTTGCCAAGTGCCCCATCCGCATGAATATCGTAAAAGTAATGAAAAAGCTGGGAGGTAATGACTGATGGAAAACGTAAAAGAACCTCTCATTCCTTCAATCGGTGAGGTTGTCGATATCCGCATCGACACCCCCGACATCAAGACCTTCCGTGTGGTCACTCCCGACGGTGTAAAGCCCTTTGTCCACATGCCCGGTCAGTGCGCCATGCTGTCCGTGCCCGGTGTAGGCGAGGGTATGTTCTCCATCACTTCCTCTCCCACCAACGAGGAGTTCATGGAGTTCTCCATCAAGAAGTGCGGCTGCGTCACCGAATGGCTGCACTCCATGGAGGTCGGGCAGCAGATAACCATCCGCGGCCCCTACGGCAACGCTTTCCCCGTGGACACCGAGTTTGCCGGTAAGGATATGCTGTTCATCGCCGGCGGTATCGGCCTTGCGCCCCTGCGCTCGGTCATCAATTACTGCCGCCACTACCGCGACCGCTACGGCAAGATCGACATCGTCTACGGAGCACGCTCCAAGGATGATCTGGTGGACTATAGCGAGATCATCACCGAGTGGATGACCGACGAGGGAGTGGACGTTCACCTGACCATCGACAACCCTCAGGAGGGCTGGGACGGTCACGTGGGCTTTGTTCCCAACTACGTCAAGGAGCTTGGATTCGATACCAACAAGACCGCCATCCTCTGCGGTCCTCCCATCATGATCAAGTTCACTCTGGACGGTCTGATGGCTCTGGGCTTTGAGAAAACTCAGGTGTACACCACCCTTGAGATGCGCATGAAGTGCGGCATCGGCAAGTGCGGACGCTGCAACGTGGGCAGCAAGTACATCTGCAAGGACGGCCCCGTGTTCCGCTTCGACGAGCTGGACGAACTGCCCGATGAATACTAATTCCCTGTCTGAAAGGAATTATTGAATATGGAAAATATGGTTAATGTATATCTGTTCGGCAAAAAATACGAGGTGCCTGCTGATCTGACCATCATGCGCGCCATGGAGTACGCCGGATATCAGCTTGTGCGCGGCTGCGGCTGCCGCAACGGCTTCTGCGGCGCCTGCGCCACCATCTACCGCATCGCCGGTGACCGCGATCTGAAGACCTGCCTTGCCTGCCAGACCAAGGTCGAGGAGGGGATGTATGTGGCAACCCTGCCGTTCTTCCCCCTTGTCAAGCAGGTTTACGATATCGAAAAGATCCCTGCAACCCAGCAGGTCATGATGCAGCTGTATCCCGAAATTTACGCCTGCATCGGCTGCAACGCCTGCACAAAGAACTGCACTCAGGATCTCAATGTCATGCAGTACATCGCCTACGCTCAGCGCGGCGAGTTTGAAAAGTGCGCTGAGGAATCCTTTGACTGCGTCATGTGCGGCGTGTGTTCCACCAGATGCCCTGCCGGCATCTCCCATCCGCAGGTCGCCATGCTTGCCCGCCGCATCAACGGCAAGTACCTCGCTCCCAAAACCGCTCACCTTGAGGAGCGCGTGCAGGAGATCCGGAGCGGCACCTTCACCGACCTCATCGAAGCCCTCATGGGCAAGCCCGTTGAGGAAATGAAGGAACTCTACAACAACCGCGACATCGAAAAGTAAGGAGGGAAAAGTCATGTACGCAAAGGAATTTCAGCAGTCCCTGCAGGCGGTGGAAGCCGCCCGTGAGCAGAACGTGGCTTTTGAGCCTGCCCGTATGACGGCGCAGCAGAAGGAAGACCTCCTTGCCGCATATCATCCCGACTACAAGCAGAGCGAATTTGCCGTGCTGCAGTTCGGCCCAAACAAGGGTGACAAGGTTCCCCACGAGCTGTGCGAAACCCTGCAGGCCAAGAGCCGCATCAAGGCAAGTGACGTAGACCTGACCGCTCCCGACTACGACGTGGACGTGCTGGTTATCGGCGGCGGCGGAGCCGGTTCGGCGGCAGCCATCGAGGCTCACGAAGCCGGTGCCAATGTGATGATAGTCACCAAGCTGCGCATCGGTGACGCCAACACCATGATGGCCGAGGGCGGCATTCAGGCTGCCGACAAGCCCAACGATTCCCCTGCCATCCACTTTGTGGACGCATTCGGCGGCGGACACTTTGCCGCCAAGCGCGACCTGCTGGCAAAGCTTGTGTGCGACGCTCCCGAAGCCATCCAGTGGCTCAACGAGCTGGGCGTGGAGTTTGACAAGACCGAGGACGGCACCATGGTCACCACCCACGGCGGCGGTACTTCCAGAAAGCGTATGCACGCTGCCAAGGACTACTCCGGCGCCGAGATCATGCGCACCCTGCGTGACGAAGTTCTCAACCGTCAGATCCCTGTCATCGACTTTACTGCCGCTGTCGAGCTTATCCTCGACGAAAACGGCAGGTGTGCCGGCGCGGTTCTGATGAACATGGAGACAAAGGATCTGCTGGTCGCCAGAGCAAAGACCGTCATCATCGCCACCGGCGGCGCAGGACGTATGCACTATCAGGGTTTCCCCACATCCAACCACTACGGCGCGACTGCCGACGGTCTGGTGCTGGGCTACCGCGTGGGCGCAAAGCTGCTCTACGCCGAGACCCTGCAGTATCACCCCACAGGCGCGGCTTTCCCCTCTCAGATCTTCGGCGCACTGGTCACCGAAAAGGTGCGTTCTCTGGGCGCCAAGCTGGTCAACGCCAAGGGAGAGGTGTTCATGCATCCGCTGGAGACCCGTGACGTTGCCGCTGCCTCCATCATCCGCGAGTGCTCCGACCGCGGCAACGGCATCAGCACCGGCCACGGCAAGGCTGTGTGGCTTGATACTCCCATGATCGAAATGATCGGCGGCGAGGGCACCATCGAGAAGCGCATCCCTGCCATGATGCGTATGTTCGGCCGCTACGGCATCGATATCCGCAAGGAGCCGATTCTTGTATATCCCACCCTCCACTACCAGAACGGCGGTCTGGACATCAACGTTGACGGTCAGACCACCAACGTGGAGAATCTCTACGTCGCAGGCGAGGCGGTCGGCGGTATCCACGGACGCAACCGACTCATGGGCAACTCCCTGCTGGACATCATCGTTTTTGGCCGCAGTGCCGGTAAGAACGCCGCCGCCAAGGCTAAGGATACCACCGTCGGCGCGCTGACCCTTGATCACATCGCAAAATTCGAGGCCGAGCGCAAGGCTGCAGGCGTTGATTCCGACGCTGTTTCTCCCAAGCTGCTGCCCGATTACACCAAGGCACGCTCGGAGATCTGACAACTTAACACATAATTCCGCCGGAGCCGTACAGCCTCTCTGTGCGGCTTCGACTACAGAAAAAGAGGTAAAACATCATGGAACTTTTCGGCGGAGTTATCTCCATTACCGGCATTACATTTCTCGTGTTCTGCCTGATGGCAATTGCGGTAGTCGGTTATGCCATCGGACGCATCACCATCAAGGGTATCTCCCTCGGTACCGCAGGCGTATTCATCGCTGCGCTCATCTTCGGCTGCTTCTTCTACAATGACCTTGGTGCTCAGCTGCCCGACTACACGAAGAATGCCCTGAAGATTGTTGAAAACCTTGGTCTTATCCTGTTTGTCACCTCGGTCGGCTTTATTGCCGGACCCACCTTCTTCAGCAATCTTAAAAAGAACTTCAAGTCCTACGTCCTGCTGGGACTCATCATTATCCTTGCCGGTGGTCTTTCGGCTGTTGCCTGCATCTTTATGGGCAGAGCCATGGGCGAGACCGACCACGAGAGCCTTACCGCCATGGTTACCGGTCTGCTGTCCGGTGCGCTGACCTCCACTCCCGCATTTTCTGCCGCCAAGGCATGCGTTGGTGAGGCTTACGAGGATCTCGTCGCCGTGGGCAACGGTATCGCATATATCTTCGGAGTTATCGGCGTGGTTCTCTTTGTGCAGATCCTGCCCAAGCTGACCAAGGCTGACATGGCTGCCGAGCGTGAGAAGCTGGTTCAGGCTTCCGAGGGTGCAAAGAAAAAGGAATACAGCGGCAAGCTGTTCATCCTTGATCCCTACGGTCTGATGGCGTTCTGCATGGCTGCACTCATCGGCGTAGTGGTCGGTATGATCAAGATTCCCCTCACCGGAGACGGACTTTCCGGCACGACTTTCTCCCTGACCACCACCGGCGGCTGCCTGCTGGCGGCACTGGTGTTTGGTCACTTCAGCCGCATCGGTAAGGTCAGCCTGATGCCTCCTACAACCACTCTCAAGGTGTTCCGTGAGCTGGGACTTATGCTGTTCCTCATGGGCGCAGGCATCGCCGGCGGAGCAAAGTTCATCGAGAGCTTCCAGCCCATGTACTTTGTCTACGGCATGATTATGACTATCCTGCCCATGATCATCGGCTTCCTGTTTGCCAAGTATGTGCTCAAGCTGAGTTTGCTCAACAATCTTGGTTCCATCACCGGCGGTATGACTTCCACTCCTGCACTGGGTACGCTCATCAACGTAGCCGGCACCGAGGACGTGGCTGCTGCCTACGCCGCGACCTATCCCATTGCGCTGATAGCAGTTGTGCTGGTTTCCCAGTTCCTGATCATATTGTTCTGACGCAAAAAGCCCTCCCGGCGTGACAGTCGGGAGGGTTCATTATATTATGCAGGGAAAAAACAAAAGCGGACGCGCCCGAAAGCGCATCCGCCTGATGCTGCGATATTGCAGATTTACTTCTTCTTGGGACGGAAGAAGAACTCGAGGTCGTAATCCTTGGGAACCTTGATCTTTACGATGCTGTTGCCCTCGGCATCAACGGTGATCTCGGTGTTCTTGGCAGCCTCAGCGGCAGCTTCCAGACCGCGCTTCTTATCCAGAGCGTGCTGAGCAGCGGCGACGGCGGCATCGGCATCCTGCTTTGCCTTCTGAGCGGCGGCAAGAGCAGCCTCGGCAGCCTTGCGTGCGGCTTCGGCTTCGATAGCCTTGCGGTTGGCTTCCTCGTCAACGCTGACGTCGGGCAGGGGAACGATGGAAGCGGCGTTCTTCTGCAGCTCGGCGATACGTGCCTGCTCGGCGACGCGCATTCTTTCTTCCTCAGCAGCTTCGTCCTCGTAGGGGATGGGCAGAATTATGGGTTCTTCTTCGTATTCATCATAATTGACGGCGGCAGTGACCTTGGTGATGTTGTCCATTATAGTCATCTCCTTATTATTTTCCGAAATTCTGTGTGTTGTAAGAAATACATACCTGTTTGATTATATCAAACTGCGGTGGATTTTACAATAGCGATTTAACGCACCAAATCACAAATATGTCGCATATATTGACAGAAATATTATTACTTATTGCTGTTCGCTGAGGTTTTGGTGCTTATTTGTGATAAAGCTTCTTTTTCTGATACTTGGGCTCACAGGTGATGTTGATGCCGATGCGGCGGAAGGTATCCTCGTCAACGCCCGAGAGAATGACGGTGGAGTGGGCGTCGCAGCCGCGCAGCTTGTCCAGCTGCTCAAGCGCCTTTCCGGCAAAGGGATTGGTGGCGACGCAGATGGACAGGGCAATGAGCACCTCGTCGGTGTGCAGACGGGGGTTGATGTTGCCCAGATGCTTTGTCTTGAGCTCCTGCACCGGCTCGATGACCGTGCGCGACAGCAGGTCGAGCTCGTCGGGGATGTTGGCAAGCGCCTTGAGGGCGTTGAGCAGCAGAGCGGAGGAGGAGCCCAGCAGGTTCTTGGTCTTGCCGGTGACGATGCGGCCGTCGGGCAGCTCAAGTGCCGCGGCAGGCTCGCCGGTCTCCTCGGCAATGCTCAGGGCGGTGGCGATTATGGGACGGTCCTCGATGGAGACGTCCGCCTTTTTCATTATAACTTCCAGCTTGCGCACCACGTCGGGGGATTCCAGACCCTGACGCACGAGGCATCTGGCCGCGTAGTAGCGGCGGATGATCTCCTGCTTGGCGGCTCTGCGGCACACCTCGTCGTCGGTGATGCAGTAGCCCACCATGTTCACGCCCATGTCGGTGGGGGATTTGTAGGGGCACTGACCGTCGGCGTTGATGTGGCGGAAGATGGAGCTTACCACGGGGAAGATATCCACGTCGCGGTTGTAGTTGACGGCGACCTCGCCGTACGCCTGATGGTGGAAGTGGTCGATGACGTTCAGGTCGTTGAGGTCGGCGGTGGCGGCCTCGTAAGCAATGTTCACCGGGTGCTCAAGGGGGAGATTCCAGATGGGGAAGGTCTCGAACTTTGCGTAGCCCGCGCTGACACCGCGCTTCTTTTCGTGATAGAGCTGGGAAAGGCAGGTGGACATCTTGCCGCTGCCGGGGCCGGGAGCGGTGACCACGATGAGGGAACGGGAGGTCTCGATATACTCGTTGCGTCCGAAGCCCTCGTCGCTGATGATCTTCGGGATATCCATGGGGTAGTTCTCGATGGTGTAGTGCTTGTAGACACGGATGCCCAGATTTTCCAGTCGGGTATAGAAGGCGGCGACCACAGGCTGGTGGCTGTACTGGGTGATGACAACGCTGCCCACGTAGAGACC
>SVPO01000058.1 GCA_015065795.1 Oscillospiraceae bacterium | reverse complement strand
CTTCCGATCTCACGCAGGTCGGAAAGCTGGGGCTTGTGTTCCTTTCGTCCTTCAGCCATACGGTTGAGCTGGGAAAGGCAGATGACCGGCACGTTGAGCTCCTTTGCCATGATCTTCAGGCTTCGGCTCAGCTCGCCGACGTCGGCGGCGCGGTTGCCGGTGTTCTTGATATTCATCAGCTGCAGGTAGTCGATGATGACCAGTCCCACGTCTTTTTTGCGGCGAAGCTTGGCCTTCATCTCGGTGACGGTGATGTTGCTGGATTCGTCGATGTAGATCACCGCGTCCTGCAGACGGTTGGCGGCATCGGAAATGGAGGGCCATTCATCCTCGGCGATGGTGCCGTCGCGCAGCTTGTGGCTGTCGATGCCCGATTCGCTGGAGAGGATACGCAGTGCCAGCTGCTCACGGGTCATTTCCAGCGAGAAGAAAGCAACGGCGCGCTTCTGCTGCACCGCCACGTTACGTGCGATATTCAGTGCGAAGCTGGTTTTACCCATACCGGGACGGGCGGCGAGGATGATAAGGTCGGATTTGTTAAGGCCGGATATGGTGTCGTCCAGTGCCTTCAGTCCCGAGGGGATGCCCAGGAATTCCTCGCGGCGGTCGCTGTTCATCAGCATCAGGTGGTCCAGAGCGTCCACCATGACCTCGCTCAGCGGAACAAGTCCCTGCGCGGTGCGGTCGTTGCTGATCTCAAAGATGCGCTGTTCGGCGCGATCCAGCAGGGTGGTCATATTGTTGCTCTCGTCGGAGGCTTCGGCAGCGATGGCGCGGGCTGCCTCGATGAGGCTGCGGCGTTCGAATTTTTCGCGGATGATGCGCACATGGGCGGTAACGTCGCTGGTGATCAGCGGCATCATTTCGGCAAGGTCGCGCAGATAGCGGATACCGAACTCCTCGGTGAAGTCGCCCATGGTCACCAGCTCGTTGAGCACGGTGACCGCGTCCACTCTGCCGCCCGACTGGAACAGACGGCGGATGGCGTTGTAGATCTGTCGGTGATGCTCCACGTAGAAGCACTCGGGGCGGAGGGTATCCATGACCTCCACGACCCAGTGGGAATCCATCAGCAGCGCGCCCAGCACAGCCTGCTCGGCTTCGATGCTTGCAGGCATGGAGTTGATGCTGCTCAGGGCGGCAATGTCGCTCTGGCGGCTGTTTTCGTAGTTATCCATATTTCAGGCGATCAATCCTCGCTGGCGACCAGCACGAACATCTTGGCGCTGATGCCGGTGTACAGCTTGACCTCCACCTCGTAGGTGCCGAAGGACTTGATCTCGGAGGCGAGGGCGACCTTGCGCTTGTCGATGTCGACGCCTGCCTTGCGGCTGATCTCCTCGGCGACTTCCTTGGCGGTGATGGAGCCAAAGAGCTTGCCGGAATTGCCGGCCTTGGCGGTGAGCTTGACGGTGGTGCCGCTGAGCTTGTCGGCGACAGCCTGAGCAGCCTTCTTTTCTTCCTGGATACGGTGCTCCTTGGCGCGCTCGCGGTTCTTGATATCGTTCATGGCAGCAGCGGAGGCTTCAACAGCCAGCTTCTTGGGCAGCAGGAAGTTGCGTGCGTATCCGTCGGATACGTTGACGATCTCGTCTTTTTTGCCGGTGCCTTTTACGTCCTGTAAGAGAATGACTTTCATAATTGTTGCTCCTATGTAATGTTTAGATTTTTTAATATGATTCGGTGACGGACATCGTGTCCGACGACTGATGTGTTATCGCATCTGATCGATGGCATTCTTGAGGCGCTCGATGGCTTCGTCCATGGTGGCGTCGGTAAACTGCGCGCCTGCCATGGTGAGATGACCGCCGCCGCCCAGCTGCTCGGCGATGAGCTGAACGTTGACCTTGCCCAGAGAGCGTGCGGAGATGTTGATCAGTCCATCCGACTCAAAGAGCACGAAGGAAGCGTTGACGCCGGAGATGGTGAGCATATCGTCCGCAGCCTGCGAGCTGATGATGCGCAGATTGTCCACGCCCTCGTCGGCAACGGAAATGGCGCAGTTCTTATAGAAGAATGCGTTGGACACAAGTCGGGATTTTTCGACATAGGTGTCAAAGTTTTCGGAAAAGAGCCGCTTGACATCGACAGTGTCGGCTCCTCTGCGCTTGAGGAACGCCGAAGCCTCAAAGGTACGCACGCCGGTGCGCAGCACGAAGTTCTTGGTGTCCAGCATGATGCCGGCAAGCATGGCTTCGGCTTCGGGTCTGCCGATGGCGCGCTCGCACATATTTGTCGCCAGCTCGGAGACGATCTCCGAAGCGGAGCTGGCGTAGGATTCCTGAATCATCAGCGCGGCGTTGTCGATGTGATCCACCATCATGCGGTGGTGATCGATGACCACGATGTTCTTTGCGCGGTCAAGCACCGGACGGCTTTCCACAAAGTTGGGGGAGTGGGTGTCGGTGACGATGAGCAGAGTGTCGTCGCGCATGATATCAAGAGCGTGAGCAGGATCGACAAAGCAGTCGTTGCCGCACTTCTTGTAGTAGCTGATAAGCTCTCCGGCAAGTGTCGTTTCCTCGTCGGTGACGATATAGGAGGGCTTGCCCAGCGCCTTGGCAATGGAATACACACCGATCGCCGAACCGATGGCGTCAAGGTCGGAGAAGCGGTGCCCCATGACCAGACAGTTGCTGCAGCTTTCGATCATATTGGAAAGCGTGGCACCCAGCATACGCACGCGCACCTTGCTCTGACGCTCGGAGGATTTGGATACGCCGCCGAAGAAGCTGTAGCCCCCGGCGGTCTTGACAACCGCCTGATCGCCGCCGCGGCCCAGAGCCATGTCCAGTGCCTGCAGTGCCCATGCTTCACATTCCTCGATGGAGCTGCCGGCGCGTCCTACGCCGATGGACAGGGTGACAGGTGTGCCGCCCTCTACGGAAATCTGCTTGGCAGCTTCCAGAATGGAGAATCGCTCGTCGATGAGGCGCTTGGCTTCCTTTTCCTCGATGATGATAAGGCTCTTGTCGCGGACGTTTGCCCAGCAGATACCTGCGGATTTGTCAGCCCATGCGTTGATGATGGCGTCGACCTCGGAGAACACGCGCACGCGCTCGCTTTCACGAGCCTTGAGCAGTTCTTCTTCGTTGTCAAAGACGATGATCATGACCGTGGGACGGGAAGCTTCGTACCGCTCCTCAGTGCGCTTGAGCTCGGTTATGTTATGGAAATACACAAGACTGCCCTGTCCGCTGGAGATCTTCATGGTAATAGGCACGCAGTCGTACCAGTTCTTTTCCCACTTGAGACGGAAGCTGTCTCCTGCGCGCATGGCTTCGATGTCGAAATCCTTGTTGATGCGCAGGATAGAGCCGCCGTTGTATTCGCCTCCGGCAAGGAGCTGTTCGCTGAAGGCGCGGTTGTACCACACCACTTCGCCCTTGCGTCCCAGCACCGAAACCGGTGTGGGCAGGCGGTCGAGGGAGGAGGAGCGTTCGGGGGAAAGCTCGCTGGTCAGTCCGTGCAGAAAACCGCTCACGTCCTTGTAGATATTGTCGTTGAGCAGCAGCACGCCGATGGCGCTGGCGGCGGTTATCACCAGAAGTACCCAGAACAGCTTGGTGTTGTCGCTGACCAGCAGAGCCATGAAGGTCATCGCCGCCATGACGCACAGCAGGACAGTCAGCATGGGTGTTACCGGCCAGAATCGCTTGAAGATTTTTTTCATAACAGGTGAGTCTCCTTTCGTCCGCAGGCGTGAAAAGCTGCCCGACGGAGAAAATCGGCTGTATCAGTTATCAGGGGGAGGATCAGACCTCCATGATGACGGGAAGGATCATGGGGCTGCGCTTGGTGCGCTGGTACATCATGCGGGAAAGCTCGTCGCGGACCTTGCCCTTGATGGCAGCCCAGTCGCGCACGCCGCTGTCGGCACATTCCTCGATTACATCGGTGACCAGCGCGCAGGCTTCCTCCATGAGGGGCTCTGCGTCGCGGACATAAACAAAGCCGCGGGATACGACGTGAGGACCGGACAGCAGGTGTCCGTCGTTGGAATCGATGGTAGCAACGGCGATGATAAGACCGTCCTGACCCAGATGCTTGCGGTCACGCAGCACGACGCTGCCCACGTCGCCAACGCCCAGACCGTCAACCAGCACGCGTCCGGCAGGGACACGCTCGGCGACCTTGATGCCGTCGGTGCTTATCTCAACAGAATCGCCAAGATCGGCGACCATGATGTTGCTGTCGGGCAAGCCCATAAGTGAGGCGAGACCGGCGTGCTTCTGCAGATGCTTCTGCTCGCCGTGAACGGGGATGAAATACTGCGGCTTTGTCAGACCGAGGATGATCTTGAGCTCCTCCTGACAGGCGTGACCGGAAACGTGTACCTCGTACATCTTTTCGTACACGACCTCGCAGCCGTGTCGCAGCAGCTCGTTGACCACGTTGCCCACGGTCTTTTCGTTGCCGGGGATGGGATTGGCCGAGATGATGATGAAATCATCCTGTCCCACTTCCACCTGACGGTGGTCGTTCATAGCCATGCGGCTCAGGGCGCTCATGGGCTCGCCCTGACTGCCGGTGGTGATGAGCACCATCTGCTCCTTGGGATAGCGGTTGATCATGGAGATATCCACCAGCAGACCTTCGGGCACGTTCAGATAGCCCATTTCCTGTCCGATGGCGACGGTGTTGATCATACTGCGTCCGCTGACGGCGACCTTTCGTCCGAAGCGCTCTGCACAGTCGATGATCTGCTGCACGCGGTGGACGTTGGAGGCGAAGGTGGCGATGATTATGCGCTTGCCCGTTGCGGATGCCGACTGAAACAGTGTGTTGAAGGATGCGCCGACGGTGCGCTCGCTGGCGGTGTAGCCGGGACGCTCGGCGTTGGTGGAGTCGGCAAGCAGACACAGAACGCCCTTCTTGCCCAGCTCGGCAAAGCGGCCGAGATCGATGATATCGCCGCTGATGGGAGTCATGTCGATCTTGAAGTCACCGGTCTGCACGATGATGCCGGCAGGAGTGTGCAGGGCGATGGAAACAGCGCCGGGGATGGAGTGATTGACGTTGATGAATTCCGCCTTGATGCAGCCGAAATCAACGGTGCTGCCCGGCTCGACCACATTCAGGCTGCAGGAGGAGAGGATATTGTGCTCCCTGAGCTTGCCCTCCAGCAGACCCAGCGTGAGCTGAGTGCCGTAGACGGGAATGCGGTACTCCTTGAGGACGTAGGGGATGGCGCCGATATGGTCCTCGTGACCGTGGGTGAGAAGGATTGCGCGCACCTTGTGGATGTTCCGGGCAAGATAGGTGATGTCGGGAATGACCATATCGATGCCCAGCATGGTATCGTCGGGGAAAGCCATGCCGCAGTCCACAATGATGGCATCGTCGCCGCATTCGTACATGGTCATGTTCTTGCCGATCTCGTTAAGACCGCCAAGGAAGGTCACGCGGATGGGAGTGGCTGCCTTCTTTTTGCGTCCGCCCTTGCGTGCAGGCTTCTCAGCGGTGAGACCGGCTGCGGTCTGCACTGCAGGAGCAGCGGAGGCGGCGTTCTTTTTTGCGGATGATTTCTTTGCAGGCTTGCTCTCTGCGGCTGCCTTGGCACTCTGCTTTGCAGGAGCCTTTGCGGCAGATTTTGGCTTGGCGGTTTTGGCTGCTCCCGATTTTTTGGAAGTGGTTTTGCTCTGCTTGGGAGCCTGATATTTGGCGGTTTTTTTGCCGGGAGTCTTTTTATATTCGTTATCTGTGATTATCTCTTTCTGCACGGGTTTACCTCAGCTTTCAGTATATTGATTAATGGAATTTATGTATTTTTATCACGATAGGGGAGATGAGACGGAGATACAATACCCCTAATATACACTAGCGTTAATTTTACCCTTTTATGATGGCTGTGTCAATGTAGTATATACCAAAGAGTTGATATAAACTGCGACAAATTTGTTATATATAATGTTTTAGCGAACATTTGCTGCCGTGCGGCAGTATGCAAGTCGATGCATATTGCGTGCATATATACTGCATAGAGTGCATACGAGCGAAATGGGTGGTTTCAGGCGCGTTTTGTGGTATTTTGCCATATTAGAGTTTATATATAGTGTGAAATTGGGCGGAGAATCGGTGATATTGCCCTTGACTTTTGGGAGAATATAGCGCATAATTATACAAACATTTACTATGCGAGGATTATAGCAATGTATAAGATTTTTATCGACGGCAAGGAAGGCACTACCGGACTGCGCATCTTCGAGCGCATCGGTCAGCGCAGTGACATTGAGCTCATTACTCTCCCCGAGGAGCTGCGCAAGGATACGGCGGCACGAGCCGAGGCTCTCAACAGCTGCGACATCGCTTTCCTGTGCCTGCCGGACGCTGCCGCTATCGAAGCGGTCAGCCTGATAGAGAATCCGGATGTTCGAGTCATCGACGCGTCCACCGCTCACCGAACCAATCCCGGCTGGGCTTACGGTTTCCCCGAGCTGTCGGATACACACCGCGCGGCTGTTGCCAACGCCAGGCGGGTTTCGGTTCCCGGCTGTCATGCCAGCGGATTTATCTCCCTTGTGGCTCCGCTGGTTGCCGCAGGCATCATCGATACCGATGCCAGGCTGAATTGCCATTCCCTCACCGGATACAGCGGCGGAGGCAAGAAGATGATCGCTGCCTACGGCGACGAGAACCGCCCTGCCGACTACGAGGCTCCCCGTCAGTACGCTCTGGGTCAGACCCACAAGCATCTGCCCGAGATGGCGGTGCGTTCAGGTCTCAGCTATGCTCCCGTGTTCTGTCCCATCGTTTCCGACTTCTACAGCGGCATGATGGTCACCGTCGGTCTCTTTGCCGACCAGATCAACTGCGTTGGCATGGAGAGGATCGTGGAGGTCTACAAGCGAGTATACAGCGGCGGACTTGTAAAATATGTCGAGCCCTCGGAGTTTGCTCCCGATGGATTCATCTCCGCGGCTTCCATGAGCGGCATCGACCGCATGGAGGTCACAGTCACCGGCAGCGACGAGCGCGTGCTGCTCATGTCCCGTTTTGACAATCTGGGCAAGGGCGCGTCCGGCGCGGCTGTTCAGTGCATGAACGTTATGCTGGGACTGGACGAAGCCACCGGTCTGACCCTGTGAGGTGCGCCATGAGCGAAAAGGAAAAGAATCAGCTTCCCGTAACTGAGGAAAGTCAGCCCGCTGCGGAAGCAGAGGAAAGCACCGAACAGGAATCCACTGCCGCAAAGGTCAAAAAGTGGTTCAAGGTGGAGTCGCCTTATGCCGATTATGCTGCCGACAACGACAAGGTCAGCGAGATGATGTATGAATCGGTGGATGAGCCGCCCAAGCCTACCGCAAAGGATCTGCTGCGAACCGTTCTGGCGGCTGCTGCGCTGGTGTTTCTTTTCATCGGCGTTGCGCTGTTATTCTCCCTTGCAGGCAATTGTCTGGGCATGAATAAATAACTTATCAATATATCAAGGAGTTTTATACTGCCATGGAAATAGTAAAGAACATTCCCGGCGGCGTTGCTGCCGCCAAGGGCTTCAAGGCCGCCGGTGTCTACTGCGGCGTAAAGAGAGCCGGTTATCCCACCAACACCGTCACCGCGGCTTCCATTCTCGCCAACGAGAATATCCAGCGTGAGCATAAGCCCGACCTTGCCCTCATCGTCAGCGAAGTGCCCTGCACAGCTGCTGCCGTGTTCACCCGGAATCTGGTCAAGGGCGCGCCCATCGTGGTGTGCAAAGATCACCTTGCCAAGAGCAAAATCCGCGCCATCATCGCCAACAGCGGCAACGCCAACACCTGCAACTTTGACGGCGTTGAGAAGGCTGAAGCCATGTGCGCCGCCGCCGCCGAGGCTCTGGGCATCAATGCCGAGGAGGTCCTCGTGGCTTCCACCGGTGTCATCGGACAGATCCTGCCCATCGAGCCTATTCAGGATGGCATCCCTTATCTCGTCAAGAATCTTGCCGCCGACGGCACCAAGGCTGCCGAGGCTATCATGACCACCGACACCGTCTGCAAGCAGTACGCCGTGCAGGTCACCATCGGCGGTCAGACCGTCACCATCGGCGCCATGACCAAGGGCTCGGGTATGATCCATCCCAACATGGCGACCATGCTTGCCTTCGTCACCACCGACTGTGCCATCAGCAGCGAGATGCTGGACAAGGCTCTGCGCTCCGTGGTGGGCGACAGCTTCAATATGCTGTCCGTTGACGGAGATACCTCCACCAACGACACCCTTGCAATCATCGCTTCCGGTCTTGCCGGCAATGATGAGATCGCCGCCGAGGGCGAGGACTTCGATATCTTTGTCGCCGCGCTCCTTGACGTGTGCGTGTATCTAACCAGAATGATGGCAAAGGACGGCGAGGGTGCCACCAAGCTCATCGAGTGCGCCGTAAAGGGCGGTGCCACCGTTGCCGACGCAAAGACCGTTGCCAAGTCGGTCATCTGCTCTCCGCTGCTCAAGTCGGCGATGTTCGGCTGTGACGCCAACTGGGGCAGAGTGCTGTGCGCCATCGGTTACTCCGGTGCAAACACCGACGTTACAAAGATCGACGTCACCTTCCGCTCCGCAGGCGGCGAGGTCACAGTCTGTCAGAACGGTGCAGGCGTGCCCTTCAGCGAGGAGATCGCCAAGGAAGTTCTCAGCGCCGACGAGGTCATCGTGGACGTTACTCTGCGCGACGGCGACGCTGCCGCCACCGCATGGGGCTGCGACCTGACCTACGATTACGTCAAGATCAACGGTGATTATCGCACCTGATTCAGTTTTTGCAGAATACTCCCATAGTCTCGCCGTTGGGCAAGGCGGCAGTCAGCACAGCTGACTGAGGGAGAGAGCCGGAATATTTTTAAATACAGGAGAGATAGGAATGGAACTGACCAACGCACAGAGAGCAGACGTCCTCGTGCAGGCGCTGCCCTACATTCAGGACTACAAGGATAAGATCATCGTCGTCAAGTACGGCGGCAACGCAATGATAAACGAGGAGCTCAAGAACGCCGTCATGCGCGACATCGTTCTGCTCACCACCGTGGGCATCCGCGTGGTGCTCATCCACGGCGGCGGCCCCGAGATCACCGATATGCTCAAGCGTGTGGGTAAGGAGACCAAGTTCGTCAACGGACTGCGCGTCACCGATGCCGAGACCGCCGAGATCGTGCAGATGGTACTCGCCGGCAAGATCAACAAGAGCCTGGTCAATCTTATACAGAATATAGGCGGCAAGGCGATCGGCTTGTCAGGTGCTGACGGACACCTCATCGAGGCTGAGATGCTGGACGAGCAGCTGGGCTATGTGGGCGAGATCACCTCCGTCAACACCCAGCCTGTTCTGGATGTTCTGGAGAAGGGATATATCCCCGTTATCTCCACCGTCGGCTGCGACAAGGAAGGCAACGTCTATAACATCAACGCCGACACCGCTGCCAGCCGCATCGCCGGTATGCTGGGCGCAGAGAGCCTTATCTCCATGACCGACATCACCGGCATCTGCCGCGACAAGGACGATCCCGGTACCCTCATTCCCAAGATCAACGTCAGCGAAGCTCCCCAGCTTATGCGTGAGGGCGTTATCTCCGGCGGCATGATCCCCAAGGTGGAGTGCTGCATCGAAGCTATCCGCCGCGGCGTCAAGAAGGTTTTCATCATCGACGGACGCGTGCCCCATTCCATCCTTATCGAAACTCTCACCGACGAGGGTATCGGCACCATGTTTGTCTGATAGCCGCTGACAGTATTGCGGTTTGGCTCCACCGGTTACCACTCGCAGCCCAGCTGTAGCCGTCCGTTCCGCCTCACGCCGGCGGGGCGCATACTTTTGTTTGCGCCCAAAAGTATGCAAAATGCGCTTTTACGTTTTTGCTCCCTTGGGCACTCGCCGCAGACGAGCGACACGGTGCATACGCACCTCTTTGGTCGCTCTGATTCGCAAAGCGAATTCTGCGAATGTGCCACGGTTACTGGTGGGGGGCTTGGTTCGGACTTGCTTGCGTATGCTGGCGGCTTGGGCACTCGCCGCAGACGAGCGACACGGTGCATACGCACCTCTCTGGTCGCTCTGATTCGCAAAGCGAATTCTGCGAATGTGCCACGGTTACAGTCTTAGCTGTGTACGGATTTGCTCACCGCATGTTGGCAGCTCGTGCAGTCTATGCAGTGGGAGTTTACCACTTTTATATGTAATGCCAATTACCTTTACACATATTTTCCTCTAAGGAGTGAATCTCATGGACATCAAAAAAACCGACGATACCTACGTCGCTCATACCTACGGACGCTTTCCCGTGGCTTTCGTGTCCGGCAAGGGCGCAAAGCTCTATGACGACGAGGGCAAAGAATATATCGACCTGAGCACCGGCATTGCCACCAACGTCTTCGGCGTGGCTGATGACCAGTGGGTCGCCGCTGTCACCGCCCAGCTGGGCAATGTGCAGCATACATCCAATCTCTACTACACCGAACCCTGCGCGAAGCTGGCTCAGCTGCTGTGCGAGCGCACCGGCATGAAGAAGGTCTTCTTCTCCAACTCCGGCGCGGAAGCCAACGAGTGTGCCATCAAGACCGCACGCCGCTGGCAGCACCTCAACTACGGCGGTGAGCGTCCGGTCATCATCACCCTGAAGAACAGCTTCCACGGACGCACCATCACCACCCTTGCCGCCACCGGTCAGGATGTGTTCCACACTGAGTTCGGTCCCTTTACCGAGGGCTTTGTCTACGCCGACCCCAACGTCCCGGGCGATCTTACCCGTCTGGCTGAGGAGAATCCCTGCTGTGCGGTGATGATCGAGACCGTGCAGGGTGAGGGCGGTGTCAATCCTCTGTCCACCGAATTTGTGGCTGAAGTCAATGCGGTCGCCGAAAAGCACGGACTGCTCATCATTGTTGACGAGGTGCAGACCGGCAACGGTCGTACCGGCAGACTGTACGGCTACATGAACTTTGATCTCAAACCGGACATCGTTTCCACCGCCAAGGGTCTGGGCGGCGGACTGCCCATCGGTGCCTGTATGCTGGGCGAGAGGGTGCAGGACGTTCTCACTCCCGGCTCCCACGGCTCCACCTTCGGCGGCAACCCCGTGTGCTGCGCCGGTGCTGTCAGCGTTATCGAACGCCTTGATGATGCTCTGCTGGAGGGCGTGCGTCAGCGTTCGGAATACATCATCATCCAGCTCAACGGCTCCAAGGGTGTCAAATCCATCAGCGGTCTTGGTCTGATGCTGGGCATCGAGACCGAGCGTCCTGCAAAGGAAGTCATCAGCGGCTGCCTCGAGCGCGGGGTTGTGGTCATCAGCGCCAAGAACAAGGTGCGCCTGCTGCCGCCTCTCAACATCGACATGGACGACCTGAAAAAGGCTATCAATATACTTAAGGAGGAACTTGCCAAATGAAACATCTGCTGAAGCTTTCCGACCTCACTCCCGAGGAGATCACCGAAATACTCAACCTTGCCGATCAGCTCAAGTATGAATCCAAGAACGGCATCGAGCATCATCGCCTCAAGGGCAAGAAGCTGGGCATGATCTTCCAGAAGTCCTCCACCCGTACCCGTGTTTCCTTTGAAGCCGGTATGTACGATCTGGGCGGTACCGCTCTGTTCCTCAGCTCCAACGACCTGCAGATCGGCCGCGGCGAGCCCGTTCAGGACACCGCCCGCGTGCTTTCCAGATATCTCGACGGCATCATGATCCGCACCTACAAGCAGTCTGAGGTGGAGGATCTTGCCAAGTACGGCTCCATTCCCATCATCAACGGTCTGACCGACTACTGCCACCCCTGTCAGGTGCTTGCCGACCTGATGACCATCCGTGAATACAAGGGCGTCATCGCCGGCAACAAGCTGTGCTATGTGGGCGACGGCAACAACATGGCTAACTCCCTCATCGTCGGCTGCATCAAGATGGGTATGGCTGTTTCCATCGCCTGCCCTGAGAATTACAAGCCCGATGCCGACATCATGAAGTGGGCTGCCGAGAACGGTGATTTCGTCTGCACCACCGACGTTCTCGCTGCTGCGAAGGATGCCGACGTGCTGTATACCGATGTGTGGGCTTCCATGGGTCAGGAGGGCGAAGCTGCCGAGCGCAAGAAGATCTTCGCCGGTTACCAGATCAACAGCGATGTCATGGCAGTCGCCAAGCCCGACGCCATGGTCATGCACTGCCTGCCTGCTCACCGCGGCGAGGAGATCGCCGAGGATGTTCTCGAGGCTCATGCAAATGATATCTTCGACGAGGCGGAGAATCGCCTTCACGCTCAGAAGGCTGTCCTGTGCATGGTGATGGCATGAGCAAGGCATATCTGATTCTTGCCAACGGCAGAGTGTTCGAGGGCGAGCGCTTCGGTGCGGAGAAGGACAGCACAGGCGAGCTGGTGTTCACCACCACCGCAGGTGCGTATGTTGAGACTCTCACCGACCCCTGCTACTGCGGACAGATCATCATGCAGACCTTTCCCCTCATCGGCAACTACGGCTGGATAGGGGAGAGCGACGCTTCCGTCTGCCACGCCGCCGGTTATGTTGTGCGTGACTGGTGCGACGCTCCTTCCAACTTCCGCTGCAGCGGCGATATAGATTCCTATCTCAAAGCTCAGGGTGTCCCCGGACTTTGCGGTGTCGATACCCGTGAGCTGACCCAGATTATCCGTGAGGAGGGCGTAATGCCCGCGGTCATCAGTTCCAATCCCGATGTGGACATTGATGCTCTGCGCGCCTTCGCAGTGAAGGATGCAGTAAGCAGGACTGCCGTCACCACCGCCGATATCTATCCTGCCGAGGGTGAGGCAAAGTACAGTGTTGCCGTGCTGGATTACGGCTGTGGCAGCAGTGTTATCCCCACTCTGTGCGCTCTGGGCTGTCAGGTCAGAGTGCTTCCCCGGGGAGCTTCCGCTGAGGATATCCTCGCCGCCGCTCCCGACGGACTGGTGATCACCGACGGTCCCGGCGCTCCTGCCGAAAACACCGCCGACATCGAGACCATCAAGGCTGTGGCAGGCAAAGTGCCCATGTTCGCCTTCGGTCTTGGACATCAGATGCTTGCCCTCGCAATGGGCGGCACCGTCTCCAAACTGAAGTTCGGTCACCGCGGCGCAAACCAGCCGGTCAGAGACAATGCCACCGGAAAGATCCTTATCACCAATCAGAACCACGGCTGGGCAGTGGACGCAGACAGTGTCATCGGCGCTGCCGTGAGCCATATCAATATCAACGACAGCACCTGCGAGGGTCTTGTCTATGATAATATCAGGGCGATCTCCGTGCAGTTCAAGCCGGAGAAAGCTCAGCTTGAGCAGTTTTTTGCTGTGATGGGAGGGAATGACTGATGCCCCTTAGCAAAGATATCAAAAAGGTAATGGTCATCGGCTCCGGTCCCATCGTTATCGGCCAGGCGGCGGAATTTGACTACGCCGGCACTCAGGCGTGCCGCGTGCTTCGTCAGGCTGGTCTTGAGGTGGTGCTGGTCAACTCCAACCCTGCCACCATCATGACCGACACCGCCATGGCGGATAAGATATACCTCGAGCCGCTGACTGTGGACACGGTCAAGCGCATCATCAACATCGAGCGTCCCGACAGCCTGCTGGCAGGTCTGGGCGGACAGACAGGTCTGACCATCGCCATGCAGCTGGACAAGGAGGGTTTCCTTGATCGCATGGGCGTGCGTCTGCTGGGCACCAAGGCGGATGCCATCGACAAAGCCGAGGACCGCCAGATGTTCCGCGACACCATGCTCAAGATCGGTCAGCCCTGTATCCCTTCGGATATCGCCAACGATCTTGAGACCGCCGTGGAGATAGCCGCCCGCATCGGCTATCCCGTCATCATCCGTCCTGCCTTCACTCTGGGCGGCGGTGGCGGCGGCGTTGCCTACAACGAAGCCGAGCTGCGCATCGTTGCAGCCACCGGTCTTGATATGTCGCCCATCACTCAGGTGCTGGTGGAGAGATATATCTACGGCTGGAAGGAAATCGAGTTCGAGACCATGCGTGACGGCGCCGGCAACGCCATCGCCATCTGCAGCATGGAAAACGTTGACCCCGTGGGCGTGCACACCGGCGACTCCATCGTCGTGGCTCCTGCCATGACCCTTTCCAACGACGAATACCAGATGCTCCGCAGGGCCTCTCTGGATATCATCACCGAGCTGGGTATCGAGGGCGGCTGCAACTGCCAGTTCGCGCTCAATCCCGACAGCTTTGAATACGCCGTCATTGAGGTAAACCCCCGTGTTTCCCGTTCCTCGGCGCTTGCTTCCAAGGCGACAGGCTATCCCATCGCCAAGGTGACCGCCATGATCGCGCTGGGCTATACTCTTGACGAGATCCGAAACGAGGTCACCGGCTGCACATGGGCTGCCTTTGAGCCGGCGGTTGACTACTGCGTGGTCAAGCTGCCCAAGTGGCCCTTTGAGAAATTCGGCAACGCGCCCAGAACACTGGGTACTCAGATGAAGGCCACCGGCGAGGTCATGTCCATCGCGCCCTCCTTTGAGGCGGCAATGATGAAGGCGATCCGCGGCGCGGAGATCTCACTTGATACCCTCAATCACCCCAAGATGGCTGAGTGCGAGGATATCCGTGAGCGTCTGAAGGTCATGGATGACCTGCGTATCTTTGCCGTGTTTGAGGCTCTGAAGCGCGGCGTGACTCCCGAGGAGATATACGAGATCACGCGCATCGACCCGTGGTTTACCGCTAAACTGCTGAAACTGGTGCAGTTCGAGCAGAAGATCGGCGGCAGAGCCATCAGCGATTCCGAATACCTCGAGGGCAAGAAGCTGGGATATCCCGACAAGGCTCTTGCGCGCATCAGCGGTCA
>SVPO01000057.1 GCA_015065795.1 Oscillospiraceae bacterium | reverse complement strand
GAAAAGACCGAAAAGCCTGAAAAGCTCAGCATCGAGTATGTAGAGCCGGAAAACGACGCCGAGGATGAGGCCGTCGAGGAAAAGAAGCCTGCCGCGGTGGGCCCTCAGATGCCCATGGGTCCCATCGGCGACGGTGACAGCGACGACGGGGACGATGTCATCGACATCATGTCCCAGATCAACAAGGGCAAGCCCCAGAACCGTCAGGGCGGCAATCGTCCCAACGGAAACAGACCCAACGGCAGCCGTCCCCATGGCAATCGCCCCAACGGAAACAGACCAAACGGCAATCGCCCCAACGGCGGACACAACTGACAGAAACAATCGTGCGCGCTCCGATTTGTTCGGGGCGCGTTTTTCTGATGTTTTCGGGGAATTTACAAATCCTGACAAAAATATATTCAAAAAGGAAATGTTAACAAAATAGTAAAGAAATATGCTTTCCATTGTGATAAACTGTTTACTATAGTAATATAGTGCAAAGAATCGCGTGTTTTGACCGGCGGATACGCATCGGGCAGGAGCGCAGCTCCCTCGCAGTCCGTACCGCGCCGCACCAAGGAGGCCGTTTGTTTATGCTCAACAGGAACATCCCCGTCTATGAGGGCAATCAGCCCTATATATATGCCTGTTACAGTCCGGAGGACGAAATGCTCGTTCTGCCGGTGCTGACCCGTATGTATAACGAGGGATTCCGCTTCTGGTCGGCAAATCTGGTGGAAAAGCTCTCCGATTTCATTGCCGTGCGCCACGTCAGCACCAGCGCCTGTGTGGTCATATTCATGTCCCACAACATGATCGAGCGCATCAACTCCGGTGTGCCCGAGGTGCTCGCCGCCTGCAGAAGCTCTCTGCTTCGCGCGGTGGTGCTGCTGGATGATGTGCGCCCCGATAACCGCATTTTTGCCCTGACTTCTCCCGAGCGTATGGAATACCAGCGCAGCAACGACGCGGGTTTCTGGCTCAACGTCTACAGCGCCGATTATCTTGAACGCTGCCGCGGACCGTGGCCGGAGGTCAAGCTTTCTCTGCAGGAGCCGACCTACGAGGACGTTCGCCAGGATGCCATCGCTGCCGAGTATATCTCCCTGGAGAACATCATCACCCGTGGCGGAGCAAAACCCGAGGAGATCGCCGCCGCGCAGCCCTATCCCAACAACAAAGGCTACATCCAGCCCCAGCCCGACGAGTTCACCTACGAGCCGCTGGGCAAGGTGGAGGCGATCCGTACCGAGCACGACCGGGACTATGACGATGCCATCGCTCTGCTCAATCAGTGCGCCGACCGCCAGGTAGATATCATCATCAACCACACCCGTCCGGGTCAGAATACCGTGCAGTCCCTGCCCACCCTTTCGCCCATCAGACCCATGCCCGACAAGCAGGCGGAGCTTGATGCCATCAAGGAGGAGCTTGCTCGTTCCGCACAGCCCGTTGAGCGTCCCGAGCGCCGCGTCGATCCCGAGGTGCGCACCAAGGCGGACATGATCGTTGAGCCGGAGGATAAGCCCGAGGAAGCCCCTGCTGCCGAGGAGACTGCCGCCGAAACCGGGAAGCCCGAGACCATCCCCTATATTCCCGAGCCGGAGATCACCGTGCAGAGCATCGCCGAAAGCATCCGTCAGCTGACGCTGGGCGGCGCGGAGGCTCAGCAGCCGGCGGAGGAGACAACCGAATCCGAAAACGAGCAGACCGAGCCCGCCGCTGAAGAAATCGCACAGGAGATCATCGCGGAGGATGCCGGATCCGAAGACAGGAGTGAGTCGGTGACCGAAAAGAAAACAACCGCCGAATCGGCAAAGACCACCGTTCAGGTGGTCGTGCGCAAGCCCCAGCCTGTGGTTCGCGTCACGCCGGTTAAGAAGCGCGTAATAACCGAACCTGCACGCAGCACCAATGCATCCCGTACGTCCGGTTCGAACTCCAGACCCAAGCTCAGCCGTTCGTCCGTGAGCGGACATCTGAGAGCCGTGGAGAGCGATCCCATTGCCTTTGAACAGTACATTCGCGATATCGCCCTCGCTGCGGTGAGCACAGCGGAAAAGACCGCCGAAGAAGCGGCTCCCGTATCCCATCGCCGTTTCGGCAGAATCAGCCGTGCAGCGGAGATGCCTGCTGAGACCGCTTCGCAGCCCGTGGCAGTTGCCGTTTCTCAGAGAGAGGAAGCGCAGCCGGTGCCTCAGCAGAACAAGCCCGAAGCCGCTGCTGAAGTGGCTGCCGAGGAGACCGCCGCAGGGGAAAAGACCTCCCGCCGCAAGAGCCGTTTCCCTCACAACAGCGAAGCACTCACCGGTCTGATCGCCGCGCTGCGCAAGGAGCGCTCTGTGGCTCGTGAGGAAAGTGAGCCGGCTCAGACCGAAGCGGCAGAGGTTCGCGAAATAGTCGCGACCGTCCGCGCCGCCGCCCTTGCGCAGGATAATGCCGAAAGCGCACAGGCCGCGGAGAGCGGCGTCAAGGTCATCAGACTGAGCGACGCCATCAGCGAGCGCAAGGTGAGCGATCTGCAGGAAGCGGTCAACAAGTTCATGAGCCTTGACAGCAATCCTGAGGCGGTTCCCCTTACCGCACGTGTCTGCCTGCGCCGCAGATAATCCGATAATTCACAGCCGCCGGAACGATGATGCTCCGGCGGCTGTATTCTGCGGCTGTTTACCGCAGCAAGAAACGGAAATTGCCAAACCGTGACAGCCGAATTTGGCACTAATATGCGGAAATCTTTTGTTTTCTATCAGAAAATTTTGATTTTAGCAAATACCTGTTGACAAACAATTGTCACCGTGATATAATCCAGTCGAATGATAAAGAAAACGATTACGGTTCATTGTTTGAGCGCGTAGATCGTCTCCTGTCATTCCACTGAATTTTGCTTATACCTTTTATATCGTTCCCCATCCACAAAGTACTAATGCGTCCTTGCGAAAGGGCGCATTAGTGCATTTTAAACGCTTTTATAGCCGGATGATCTCAGCCGGTCAGACCCTCCCACATCAGCCCGAATACGTTGCCGAAGGTGATGGCGTCGGTGCCGCAGGTGGTGACGATGTCATATTCGCCGATGGTCTGTTCGTCCAGCGTGAGAGTGACCGCGCCCACAGTCTGTCCGATCTCCACAGGAGCGGCAACGTCGGGAGATACAGCCACCGTGATCTGCACTTCGCCGCCGCGCCCTTTAGGTACCAGTGCCCATCCGCTGAGATCCACGCAGGTGGGCAGCTCTTTTTCCATGCCCCTGACCACGGTGACGGAGGGAGTATCTGCCGTCAGCGTGGAGAGATCCAGCAGGGAGTAATTGGCAAAGCCGTAGTCCAGCAGACGGGCGGCGTCGGCGAAGCGCGTCTTGCTGTTGGGTGCGCCCAGCACCACAGCTATCAGCGGCATACCGTCGCGCTCGGCAGTGGCGGCAACGCAGCAGCCTGCCTGAGAGGTGGTGCCGGTTTTCAGCCCGGTGATGCCGCTGTAGGTGCGGATGAGCTTGTTGGTGTTGGTCATCTGCAGCTGACCGTTCCGCAGGGAGTCCATCCAGATGGTGGAGAATTCAAAGACCTCCTGGTGACGCATCAGCTCCGCAGAGGCAAGAGCGATATCCCGTGCGGTGGTCAGGTGTCCTTCCGCGTCCAGTCCGGTGCAGTTCTTGTAGGCGGTGCCCTCGAGCCCCAGCTCGGCGGCGCGCTGATTCATCAGAGCCACAAAGCTCTCGTGGCTGCCGGCGACGTGCTCGGCGAGGGCCACCGAAGCGTCGTTGGCGGAGGAGACCATGGTCGCCTTGAGCAGCTCGCGGACGCTCATCCGTTCCCCTTCCTCCAGCCAGATCTGGGAGCCGCCCATGGATGCGGCGTGGGCACTGCAGGTCACCGTGTCGTCCCAGCCGATCCTGCCGGAATCCAGCGCCTCCAGTACCAGCAGAACGGTCATCACCTTGGTGATGGAGGCTTCAGGAAGCCGCTGGTCGGGATTGTGCTCGTACAGCACCTTGCCGGTCAGGGGCTCCATCAGTATGGCTGAGCGGCAGTCGAGGTTCAGCGTGCCGCCAGTGTCGGCGGAAACGGCAACGGTCTGCGGCTGCTCCGGCTCCTGCCAGTAGCCGGCCTGAACGCTGCAGGGGAAAGCCATCAAGGCGCACAGCAGCAGAGCTATCATTTTCTTTTTCATATGCGTACGACCTCCGAATGATTTTTCAGCCAATGGATATGCTTCCCGACGGGAGAATATACAAAAGCGCCCCGACGACCTGCTGTCGTCGGGGCGCTGCGATGTTATTTCAGAATTCGCTGTCGTACAGGGGATCGGGCTTCGGGGGGAGAGTGAGGCGAACGCTGGTGCCCAGCATGGAACTGGAAACCTGCAGACCGTAATCGTTGCCGTAGCACAGTGCGATGCGTCGATGGATGCCGGGGAGGGAGAGAGGATCGCCGTTCAGATCGATGGTGTTGTCCTCGATGCCCTTCTGCAGCTTTTCCAGAGTATCCACGTCAATGCCGCGGCCGTTGTCGCGGATGATCACGTTCATGCTGTTCTGGTCGGAAGTGATCTCGATGGCAAGCTCGTACTTGGTGTCCTTCTTGCGCTCGGAATACTCAAGGAGATTCTCGACGACAGGCAGGACCAGATGGGGGACCAGCTTGTAGCCGACGATGCTGCACATGACCGTCATGCGGTACTCGGTCTTGCGGCCGGTGATGGCATCGTCCAGATCGAGGTAGGTGCGGATAAGACCAAGCTCGCTGGCGAGGGATATGGGCTTGTTGGCCGCCTGCAGTGAGCTGTTCATCAGATCGCACAGGTTGTGGGAGAAGGCGCTGATGTCGTTGATCCTGCGCTGGTCGGCGACACGGCCGATCTTGCGTATGGCTCGTTCGATCAGACCGGGGATCATGCGCGCGCCCAGCATACGGAACTGATACTCGTCGCGCTCCTCGGAGACGGTCTCCAGCTGCTGAGAAAGCTCGGAGCTGGTCTGGCGAACCGAATTGACCTCGGTCAGCACGGCGGAAAGACCGTCGCGGATGGGCTCGTCAACGGGCAGATAATCGTAAGCGTCGCGCTCGGCGGCATCCATATCGCCTGCAGCAGCTCCCCTGATTCGGGAGGAGACCGCGTCAACCAGCTTTTTCTGATAACGGGAGAACCGCCGTGAGATATCCAGCATACTGATCACGCACAGCAGCACCATGGCGATAAGCAGTCCGGCGAGGGTGTACATCACCACGGGACGGGACATCAGTCCGAATGCCATCACGCCGATAACCACCAGAACGATGATCACCGCGCAGATGGAAATGGTACGGGTGGCGGAACGGGTGGCGCGGCTGATATCGGTACGCGGATCAAGCTCGGTCAGCTCAAGCTCGGCGGAAGTGTTATTGATTTTTTTGCTCACAGACACTCATCCTCCTCGGGGGTAGAGTATAATCGGCTCGCGGGTGAGCATAAACCGCCGATTATCATGCCTATGATAACACAAACGATGCGGAAATGGAATATGTATTCTGTTATTTTTTGACAAACGAGAATAATTGTACAATATATTAATGTAAAATCGGACGGAAAAAGCGCCCCGACACGAAGTCGGAGCGCTTACGGAGATCAGCGGATTAGTCTTCCTTGCTGAGGAAGTTGTAGACCACGGCAGCCAGTGCGCCGCCGATGAGGGGAGCAACGATGAACACCCACAGGCAGCTCATAGCGTCGCCGCCCATGAAGATGGCAGGACCGAAGCTGCGGGCAGGGTTAACGGAGGTGCCGGTGAAGTGGATGCCGAAGATATGTACCAGAGTGAGGGTCAGACCGATGACCAGTCCGGCGATGCTGCTGTTCTCGACCTTGGAGGTTACGCCCAGGATAGCAATGACGAAGACGAAGGTCAGAACGATTTCGATCAGCAGGGACAGCCAGATGCTGTCCGTTCCATTAACCTGATAGAGGGCGTTCGCTCCGAGAGTGGATTTGGGATAATTACCGGAGACAAATGCCTTGAGAACAGCGGCGCCGGCGGTGGCACCGGCGAACTGAGCAACCAGATAACCGGCAAAGTCCTCAAGGGAGATCTTCTTGCTGATGAGCATGGCGAGGGAAACGGCAGGGTTGATGTGGCAGCCGGAAATGTTGCCGATGGAATACGCCATGGCGACGATCACCAGACCGAATGCCAGCGCGGTGGCGATGTAGGCGGCGTCGATGGTGTCGGTCTTGCAGCCCAGCACCGCGGCAGCGCCGCAGGCGAACAGCACCAGCACGAATGTGCCGATAAACTCGGCGAGGTATTTCTTCAGGGAAGTCTTGGAAAGCATGAGAATCATCCTCCTGTCAATATTCACGGCACGGGACCCCGACCATGTTACGGGAATATTATACAGCCTGATTTCCAAAATGTAAATAACTATACATATATATAATAGCGGAATTCGGACGCTGAAAGCACATCAGGCAGAATTTGGACGGAAAAATAGCGTTGAAACGGGAAAATAGGGTTTGACAATGGGGAAATCTTGTGATAAAATCCAAATCATACAACATATAGTAGTAATTTGCGCCGACATAAGCTCACGGGAGCACATCAGTGGCCTTGATGTGAGCAAATCAGGCGGAATAGCTGCCCTTCGTGTCAGTTCGAAGTCGGTAATCGCCAATTTTAGAAAAAATTATTATATTTACCACTTATCTCTTGACACAGACAGGGTCGGACTATATAATATACTGCGATGGTTGTGTTGCAGGGTATCCTTGTATGGATATATGTAAACCGACGGCTCCGGCTCATTCGGTTTATGTAAAACCTGAGCAACATGGCCGATTTCCCGTCTGTACGGATGGGATTATTCCTTTTGTTTCGGCAGATTCACACAGGCCTTCGGGCATGGTGTGTTTGCATAAGCATTTGATCCATAAAAATCTTTTTTGGGAGGTACTAAAAAAAATGGGAACTAATGCTACCAAAAAAGCTGCAAGCAAGATCGTTGCTATCCTCCTTGCAGCACTGATGCTGATCTCGGTCATGCCGATGACAGCATTCGCCGCTGATGACAAGCTCGTCATCGACGGTATGAGCCTCATTTCCTACAGTGATGCATGGGAAAATGGGGACTACTACTACGAGGGCGAGAGCGCTGACCTCACTGGTCTGTCCATTGAGATCACCTATCGCAAGCAGGCCGACATCGACAAGTACGGTGAGCGCGCCATCTATTTCGCTGACGAAGTTTCCTTCGTGGACTACGATCAGTGGACCAAGGCTCTGAGCCTGTACGGCATCGACTGCAACGTCAGCGAGCTGGATCAGACTGCTCCTGCCAAGAAGGCCCAGCTGCTCGACATGGAAGACAACTTCACCGACATCATCTTCTCCTATGGCAAGAACGGCGAGAAGACCTTCAACATCGGTCAGGGCTTCATCGTCCTGCCCCTCGGTTGGACTTCCGCTGCTTCCAAGGGCGAGATCGTTGCTGACACCCAGTACATCCTGGTTGCCAACGACGAGTACGCTATCTCTGCTATCGACCTGGCTACCCTCAATCTGAAGGGTGATCTCGGCGACAACGCTCTGGCTCTGGTTGAGGTTGATGCTGATGCTGACAACGACCGCATCACCAACCTGACCGCTCAGCTCGACGAGCTCGGCCTCACCATCAAGGACGTTCTTTGGAACGCCAGAAACGTTAAGGTTAACGAGGAGACTGGCATCTATTCCCTGAACTGGAAGAACAGCAAGAAGTTCATGAGCGCTTCTGAAGCTGAAGACAGCCAGTACAAGGATACCTATCCCCTGATCAGAGGCGAGAAGGACGACACTGCTGAGCCCTTCGACACCACTACCTGGTCTATGGAATTCTCCGAGGACAGCTACCTGTATGTTGTTGAGGAAGTTGAAGTTGAAGATAAGGACGCTTCCTACTCCGACATCATCACTGCTAACCCCGTCTACTACTATGTTGCTATCAACGAGAAGGACGGCTATGCTTATCTGACCACCGATAAGGCTGAGGCTGCTTCCATCACTGCCTACGAGCTCACCAACGAGTTCGAGATCAAGGCTATCGAGATCGTTGAGGATGCTGACAAGCTGTCCTATGCTGAGGGCGAGTACTTCGATCCCACCGGCATGAAGGTCAACGTCATCCTGTCTGACGGTTCTGTCCTTTGCATCCCCGAGGAGTACTTTGGTGTCTTCGGCATCGAAGTCTATCCCCAGAAGGAACTTACCATCGATCACAACGATCAGCCCTACAAGGTCACTATCGGTACTATCGAGGATGATATTGTCATTATCATCCTCGAGCGGAAGCCTGCCGAAGAGGATGAGGAAAAGGGCATCGCTCTCAGCGGTTATGCTCAGGACTACAGCAACACCAAGCTTTCCGTTAACGCTCTGGGTGCTTTCCAGGCTGAAATCCCCGCTGGCGAACTGAAGGATGGCTACTATGCTATCGTTTGGTCCGAGGACGAGAACTTCGTCAACAACAAGGTCTACGATGGTATCGCTCTTGACGCTGCCAACGAGATCGGCACCGTCAGAAAGGATTATCCCATCTCTGACTACAGCTTCGGCATCATGGGTGCTGATTCCTGGGTTCAGATCCGCAACAACTCCATCGGCAAGTACGAGATCGACGGCGAAGTCGTTAACGAGCTTGCAAAGACCATGATCTGGTACGTCAAGGCTGTTGGCAACAACAACTACACCATCCAGCTCGCTGGCACCGACCTCTATCTCAACCGCGCTTCCCTGACCTACAGAGACCTGTGGTCCGTTGACAAGATCGCTGATCTCAACAACAACGTTGCTTCCAAGGACGCTGAGAACTACATCGCTGACAACAAGTTCGTTGCTCTCGGTGCTTATGACGAGGCTGCTTCCCTGTGGAAGATCGACGGCACCTGCGACGCTTCCATCGAGTCTGCTGGCCTGAAGGGCACTGGCGACAACGAGTACATCGTTGTTGACGACGATGCCTTCATCACCTCCACCGAGGACGACGTCCAGGGTGACAACTTCTACTTCTTCGCTTGCGAGAGCATCGTTCCCGCTAAGATCGAAGTTATCCATCAGCCCGCTCTGAGCTACAACTCTGGCGACGCTCTCGATCTGAGAGACATGGTTGTCAGAATCACCTACAACAACGGCCTGGGTGCTGTTGAGGTTCCCTACGCTGAGTTCAATTCCTACGGCATCACCACCAACGTTGAGAATGGTAAGGTTCTCGTCAGCTCCGACAACGGCGCTACCGTTACCGTTACCCTCGACAAGCTGACCGCCAACACTGACAAGATCACTGTTGCTGACAGCAATTCTGATGTTGAGTCTGTCCGCCTCGGTGGCGCTGACAGATATGCTACCGCTGCTGCTATCGCTGAGAACACCATCGACGTTCTCGCCGACAAGTACACCGGTAACGTCGTTCTCGCCAGCGGCGAGGTTTATCCCGATGCTCTGGCTGGTGCTGGTCTTGCTAGCGCTGCCAACGCTCCCATCGTTCTGACCAAGGCTAACGCTCTGCCCGCTGCTACCGCAGACTTCCTCAAGAACAACAACGTTAAGACCGTTTACATCATCGGTGGTACCGCTGCTGTTTCTGCTGACGTTGAGACTGCTGTTAAGGCTCTGAACATTGCTGTTGTCAGAATCGACGGCGCAAACCGTGTTGAGACTTCCGTCAACGTTGCCAAGAAGGCTGCTGAGCTTTCCGGCAAGACCTTTGACACTGTCATCATCACCACCGGCACCAACTTTGCTGATGCTCTGTCCGTCAGCTCTGCTGCTGCCATCAACAACATCCCCGTTGTTTACGCTAACGGCGCTCTGGCTGATTCCGTCAAGGGCCTCCTGACTGCTGATGTCAAGACCGTTATCATCCTCGGCGGTGTCGGCGCTGTCTCTGCAGACGTCGAGGCTGAGGTCAAGGCTCTGGGCAAGACTGTTGTCCGCCTGAGCGGCTCCTCCAGATATGACACTGGCGTTGCTATCAACGAGTACTTCGCTGATTCCTTCGAGGGCAAGGTTATCACTGTCGCCACCGGCGAGAAGTTTGCCGACGCTCTGGCTGGTAGCGCTTACGCTTCCGCTGTGAAGGCTCCCGTTGTTCTGGTTGACAACGACTACGCCAACGAGAACGTCAGAGATTACATCTTCGGTGCTGACTTCAGCGAGCTCGTCGTCTTCGGCGGCACTGCTGCTGTCTCCGATGCTACTGTTGAGGCTATCCTCGGCTAATAGTAATCTTTACAGCTCTCACAATAAGTAATGCTTTCGACTTCGGTCGATGAGTATAACTGATTAAACGAAACGTCGCACGGCTCAAATAGGGTCGTGCGACGTGTCGGTTTATGCAGACAAAACCAATATACGTCCAGGCACAAAGACAAGACGGAGCCATGCGCGGCGAAGCGGTAACGCTCTCGTTGTACATGGCTTGTTTATTATGCGAATTGCGGAGGGAACAATGGATTCTGTTTCGGAACTCAGATCAGAACAGATACAGAATAACAGCCGGGTAACTGTGTCGCTGACCACATATCCGGCGAGAATTGACCGCGTACACAAGACCATCGAGTCTCTCATTCGCCAGACCGTAAAGGCAGACCAAATTGTCCTCTGGCTGGCTGAGGAGCAGTTTCCCGATGGAGAATCCTCGCTGCCCGAACAGCTTCTCGCTCAAAAAGAGCAGGGGCTGACCTTTGAATGGTGCAGTGACATAAAATCATATAAGAAAATAATCCCTGCGGCTGAAAAATGGCCGGAGGATATCATAATAACCGCTGATGACGACATCATCTATGAACTCAACACAATCGAACGGCTGCTTGAAAGCTATCGCAGGCACCCTGATTGTGTAAGCACCCTGCGAACACACCTGATGCTGTTCGACGGCGAGGGCTTTCCGCTGCCCTATGAAAGCTGGAAGCCGGAATATTCCGGTTTTGTCGACCAGCCGCTCATGGCGCTGTTCCCCACAACAGGTGCCGGAACACTCTTTCCGCCGGGAATCCTCCCTGACGAAGCATTTGATCAGGGGAAATTCATGTCGCTCTGCCCCAGCGCTGACGACGTGTGGATCAAGTGCATGCTCACGCTGGCAGGAGTGCCCGTTGTGCTGGCAGACATCAACACAAAGCTTCAGTACGTTGAGGGCACACAAGCCGAGACGCTTTACTCACACAACATCACAGCCAACGACGACCAGCTGAGGGCGGTAATCGGGGAATATAACGAAATCGGCGGACCTGAGCTTCCGGATGACACAATGCTGATCCGCATGAACGACCTGTCCGACTACACCCCCGATGACAGTCTGTGCCAGAAATACCGAAAAGGACGCAGCTTTGTCAATGAAAAGACGGGAATTAAAGTATCAATCATCCTGTCCGGTGAATATTCTGAACGCCGCTTTATGCGATGCCTGAACAGTGTCCGGTCGCAGAGTCTCAGAGAGATTGAAATAATCTGCGCCATCATCGGTAATCCTGATATTGACGCACTGCGCGATGCTGCGGGCAAAGACGAGAGAATCACCATCATTGAAATTCAAGAGAGCTGCAGCGCAACAGAAGCGCGCCGACGCGCGGTTCTGGAAAGCAAAGGCGAATACTGCCTGATTCCTGACATTGATGGCATGCTTGCTCCTGATGCCTGCGAGCAGCTATACACTCGCGCCGAGGACGGCGATGCTGATATTCTTGCCTTCACAAGAGGCGTCATCATCCCGAGAGAGAGCAGCGCACAGCCTCTGTTTACAGGATACGAGGGGCGTATCAGAAACAGGGATATCCTGCAGAAGGAGTTTGCATCGGGCAGTGACCCGTCAGGCAAGCTTTTTGGCTGCCTGTTTGGCGGTCGCGCGGCACGTAAGGCGTATCTCCACGCCGACTGCAGCCCTGACGCAGGTGACATCTATGAATACTTCCTGCTGTGCAGAGCGTCGGAAGTGTACGTCGGGGTGCAGACAGAGATATATTCTGCGTCCACAGTGGATGACAGATTCGAGCCGGATGCAGCGCAATCAGACTACGCTGCCATCAAGGATTTCATCAGCTTTGCGCGTCTTGATGACGATTTTGAACAGCTGATGATGCAGACACGCAAAACCCTGATAGCTTCCGAAATAGAAAGTATGCTTGCCCTGCCGTCAGGCGAACACAGTGATTGTTTTGCAAAGATAAAATCAGCATGGGGCGAAGCAGACACAGCTGCCGCTATCGCAGTTACGACACAGCGATACGGCGAAATAATCCTGCGTGAGCTGTTCGACCACCCGACCATGACGGTGACAAGAGAGTCAACGGAAAACGTCGCGGTTATGATCGGCTCGCCCGGAAGCGCCCGTGAGCTGTTTATCATGACAGAGATCGTTGACTGCATCGCAGGACAGTACAAAGCTACGCTTGTCGGCATCGACAAACATGATGCCGCAGGAGCTGTAATCTCGGCGAAAATTGATTACGACGGAGCAAATCTTGGCACTGAAGAAGCGCGTGATGCCATGGTTTATGCTCAGCGATTTGATGAGGTGCTGAACAGAATTGATCCGGATGCAATCATTGTATGGACGGGCAGTGACCGATTCCTGCAGACCGCGCTGCACGCAAGGCTCAGAGGCATACCTGTTGTTGCAGTGATGACCGAGCCGCCGTACAACGCCATGCTTGACTGCCGACGACCCAACGCCGGACTGTCTGCACTGCGCTTGGCCAATGTGGCGGCAACGGACAACACCGCTCAGTGCCGCCTGCTGGATGCAATGGGCATCAGTGCCAGATACATCCCCCGACCTGCCATCAGGCTCATGGGCGGCAGGAGCAGCGGCAGAGCTGCCAATGCAATCGTATGGACAGGCAGTGACGACGACAGCCGTTCCCGTATGGGCGACGCGCTGGATATATTCCGCAGGGTGCGCACAGCCCTTCCTGAAGCACAGATGCTGATATATCTCGACGGCGAAACAGAAATCGGTACAGAAGATCAGCTTCCCGAGGGCGTGACGGTTCGCAGACTGCGCCCCGACTACGGAATCTTCAGCGATGCGGCTTTGCAGCTTATAACAGGCGCGTACGGAGCATCCTCCGAGGCGCTGCGAGCCGGCCGTACGCTGGGAATACCTGCTGTGGTATACAGCCGCAGAGCAGCCAGAAACGCAGGCGGTGTGATCACAGTACAGCCGGGAGATCGCGCGGGAGCAGCCGTGGAGATCATCCGCCTGATGAAGGATAAAGCTCTGAGAGAGCAGCTCAGCGCGCAGGCAAAAACCGCTACGGGAGCCGGGGACAGAAACGATGTCTCCGCGCGCTGGTGTGAAATGCTCGGTGAGTTAAGCCGCCGCAGCCGCGTGCCCGACGATGAGCTGGGCTTCGTCCTTTGCGAAGTCATGGATTCCTACGAGGACGGTGCGCTGTACAACGCCGACCGTCTGGAGGAGTATCGCCAGAGGTGTGATGATTATGAGCGGCAGCTTGAAGCCGCCGAGCAGCGCCGTCTCAGGGAGGAGCAGGCACACAGCAACGCCATTGAGAATCTGCGCGCCATGCTCAGAGAAAAGGAACGCGAAAGAGCCCACACCGCCGCGAAGCTTGAGGATATCGAAAACTCCACCAGCTACAAGGCAGGATCGGCGATCACCAGCGTGCCGCGCAGTATAAAGAAGCTCATATCCCGCCTCAGGGACAACAAAGAGTAATATTGCAGACGAATATCCCGAAACGGACGATAGTCCGCAACTAAAATACCGGAGGAAATAAAATGCTTGGAATCATCGGAGCAATGGATATCGAGATCAACAAATTGATCGACGCCATGGAGGTTGAAGCAAAGACCGAAGCGGCTGGGATCACCTTTCACAAGGGCGTGCTGAAGGGCTGCAGTGTTGTCGTGGCACGCAGCGGCGTGGGCAAGGTATGTGCCGCCGTCTGCGCTCAGCTGATGGTCACCCTGTTCGGCGTGGACGCAATCGTCAATACCGGCGTAGCAGGCGGCATCATGAGCGATCTGCGACAGTGCGACATCATCGTTGCCGATGCCTTTGTTCAGCACGACGTGGACACCTCCCCTCTGGGCGATCCTCGCGGATACATCTCCGAGCTCGGCGTGGTGGAGATGGTGTGCTCCCACCGTCTGTCCTCCATGCTGTGTGATATTTCGGCAGAAGCCCGCCAGGGACAGATCGCCACGGGCGACCAGTTCATCGCCGACCACGAGCACGCAATGGACATCGCCGTGGAATTCGGTGCCGCCGCCTGTGACATGGAGGGCGGAGCCATTGCTCAGGTGTGCAAGATGAACGGCGTTCGCTTTGCCGCCGTGCGCTGCATTTCCGACAATGCCGACGGCAGTGCAGGTCTTGACTACACCTCCTTTGCCGCCAAGGCAGCGGACAAGTGCGCTGGCATGGTCATCGAGCTTGCCGCAAGAATGGCACAGGCATAATGAACGTACTGTGTATAGGTGATGTGGTGGGCACCGTCGGCTGCGATTTCCTGCGCCGTCATCTGCCCAACCTGAAGCGGCTGAAAAAGATCGACGCGGTCATCGTCAACGGAGAGAATTCCGCCGACAGCAACGGCATTACGCCCCATTCCGCCGACCGCCTCTTTGAAGCGGGAGCCGACTGCGTGACCACGGGCAACCACTGCTTCAAGCGCAGAGAAAGCTACGATATGTACGACGGGAATCTGCCGGTCATCCGTCCGGCGAACTTCCCCGACAGCGTCCCCGGACGGGGCGTGGAGATAATCGACCTTGGCAGACTGCAGCTGCGCGTGATAAACCTCATGGGCAACGTGAGGATGCACACCACCCTGCGCAGTCCCTTTAAGACCATGGATGAGCTGCTGTCAC
>SVPO01000056.1 GCA_015065795.1 Oscillospiraceae bacterium | reverse complement strand
GGTGGGGGCACGCTCATCACCGCCGAGCGTGCCCCCACCCACGACATCGACAAGCCCAACGTGTACGAGGGCTGTATGCCCATCGAGATCATGGCAAAGCGCGGCGCGGACACCATCCGCTTCGGCCCCATGAAGCCGGTGGGGCTGCGTGACCCGGCAACGGGACACCGTCCCTGGGCAAACCTCCAGCTCCGCCGCGAGGACGCCGAGGGTACGCGCTACAATCTCGTAGGCTTTCAGACCAATCTGAAATTCGGCGAGCAGAAACGGGTGTTCGGCATGATACCGGCGCTTGCCAATGCCGAATTCGTGCGCTACGGTGTCATGCACCGCAATACATTCATCGATTCGCCCCGTGTGCTCAGTGCCGACTTCTCCATGAAGCAGCATCCGGATATCTTCTTTGCCGGACAGATCACCGGCGTGGAGGGCTACATGGAATCGGCAGGCGCAGGCATCCTCGCCGGCATCAACGCTGCGCGCAGGATTCTGGGCGAGCAGCCGCTGGTGCTGCCGCGCACCACCATGCTGGGCGCGCTCACCGCCCACGTCAGTGACGAGCTGTTCTCTGCGGAGTTCCAGCCTATGGGAGCAAATTTCGGCATCATTCCGCCGCTGGAGAATCACATCCGCGACAAGCAGGAGCGCTACGCCGCCCTGAGCGAGAGGGCACTTGAGGCGCTGGATGAAGTCATAAGTGGAGCGTAAATTATGGATTTTGATTACATCTGGACAGACGGCTCAGATCCCGATTTTGTCGCTCTAAGCCTGCTCATGGAGGATTATTACAATCAGCTTGTGGGCGGTTCGGAAAAACGCAGCAGCTTTATTCCTCACAATGCGCTTGATGATATTCACAATGTGCTGATGGTATACTGCGACGGGAAGCCCATCGCCAGTGCGGCATTTAAGGAATACGACCCGTTCACAGTCGAGGTCAAGCGAGTCTGGGTATGTCGCGAGTACCGTGGCAGGCATATTTCACGCACTATGATGGAACTGCTGGAGAAAAGAGCCAAGGGAATGGGCTACACAAGAGCTGTTCTTCAGACACGCGAGCAGTGTTTGGCAGCAGTGTCGCTGTATACAAAGATGGGCTATTCCCGTACATCAAACTATCCGCCGTATGACAGAATGGCACAGGCAATCTGTTATGCGAAGCAATTGTGACAGAATCTTTCGGAAATACAGCATATACCTCAAACAAGAAAAAGGAGCATCACCATGAGAATTATCGTAGACGCTTTCGGAGGAGACAACGCTCCTCTGGAGATCATCAAGGGCTGCGAGCTGGCAGTCAAGGCCCACGATGTGGATATCCTGCTGGTAGGCAAAGAGGAGACCATCCGCAAGGTCGCCGCTGAGAACAAGATCAGCCTCGACCGCATGGAGATACTGGACGCCCCCGATGTCATCGCCATGGAGGATCATCCCAACCTCATCCGCACCGAAAAGAAAAACTGCTCCCTTGCCGTGGCAATGAGAGCACTGGCAGAGGGCAAGGGCGACGGCTTCGTCGGTGCAGGCAACACCGGCGCAACTCTGTTCGGCGCTACCACCATCGTCGGACGCATCAAGGGCGTCAAGCGTCCCGCTCTGGCTCCCGTCATGCCCAAGATGGAGGGCAAGTTTATCCTGTGCGACAGCGGTGCCAACGCCGACTGCCGCCCCGAGATGCTTGTCCAGTTCGGCAAGATGGCGTCCATTTACGCCGAGCGCGTTCTGGGCGTGAACAATCCCCGTGTGGGTCTTGCCAACGTGGGTACCGAGGATACCAAGGGCGACGCCCTGCGTACCGAGACCTTCCCTCTGATGAAGGAGTCCGGACTCAACTTCATCGGAAACATCGAAGCCCGTGACATCCCCTACGATGCCTGCGATGTCGTTGTCGCCGACGGCTTTACCGGCAACGTCATCCTCAAGCTGTACGAGGGCGTTGCAGGCGCCCTCATCAAGAAGATCAAGGGTGTGCTCACCGCCTCCGGCAAAAACAAGATCGCTGCCCTGATGATCAAAAAGGACATGAAGAAGATGGCAAAGCAGCTCGACCACAACGAGCAGGGCGGCGCGCCCTTCCTTGGCGTCGTCAAGCCCGTATTCAAGGCCCACGGCAGCAGTCAGGCAAAGACTGTCAGCAACGCCATCGGTCAGGTCAAAGCCTTCGTCACCGCCGGCGTTATCGAAGCCATTGCCGAGTCGGTAAAGTAATTTCATCAATATTTTCATCCGAAAGGAGTGACGGCGCGTGCAACAGATCGAACAGAAGATCGGCTACAATTTCAAGGATAAAAAGCTGCTCCGCACCGCGCTTACTCATTCCTCCTATGCCAATGAGCTCCATCGGGGCGAGAATAACGAGCGGCTGGAATTCCTCGGCGACGCTGTGCTGAGCATCGTTGTCGCCGACTATATCTTCCATCTTTATTCCGACAAAAAAGAGGGCGAGCTGACCAAGCTGCGTGCTTCGCTGGTGTGCGAATCCACGCTGGCCGGCTACGCCCGTCAGCTCGGACTGGGCGGCAAGCTGCTGCTGGGACGCGGAGAGCAGCACAGCGGCGGCGCCGACCGTCCGTCCATTCTCGCCGACGCATTTGAGGCGCTCATCGCCGCCATCTATCTTGACGGAGGCATGGAGGAAGCACGACGCTTCGTGCTGGGCTTTACCAAGAAAGAGATCGAACACCCGGCGGTGCGCCGTACTGCCGATTACAAAACCACCCTTCAGGAGATCGTCCAGCAGAACGAAGGCGAGCGGCTGGAGTATGTCCTGGTGGGTGAGAGCGGTCCCGACCACAACAAGCATTTCGTTGCCGAGGTCCACCTCAACAGCAACGTCATCGGCAAGGGCGGCGGCCGCAGCAAAAAGGAAGCCGAGCAGCAGGCAGCGCGCGCTGCCCTCGAGCTGATGGGCTACTGATCCGCCATGACATCACAGAGCAAACCCAAGCACGCCAACATCGCCGTGTTCGTGCCCCACAACGGCTGCCCTCATACCTGCTCCTTCTGCAACCAGCGCACCATATCGGGACAGAGCGCACAGCCCGCGGCGGAGGAGGTTTCCGCTATCCTTGCCGCCGATCTTGAGCGGCTGACACAGCGAGGCGGCAGTCATCGGGACAGAGAGCTTGCCTTTTTCGGCGGCAGCTTCACTGCCATCGATCGGGAGTATATGATATCCCTGCTGTCGGCAGCGCAGCCGTATATCGGCAGGAGCATCAGCGGCATACGCTGCTCCACACGCCCCGACTGCATCGACGGCGAGATTCTCGACATCCTGCAGCGGTACGGCGTGACAGCCATCGAGCTGGGCGCGCAGAGCATGGACGACCGCGTGCTGGAGCTGAATCATCGGGGGCACACCGCCGCTCAGGTGGAGCAGGCGGCTGCGCTCATCCGTGAGCGCGGCATCGAGCTGGGACTGCAGATGATGACAGGACTGTACGGCGATACCGACGAGGGTGCCCTCAGCACCGCTCACCGCCTTGCCGCACTGCAGCCGGCAACCATGCGTATCTATCCTACGGTGGTGCTGCGCGGCACCGAGCTTGCACGATTGTACGAGTCGGGGCAGTACGTTCCGCAGACAGTGGAGCAGGCAGCAGAGCTGTGTTCAACGCTCCTTGAGCAGCTGGAAAGCAGAGGTATCCGCGTCATCCGTCTGGGGCTGCACGCCTCCGAGGATGTGGAGCACAACTACCTTGCGGGAGCCTACCACCCTGCGCTGCGTGAGCTGTGCCAGAGCAGGATCTATCTGCGGCGTATGCTGGCTCTGCTGAATGAAAACAGCAGCATCACAGGTTTTGCTGTGCATCCCCGTGAGCTGTCAAAGGCTCTGGGGCAGCGCCGCTCCAATGTGGAAGAACTGCGCAGACGAATGTCAGATCCGGCTGTCATTGCCGACGAAACAGTGGAACCCGGGGAAATCAGAGCGATATACTGATTGTCGAATAAACAGGACAGAATACAGACAGTATCGGATTTCGGCGCAAAAACGCCGAGATTCAGTGATATTGCAAAAAAGATATAACAGAAGGTAATCGAAAGGGGAAGCAAAGGATTGTTTCTTAAATCATTGCAGATACAAGGCTTCAAGTCCTTTCCGGATAAAGTAAAGCTGGAGTTCGGACCGGGCATCACCGCCACGGTCGGACCCAACGGCAGCGGAAAGAGCAACATAAGCGACGCGGTGCGATGGGTGCTGGGCGAGCAGTCCACCCGTACCCTGCGAGTGAAATCCATGGAGGAGGTCATCTTCGAGGGCACCAGCGATCGCAAAGCGGCAGGCTTTGCCGAGGTCATCATGACCATCGACAACACCGGCCGCTGGCTGCACTATGACGCCGACGAGGTGTCCATCTGCCGCCGGTACTACCGCAGCGGCAACAGCGAATACAAAATCAACGGCAAATCCTCCCTGCTCAGAGAGATCAACGAGCTGTTCATGGATACCGGTATCGGTCGTGACGGTTACTCGATGATCAGCCAGGGCAAGGTGGCGGAGATCGTCGAGGTCAAGCCTACCGACCGCCGTTCGGTCTTTGAGGAGGCGGCAGGAATATCCATGTTCCGCGCACGCCGCAACGAGACCGAAAAGAATCTTGAAAAAACCATGGACAACCTCAAGCTGCTGGATGTTCAGGTCGCAGATCTGGAGCAGCGTGTGGGTCCGCTGGAAAAGGAAAGCGAAAAGGCAAAGAAAGCCATGGAGCTGGGCGAGCTTCTCAAGAAAGAGGAGATCGGTCTGTGGCTGCTGACGCTGGATAAATCGACCAGCGTCATGCGTGACCAGAGCTACCGCGCCACCCTGCTGGGCAGCCAGTATGACGAGCTGATGGAAAAGTCCGAGGCTCTGGAAGCGGAGATCGAGGAGCTGTACAGCCGCAGCAACCAGCTGCTTGCTCAGAAGGATGAGCAGCTGCGTTCCGCCGCCGCCATGGAGGAGCAGGCAGCCCGACTGGACGGTGAAGCCGAGGTCGTGCGCACTCAGCTTGCCCATGACCGTCAGGATATCAAGCGCATCGAGAACGAGATAGCCGAATCGGAGCAGGGCGAGGAGCTTATGCGCCGTTCCATAGAACAGAAGCAGACCGAGCTTGCTGCCAAGAGAGAAGAAGCTCAGCGCAAGCAGGATGAGGTGGCAAAGTACCGCACCCTCATCGAGGAGCTTCGTTCCGACGAAAGCGGACAGAGCGCCAAGCTGCTTGAGCTGCGCGAGAGCCAGAACAAGCTCACCGTTTCCCTGTCCGACCAGCAGCTGATCATCGCCCGTGCCCAGATGCAGCTGGATGAGATAAACAACCGTGCAGGCGGACTTTCCGCAGCCATCGCCGAACGCCGTCAGCGCTGCGAGCATCTTGATGCCGAGCTGACCGAGGCAAAGTCCGCGCTGGAGCTGGCGAAGGACAAGGCGTCCGAGCTGGGCAACGCCATCTCGGGACACCGTATGCGTCTTGATGCGCAGCGCCGCCGTGCCGAGGAAGCCAAAAAGAACGCCGACGACCTGCGTCTTGATGCGCAGGACAAGCGTCGCCGTGCCAAGACCATCGAGGATCTGGAAAACAGCCTTGAGGGCTACGACCACAGCGTCCGCAAGGTCATCAAGCACGCCGAGGCAGGCGGTCTGGGCGGCGTCCACGGTCCCGTTTCCCGTGTCATCGAAGTCAAGCCCAAGTACGCTGTCGCCGTGGAGATCGCTCTGGGCGCGGCACTGAAAAATATTATCGTTGACACCGACGTGGACGGCAAGCGCGCCGTGGAATACCTCAAGTCCATCAACGGCGGTCGTGCCACCTTCCTGCCCATCTCGGTCATCCGTCCCCGTTCCCTCAGCGAAAAGGATCTGGACGAATGTCCCGGCTATGTCGCCATAGCCTCCGAGCTGGTCAGGTGCGACGATAAGTACCGCGATATCATCGAGAATCTGCTGGGCAATGTGTGCGTTGTGGAGGATATGGACAGCGCCCTTTCCATCGCCCGCAGATATAAAAATCGTTTCCGTCTGGTCACTCTGGACGGACAGGTCATCAACGCCGGCGGTTCCATGACCGGCGGTTCCGTTTCCCGAAACGCCGGACTTCTCTCCCGAAAGGGCGAGCTGGAGCAGCTTCGCTCTCAGGCAGATCAGCTGGAAGCCAAGGCTGCCGAGGCAGCAAAGGAAGCGGACAATCAGCGTCAGCGTGCCGCGGCGGAGGAAGCCGCGCTGCTGGCTGTGCAGAGCGAGCTTGCCTGCGCCAACGAAGACCGTGTCGGACTGGAGGGCGACATCCGCCGCCTGAACGAGCAGCTGGAACAGATGCGCGAGCTGCTTGCCGCCGCCGAGGAGGAACAGAACGGTGCCTCCGGACGCATCGATGCCCTTATCGCCGGCCGCGATGAGGCTCAGAAGCTTGCCGACGGCTTTGAAGCAGAGCTCAGCTCCGTTAACGATCAGATCACACAGCAGACCGGCTCCATGGATGAGCTTGCCGCCCGACGGGAGGAGCTTTCCGAGCAGGTCAGCGAAGCAGGCATGGCGCACATCGCCCTGACCACCGAGGCAGAGGGCATCGAAGCAGTCATCGCCGAGATAAACGAACGCATCGCCGGCGGCAGCAGCAGGGGAGAGGAGCTTCGGGCTCAGATCACCGCCCTTGAGCAGCACATCGAAGAACTGATGGCGAAGTCGGACGACATCGACCGTCAGGCTGCGGATATGCGCCGCGAGGCAGCCGAAAGCGGTGAGGGCGTCTCCGAGATCGAGCGTCAGCGCGACGAGCTGGAGATCGTTATCCGCGGCAAGCGTGAGGAATCCCGTCACGCCGCCGAACAGCGCGAGGGCGTCAGCAACGAAAAGAACCGCCTTGAGGAGCGCATGGCGCAGACCCGCAAGGAGCACGACAACATCCTGCTCAGGATGCTGGAGAGCTACAGCCTGACCCGCAGCGAAGCCGAAGAACAGTTCGAGCCTGCGGAAAACGAGCGCGCCGCCCAGAAGCTTGTGGCGGAATACAGAGGCAAGATCCGCGCCCTGGGACACGTCAACATGGGCGCCATCGAGGAGTTCAAAGAGGTTTCCGAACGCTATAACTTCCTCAGCGGACAGATCAATGACGTCACCCACTCCAAACACGAGCTGGAAAAGATGATCGCCGAGCTGACCGATACCATGCAGACCATGTTCGTGGACGCCTTCGGAAAGATCAGCAGGAACTTCTCCGAGATATTCCCCGAGCTGTACGGCGGAGGAACGGCGAAGCTCACCCTCATGGACGAGACCGACGTGCTCAACTGCGGCATCGACATCGACATCACCCCTCCCGGCGCGGGACACCGCACCATGACGGGTATGTCCGGCGGCGAGAACAGTCTCATCGCCGTTGCCATCTACTTCTCCATAATGAAGGTGCGCCCGTCGCCCTTCTGCTTCCTGGACGAGGTGGATCACGCCCTTGACGAGCACAACGTAAACAATCTTGCGCGCTATATCAAGCGCTTCACCAACACCACCCAGTACATCGTCATCACCCACCGCCGCGGTATGATGGAGGCTGCCGATCGCCTGTACGGTGTCACCAAGCAGGACAGAATCTCCAAGCTGCTGCAGCTCAATCTGGACGAGGTCGACGAAAAGCTGGGCAAGCTGGACGGCTGATGTCCTTTGCGCGCTTCATACAATTTCTTATATTGATTCATTGAAACCGCATATTGATTCATATTTATTCATATGCGTGTGGGGTAAAGAATTATCCCCGCTTACCGAAAGGAGAATGTGATTAATGGGCTTTTTTGATAAGATTCTTCAGGGACTTAAAAAGACCAAGGAGGGCATCTTCGGACAGATCGATGCCCTGTTCAAGCGTTTCACCAGAATTGACGAGGAGCTGTTTGAGGAGCTGGAAGAACTGCTCATCGCAGCCGACTGCGGCGCGCTGACTGCCGACGAGATCTGCACAAGACTGCGCAGCGAGGTCAAGCGCACCGGCGCCAAGGAGCCGGGCGACGTCAAGGATCTTCTGGTGGAGGTCATCTCCGACATGATGAGCGGAGAGCAGGAGCTCAGAATGACCACCAGGCCCTCTGTGGTTCTGGTCATCGGCGTAAACGGCGTGGGCAAGACCACCACCATCGGCAAGCTGTGCGCACGCTTCAAGGCGGAGGGCAAAAAGACCGTCATCGCCGCCGCCGATACCTTCCGTGCCGCCGCCATCGAGCAGATGGACATCTGGGCAAAGCGCTCCGGCTGTGACATCGTCAAGCACTCCGAGGGCTCCGATCCTGCAGCGGTGGTGTTTGATGCTGCCAGTGCAGCCAGAGCACGCGGAGCCGATGTGCTCATCATCGACACCGCAGGCAGACTGCACAACAAGAAATATCTCATGGACGAGCTGGGCAAGATCAGCCGTGTGCTGGATCGCGAGCTGCCCGATTCCGACCGCGAGGTGCTGCTGGTTCTCGATGCCACCACCGGACAGAACGCCGTCAATCAGGCCCGTGCCTTTAAGGAGACCGCGGGACTGACAGGCATCGTCCTGACCAAACTGGACGGCACCGCACGCGGCGGCGTGGTCATTGCCATCAAGGAAGAACTGGGCGTTCCCGTCAAGTATATCGGCGTGGGTGAGCAGATCGACGACCTGCAGCCCTTTGAGCCCAGAGCCTTTGCGCGCGCCCTGTTCGAGGAGAGCGGCATGGGCGAGCAGTAAGCTGCCCACAGGAGGATGATCCCATGCGATTTGTACTTGCAAGCAACAACGAGGGCAAAAAGAGCGAGATGCTCCGCATAATCAGACCCCTCATCCCCGAAATGGAGATAGTAACCGCCCGTGAGGCAGGCTTCGGCTCGGTGGATCCCGAGGAGACCGGCGTGACCTTTGCCGAGAACGCCGAGATCAAGGCACGGGCGTTCATGGAGCTGACCGGCATGCCTGCCATCGCCGACGATTCCGGACTGTGCGTGGATGCGCTGGGCGGCGCTCCCGGTGTGCACACCGCGCGCTATGCCGGGGATCACGATTTCGACTTCGGCATCCGCAAGCTGCTGGACGAGCTGAAGGACGTGCCGATGGAACAGCGCGGCGCCTGCTTTGTCAGCGCCATCTGCTGTGTCTGGCCGGACGGACGCATCCTCACTGCCGAGGGTCGCTGCGACGGCTACATAGGTCTTGAGCGCGGCGGCAGCGGCGGCTTCGGCTTCGATCCGGTGTTCTATATGCCCGGCGACCGCTGCTTCGGAGACATTCCCGGAGACGAAAAGGACTCCATCAGCCACCGCGGAAACGCCCTGCGGCTGTTTGCGGAAAAGCTCCGTGATTTCGGAATGTAAATCCTGATGACAAACGGGCTTCCAGACGGGATATATAGTCTGTTGGGGAAGCATTTATATAATTCGGCACAAGATGATGTGTTGCTGCGGAGAAAATTCGTAAAAAAGCGCAAACATTGTCGCCGTGTAGTATAAAATAAGAAAAAACAATGCAATAATCACAATAATGAGGTATAATAGATGTTAAACAGTAAACAGAGAGCGTTTCTCAACGCAAAGGCAAACACTCTGGATCCCATCCTTTTTGTGGGCAAGGGCGGAATGAATGACGCCATGATCGATCAGGCTGACGGTGCACTCAAGACCCGTGAACTGATCAAGGGCAAGGCTCTGGAAGCCTGTCCCCTCACCGCAGCCGAGGCTGCCAATGCCATCGCCGAGGCGACCGGCGCCGACGTAGTCCGCGTCATCGGCAGATGCTTTGTTCTGTTCCGCCGCAATCCCGAGAATCCCGTGGTTTCCTCGGAGCTGCCCAAGGACAAAAAGGCAAAGAACTGACACTCAACCGCAAACCTGCAGGAAAGGGGCGAAGCACAGCCATGAGAACGGCAATGTTCGGCGGGACATTTGATCCTATCCATAACGGACACGTCGCGCTGGTCAGGTGCTTTGCCGACCTGCTTGATCTGGACAGAGTCCACGTTGTCCCCACAAGGACGCCGCCTCACAAGGCGACCTCCCAGACTCCCGGCGATATGCGCCTGGAAATGTGCCGCCTCGCCCTCGAGGATGACCCTCGCCTCGTCGCCTCGGATATCGAGCTGCGCCGCGAGGGAACCAGCTACACCTTCTACACCGTTCAGACGCTGCTTGAGGAGGATCCTCTCGGCAAGGTTTATCTCATCACAGGTGCTGATATGTTCCTGTCGCTGACCAGCTGGCATCGCTTTGACGAGCTCAGGGAGCTTGTCACCTTCTGCACGGTGCCCAGAGATGACGTCACCGCCGATCAGCTGCGTGCCCACGCCGATTATCTTGAATCCCTGGGCTGCAGCACATTCGTCGCGGAGATGGATCTGGTGCGCGTATCCTCCACCGAGGTGCGCAGACGGGCGGCCGAGGGGCAGCCCCTTGATGAGCTTGTTCCCCCTCAGGTGGAACGATACATCGCGGAACACGGTCTTTACAGACCACGATCCGAATAAAATTTCAGCGGAATGATCCGCGTGGATGGCAGGTGTGAATATTGACAGACGAACAGCGGCAGAATTATACCGAACTCCTGCGCTCACGGCTGAGTGACTACCGCTTTCACCACAGCCTGTGCGTGGCGGAGGAAGCCGTTCGGCTGGCAAAGCTGTACGGTGCGGATGAAAAGAAAGCCGAGCTTGCAGGTCTGCTGCATGATATCATGAAGGAAGCCGACAGGGAGGAGCAGACACGGTACGCCCTGATGATCTGCCGCCGTCCCTCGCCCTATTTCGAGGCTTCACCCAAGCTTCTGCACGCCCCTGCCGCCGCGGCATATGTGCGGCGTGAGCTGGGGATAAAGAACAGAGAGGTGCTGGCGGCGATCCGCTACCACACCACCGGTCGTGCCAATATGTCCCTGCTGGAAAAGGTCATCTTTCTGGCGGACTTTACCAGCGCCGACCGCAGCTATCACGGAATCGGCAAAATGCGCTCACTGGCGAACAAGGACATGACAAAGGCCATGAAGTACGCCCTGAGCTACACCATAACCGATCTTGTGGCAAATGGCAAAACGGTACATCCCGACACCATTGACGCCTACAACGATCTGCTTCTCTCTGGAGGGAGATGATTACACAATGGCAAACAACAGCAATTTTTCCACAAAGGCAAAGGAATTGTTTTCCCGTGCCGCGTCCGGCATAAAGCTGACCGTCGGCAGGCTGGGCGATTCGCTTTCACAGCTGTTCGCCCGCATCACAGGAAAACCTCTCCGCAATAACAGCGGTACCCGGACTTCCGCGAAAGGCGGCAGCGCCTTCCGCCGCCGTCCCGCGGTGCTCAGAGCGGCGCTCTGTTCAGCCGGAGCGCGCATCGCTTCCGAGCCGGTGCGATACCGCAGAGGTATCGAGGCGGCAGAGCTGTTCGAGCTTGCGGAAAGCGAGCGCAAGGCAGCGCGCAGGATCGCAGAGGGTGAGCCGAAGGATCCTGCAGCCAAGCGCGGCTTTTTCTACCGCCACCGCAAGGGTCTCATCGCCGCCTGCCTGGTATTCGCCCTTCTCTTTGGCGGTTTCCAGTACCTCAAGGGTCTCTACTACAGCGAGGATCTGTTCATTACCGATGTTGAGCAGACGGGCAACATCACCATCTCCGACCGTCTGACCATGTCCGACGAGCACGCCGACAAGGTCAAATACATCCTCATCCTCGGCGTTGACGACAGCTCACTGCTCACCGACTGCATCTGGATCATGTGCTTTGACAACGCGGCGCATGAGATGAACGTCATGCAGGTTCCCCGCGATACCTACGTCGACAAGGACGCCAGCTGGCCGCACAAGATCAACGCGGTCTATGCAAGCCCCAAGACGGTCAAATGGTGCGAGGAATGTGGATACGCGCCCGATGACGAGGAGATCGACGGCAGCCGCCACAGCGTGTGCGACACCAAGCTCGAAAAGAAAAAGGAAAGCAACATCAGCGCCCTTATCCGCGTCATCAACGACCGTCTGGGTCTGCCCATAGACAGCTTCGTCGTGTTCAACTTCCGCGGCTTTGCCAAGATCATCGACAAGATGGGCGGCGTTGACATCCACCTTGACTACACCGTCAAGGACGCGGCGATTCATCTTGAGCCGGGAGATCATCACCTGACCGGCTGGCCGGCAGTTGACTTCATGCGCAGCCGCAAGGGCTTCCTCGCCGGCGACGTTGCCCGAGTAAGCAACCAGCGAATCCTCATTGATGCCCTCATGCAGAAGGCACTTGATATGGATCTGGGAACCATGCTTGACGTGGTCGTAGCCTGCGCTACCGAGGAATGTTTCCAGACCGATATGTCTCTTTCCGAGATCAAGGATCTCGCGGTGGCAGGACGACAGATGAGCGTCGATAAGCTCACCATGGTCACCATGCCGGGCTTCGATTACTGGCCCAAGGGCGGACAGTCCTACTACATCTGCGATGAGGCTGCCACAGCCGAGATGATCAACCAGTATCTGCTGCCCTACGGTCTGCCCGACGGTGGCATGGCATCCACCGAGACCATCAACTTCCCCACACCGGGTGAAGTGCCTACCACCGCCGCGACCTCGGCAAGCGCTGAGATTTCGCAGACTACATCGACGACCGCGGCTACCGATCCCGGCTGGGTCGAACCCACCGAGCCAACCGAAGATCCAAACAACACCACCGAACCAACCGAGCCAACCGGCGGTGAGTCCACGACCACCACGCCGCCCACCTCGGCAGATACCGAGCCCACAAGCTCCACAACTACGGCGGCTCCCACCGAGCCCACTGCGCCTCCCACCGAGCCGACCACAACCACTTCAGCAACCACCACAACCACCACTGCCGCACCCACTACGACAACCACCACCGCCGGATTCATCATCGAAGATCCCGGCGAGGCGGTGGGCGGCTCAGTTACCACACCGCTAAGTGACCCGAGGTGGAACGCCGCCTGACGGCGTTCCGCTTCCGATACTTACACAATTCCGTCAGCTGACCCGACCGGTCAGACCACACTGCTATATGAAAGGGAGAATCACAATGGAAATGTCTCCGAAGCAACTGGCACTTCGCATCGCAAAGATCCTCGACGCAAAGAAAGCCCATGAGCTTTCCGTCATCGAGGTCACCGAAGTCACCGAGCTTGCCGACTACTTTGTCATCTGCACCGGCAATTCCTCCACGCAGGTCCGTGCCGCTGCCGACGAAGTGGAATTCAAGCTCAAAAACGAGGACGGCGTGATGCCCTACCACATCGAGGGTCACACCACCCGTACATGGATCGTCATGGACTACGGCTGCGTGGTCGTTCACATCTTCGATCCCGAAGCGCGCACTTATTACGACCTTGAGCGTCTCTGGGCAGACGGCAAAAAGGTCGATCCCTCCGAGTATGTCACCGAGGGCTGATAAAGAGTATATATCCGCACCGCTTACAGAATATTGGAAAGGAAAGATAACCGATGCTTGATATCAGATTTGTCCGCGAAAATCCGGACATAGTCAGAAAGAACATGGAAAACAAGTTCCAGCACCACAAGCTGCCTCTGGTTGACGAGGTCATCGAGCTGGACGCCGAATACCGCAAGACTCTTCAGGAGGCTGAGACCCTCCGTGCCGACCGCAACCGTCTGTCCAAGCAGATCGGTATGCTTATGGGTCAGGGCAAAAAGGAAGAAGCAGAGGAAGTCAAAAAGCAGGTCGGCGCCGCTGCCGATCGTCTGGCTGAGCTGGAAAAGCTTGAGGGCGAATACGAAGAAAAGATCCGCTCCATCATGATGCGCATCCCCAACATCATCGATCCCTCCGTGCCCATCGGCAAGGACGACAGCGAGAATGTTGAGGTTCAGCGCTACGGCGAGCCCGTTGTTCCCGATTTCGAAATTCCCTACCACACCGACATCATGGAAAGCTTCGACGGCATCGACCTCGATTCCGCCCGCCGTGTTGCCGGCAACGGTTTCTACTACCTCATGGGCGACATCGCCCGTATCCATTCCTCGGTCATCAGCTATGCCCGTGACTTCATGATCGAGCGCGGCTTTACATACTGTGTGCCGCCCTTCATGATCCGTTCCGACGTTGTCACCGGCGTTATGTCCTTTGAGGAAATGGGTGCCATGATGTACAAGATCGAGGGCGAGGATCTCTACCTCATCGGTACCTCCGAGCACTCCATGATCGGCCGCTACATCGACACCATCCTCCCCGAGGCAAAGCTGCCCCAGACCCTCACCAGCTATTCTCCCTGTTTCCGCAAGGAGAAGGGTGCCCACGGCATCGAGGAGCGCGGCGTTTACCGCATCCATCAGTTCGAAAAGCAGGAAATGATCGTCATCTGCAAGCCTGAGGACAGCGCCATGTGGTTCGACAAGCTCTGGCAGAACACCGTCGATCTGTTCCGTTCTCTGGATATTCCCGTCCGCACCCTTGAGTGCTGCTCCGGCGACCTTGCTGACCTCAAGGTCAAGAGCGTCGACGTTGAGGCATGGTCTCCCCGTCAGCAGAAGTATTTCGAGGTGGGCAGCTGCTCCAACCTCGGCGAGGCTCAGGCGCGCCGCCTGAAGATCCGCGTCAACGGCGAAAACGGCAAGAAGTACCTGCCTCACACCCTGAACAACACCGTCGTTGCACCCCCCAGAATGCTCATCGCCTTCCTTGAGAACAACATGAACGAGGATGGCTCCATCCGCATCCCCGAGGCACTTCGTCCCTACATGGGCTGTGATATTATTAAGAAGAAGTGAGTGAAAAGAGTATGAAATCCTACGATTTTACCGCCATAGAGAAAAAATGGCAGGACATATGGGAGGAGAAGGGCGTCTTCCATGCTCCCAATGATTTCTCCAAGCCCAAGTTCTACGCTCTGGTCGAGTTCCCCTATCCCTCCGGAGCCGGCCTGCACGTGGGTCATCCCCGTCCTTACACCGCTCTTGACATAGTCTCCCGTAAAAAGCGCATGGAGGGCTACAACGTCCTGTATCCCATGGGCTGGGACGCCTTCGGTCTGCCCACCGAGAACTATGCCATCAAGAACCACATCCACCCCGCAAAGGTCACCGAGATGAACGTCGCCCGCTTCAAGAGCCAGCTGCGTATGCTCGGTCTGTCCTTCGACTGGAGCCGCGAGATCAACACCACCGACCCCAGCTACTACAAGTGGACCCAGTGGATCTTCCTCAAGCTCTTTGAAAAGGGACTTGCCTACAAGAAGGAAATGGCAGTCAACTGGTGTACCTCCTGCAAGTGCGTGCTTGCCAACGAGGAGGTCGTCAACGGCGGCTGCGAGCGCTGCGGCAGCGAG
>SVPO01000055.1 GCA_015065795.1 Oscillospiraceae bacterium | reverse complement strand
CTTGAGGGTGTTGACGTTTCCATCACCGGTAACTCCACCAACCCCACCCGCTTCCAGCATCCCGTTGCCGGCTCCTACAAGAAGTGGGCAATCGAGAACGGCAAGAAGTACTTCTCCGTCGCTTCCGGCGGCGGCACCGGCCGTACCCTCCATCCGGACAACATGGCTGCAGGTCCTGCTTCCTACGGCATGACCGATACCATGGGCCGTATGCACGGTGACGCTCAGTTCGCCGGCTCCTCCTCCGTTCCTGCACACGTTGAGATGATGGGTCTCATCGGCATGGGCAACAACCCCATGGTCGGTGCCACCGTCGCCTGCGCTGTCGCAGTTTCCGAGGCTCTGAAGTAAGTCGTTTTACGGCTTAGCCAATCGATTTTTTTCGCAGACACATCATTCGGTCATACGCCGGGTGGTGTGTCTGTTTTTTTCGTATGGAAACATTCCCCGTCAATATGGACATATTATCCGCCTGAGATTCGTAACCGATTACAAATCTGCTTTCCATGTATTGTAATCGAGGGTTGCATATGATAAAATTAGTTGAATATTTTGCGAAAGTGTACCAAAAGCGCGGAGAGGCAGTATAAATCCACTCTCACTGCACGAATTCGGAAACCGAATACACTGCCGCAAAAGCATCAGATTCAGTATTATTTGAACGGAATAAACGATGGCAAAAAAATGGAAAGGGCGGACATATTTATGAACCTGAATCGTTTTGGAATGTTCAGAAACCACGGAAAGAAGCTGGCGATAATCGTGCTGGCGATAGTGATGATCGGAGCGCTGCTGCCGCGGCTGCTGCCGTCGGCGAGTGCTGCCGGGTCGGCTTCGGGCAGCGATGTCGTCACCGCTGCCGATGTCGACAAGGGTGGTGTCAGTGCTGCGGTCTCCCCCAGCGACGACGCTGTTTCTCTCACCGACGCCATCGAGCAGAAGACGCCGGTGCTCCTTGCCGACGACATCGGCACCATGCAGATTTCCTTCACCACCGGAAGGTCGGTTGGCAGCCAGATGCCTCTGACTGTTCAGCTGGACAGCGGCACCGATGTCTACATCGACTGGGGTGACGGCAATCCTGTGAAGCACGCCGCCGGCGATATCACCGGAACCACCACCGGAAAAACCATCGAGATTTACAGTCCATCCAACATCACAGGCTTTGTGTGCAGCGGCAACACAATTCAGACTATTGATGTCTCCAAGTGCACCGAGCTTGCCTCTCTGGACTGCAGCCATAACTATCTGGGCACGCTAAATGTCACTAAGTGCACCAAGCTCACTTTCCTCGACTGCCGTGACAATACAATCAGCTCATTTTCCGCCAGCAGCTGCAAACAGCTCGAGGAGCTGCATTGCGAAAACAACAATCTGACCTTCTACGATTTCAACAATTATTATCACGATTCCGTAACCACCATAACTTACGCTCCACAGCGCCTTAAGATCTCGGGCAACACCGGCAGTATCGTCCCCGTGGATTCCGAGGTGAACTTTTACAAAGAGCGCGAGGTCAAAGGCACAGCCTCTGTCTTTACATGGTACGATGCCGCCGATGATTCCGTGGTTACTCCCAAGACAACCTCCTCCGACGGCGATGAAGGCATTTTCACCTTCGGCGAGGAGCACATTGGCAAGACACTTTTCTGCAAGATCACCAATCCATTGTACCCCGACCTTACTCTTGAGTCCTACACCATCGAAATAGTCAGCGGCAACTTCGAGCCGCAGATAATCTTAACTCACGATTTATTTGAACCCACCCGCCTGATTGCCGATATAGACCTGCGTACCGCTGACGAAGAAAACGCGCAGTTATTCGTTGACTGGGGCGATGGAAACTATGTTGAACAGGACCGGGCTCACTATAAAGACAAGATGCTCTTCGGCAACTATCTCCAGGGCCCCGGTCCGATCAGAATTTACAGCACCCAGCCCATCACCTACTATGAGCATGGCTCTGAGGCGCTGATTTCCGCAGAGGTAAAGAACTGCCCGAGTCTGACCGATCTGATTCTTGACTGCGGCTTGCAGGAGCTTGAAATAACAAACTGCCCGAATATCAAGACCCTCAATGTTATGGGAAATCTGCTGGACGGACTCGATCTTTCCGGCCTGCCGAATCTGGAAAAGCTGTACTGTGCGGTAAATATGGGCTACGATGAGAACGGTGACTATGTTATAGGCGGAATTACCGAGCTTGACCTTTCCAACTGTCCCAAGCTCAAGGAGTTGGCATGCTTTTTAACTCCGCTGACCAGTCTGGATGTTTCCTGCTGTCCCGAGCTGCAGGTGCTGATGTGCGAGAACAGTATGCTTACCGAAGTGAACGCCGAGGGCTGCACGGAGCTTGAGTATGTGACCTGCGAAAACAACTCCCTGCGCTTCTCCACACTGAAAATGGAAAGCACTCCTGCGGAATTTTCCGCTCACCCTCAGGCTGAGGTGGAGATCCCTGCTACGGTGGGAGCAGGCAATGTGCTTGATCTTTCCGCCGAGTATGAGTTCGACGGCAATGTCACCGAATATAAGTGGTACAACGCCGCTGACGATTCCGAGGTCACTCCCGTAAGCGCCGACGGAGGCAAGTTCACCTTTGCCGACGAGCTTATCGGTAAATCGCTCTACTGCGTGATGACCAACGATTTCTATCCCGATCTCACCCTCACCACCACCGAGGTGGAGATCGTCGAGGCTCTTGACCTGCAGATCACCTTCACCACCAACAAGCCGGTTGGCAGTACGCTGGAATTCAACCCCGTACTTGACGGTGAAATCATCGTGTATGTCGACTGGGGCGATGGAAATATTGTGCCTTATCAAAACGGGCACGTTACCAACATTGTCGTTTCCGGAGAAACCAAAGGTGACACCGTCAAGATTTACAGCAAAAACGATATACTATTTTTCGATTGTCCCGACTGCGGTATTACCGACATTGACCTTTCAAAGAATCCAGGTATATCGAGCATTGATTGCAGCAACAACGCACTGACCGAACTGGATCTTTCGGGTTGCTCTGAGCTGCGGCTGTTACACTGCGGCAACAACGCAATAACTGACATCGAGCTTCCTGCCGACTGCTCCAAGCTCGAAATCGTTGACTGCGCAAATAACCAGCTTGAAGAGCTTGTATTCCCCGCAGATGCACTTGCTCTCGAAAATGTGGAATGCCCTAACAACAAGCTGACCAGACTCGAGTTTCCGGAAAATCTCACTACTCTGTGGTATTTAAATTGCGACAACAATCAGTTGACCGAGCTTGAGCTTCCTGATGATTTATCTGCGCTGGAAATGCTTGGCATCAGCCACAATGACATTTCATCCATCGACTTAAGCACAGCAACTAACCTTGCAATGCTGATGGCGCACAACACCAAACTGAGCACTCTGGATGTGTCCGGTATGCAAAATCTTTACGCGCTCACCTGCGATAACACCGACATTTCCGCACTCGACCTCAGCAACGCCAAAGGTATGTCGGGTATGATAATTATTCTGAGCTTTGAAAACACCAATGTAAGTGACCTCAATCTGCCGAGCACTGTGCCTGTAGCGATATTCAACGGAGATAATGCAAGGCTTATGTTCTCTGATCTGCCCGACCCTGCCGTTATGGAAAGCACAGGCAGCTCACTCCCCGATGGATTTATTGATTCGATGCTTGAGTCTCTGGGTCCAGAAGCTGGCATAAGCGTAAGCAAGAATTTCGAATACGCTCCGCAGGCAAAGGTAGAAATCCCCGATGAAATCGACTCCGGCGAGGAGATCGACCTCTCCTCCGAGTACGAGGTCTACGGCGAGAACACCGTCTACAAGTGGTTCGACGGCACTACCGAGGTCACTCCCACCACCTCTGAGGGCGGCAAGTTCACCTTCGGCAACGAGTTTGCGGATAAGAAGCTCCGCTGCGAAATGACCAACGCCCTCTATCCCGACCTCACCCTTGAGACCACCGAGGTGCTCATCAACGGTCCCGAAACCGGCGCGCTCACCATCTCCACCGAGGTCATCGGCGAGGATGCTCCTGCAAACGCAGAGTTCAGCTACACCGTGACCTTCGACAGCACCGAATCCTACACCTACACCGGCTCTGCTTCCGGCACTGTCAAGAGCGGCGACAAGATCACCCTCAAGGACGGTCAGAGCATCACTATCGCCAACATCGTTGTGGGCGTGAAGTTCACCGTCACTCAGGACGAGGCCGAAGATTTCACCACATCTCCTGCCTCGAGAAAGATCGAGGGCGCTATCTCCACCACTCCGTCTGTCGCGGCGTTCTCCAACACCTACGAGAAACCCGCTGTTGATCAGCCTGTCACCACCGGCAACCTGACCATCACCAACAAGGTCACCGGCACAGGCGCCGACCAGACACTGAAGTTCTCCTTCAAGGTGGAATTCGCCTCCGAGGACAGCTATGAGCTGCGCATCTACGGCGCAGGCGAGACCGTTCCTGCCTCCGGTTCCACCGGCATGCTGGGCAGACTGAGCGTCTCTGCCGCAGGCGCGAGAGCCTCCACCGGCACTATCAAGTCCGGTGACACCATTCAGCTTGCCCACGGCGAGACCGCTGTCATCTACGGTCTGCCTGCAGGCACCACCTACAAGGTCGCCGAGACCGAGGTCAAGGGCTACAAGCTGACCTCCACCGGCGCATCCGGCACCGTTGCTCAGGACGGCGTGAAGGCTGCCTTCATCAACGAGAAGGTCAGCACCGGCTCCGGCAGTGACAGCGGTTCCGAGGGTCCCAAGACCGGCGACTACTCCTCAGACAATGGCACTGCGGTCGTTATGCTGCAGGTTGCACTGCTTGCATCGCTGATTTGCGCTTTCTGCATCAGAAAGCTCCGCCGCGAGGAGACCTCCGAGCTTGCCTGATCCGCAATAAGACATACCACTAACTGAAAGAAGCAGGGAGAGGAAAGGATCCTCTCCCTGCTTTACCGCTACGAGGTGATATTTTGGAAAACCAGAAAAACACAAACAAGAAAAAGATCACGATTTACGCCGTTATCATGGTGGTCATGCTGCTCATCGCCATCGGTTCCGGCGTTGTGATCATCCTTGACAGAAACCAGCCCGAGAGAGCCGCCGAGGAGTATCAGACCCTTGCCGCCGAGGTGCACACCGGCGCGGTTTCGGTGGATTTCCAGCTGCTGAGCGAGAAGAACGCCGACGTGCGCGCGTGGATCATTTCCGAAGGCACCGGCATCGACTACCCCATCGTGCAGAACGAGGACAGCGAATACTACCGCGACCATCTGTTCTCCGGTTCAGGCAACCGCTTCGGATGCCTGTATATCGACGCTGCTCAGTCCGCCGATTTCTCCGGCAGGAACACGGTCATTCACGGCGGCGCACTGCTGGATCCCATCTACAAGTACGCGCAGCAGGACTATTACGAGCTGATCCCCTCCATGACCCTCTCAACCCCCGAGGCAAGCCACACGGTGCTGCTGTACGCAGGTGTGAGAACGGATGACATCGCAACGGCGATCAGGACCGAGTTTGCGGACAACACCGAGTTCGCCGATTACATTTCGTGGCTTGCAGAGAATTCCGTATTCGACAGCAGCGTGACCGTTGCTGCCGGCGACCGCATCGTGACCCTGTGCGCCTCTGACGGCACGGAAGGATTCGTGCTTGTCGGAAAGCTCGCGTAGTGATCGACCATGAAAATATCGCTAGAAATCAACCGGAACACGCTGCAGTCCCCCAAGATCAGACTGATCCTGTGCCTCCTTGCCTTTGTGGTTGCTGCCACCTGCCTGTACGGCAACCGCGCCGATGAAATGGCCAGAGAAAGCATGACGCCTGTGACCGCCGTGTTCAGCGAGTGCAGATACCGCTCAAGCGACAGCGCCATCAATTCCAACGATATTTATCTTGATTTCGATGATCACGACCGGCTGTATCTCTACCAGAAGTGCGCCACAGACGAGCTGACGCAGCGTCTTATTGAGCTGGAACCCGGTGCGAAAGCCGAGATGCTGGTGGAACCGTACGGAAGGTACATCACCGAGCTGGAAATCGACGGCGAAATGTGGATGTCATTCGAGACGATGCAGCGCACGATGGTCGGTCAGGATACTGTTTTCAAATGGGTCTCCATCGTGCTGTTCATTGTGGGAGGCGTGCTGGCGCTGAGCCTGCTGCCGGAATTGATCCGGTTGCTGCGAAGATGGCAGGAGTGAGGATTACACACCTGAACAAATCACAAAATAATAAGTCAGACACATCATTTGGGCTTTCTGCCGCGTGATGTGTCTGACTTTTTCTTTTGGGGATTCAGCGTCGGAATGTGACTTCAGATAACTCAGAATGTACACTTCAACTGCAATGATTGACGTTCACTAAAGAATACTCAGCGGACAACCAGACTATTTTGTTTAGTTGTCCCACAATCCGTCACCGTCAAAGTCCCAGTACTCTTTTCCGTATGAGTCTTCGGAATAGACATATTCGCCGGAATCCATTTTACCGTTATCATTGTAATCAATATAATAATCTGTCATTTCATTGCACGAGGTAACCGCTATATAGAATATTACACATAGAACCGCAAGAACTATGCCGGCTATCTTGAATATCTTACCAATCTTCTCACCGGTTTCTTCTACTTCGGCAGGAACTTCAAACTTCTTAAATTCCGACAGCAGGGATGGTAAAGCTGGAGCGAATAAAACTCCGATCATAAAGGAAAACAGATCGATGATCAATATACTGCTGCCCAAATCAACATCAGCAATCAGGCAGACTACTAGCATTATTAGGTGCGTTATCAGAGCCAACCCCAAAGGGACGCACACCAGCAGCGCATAATATACCGGTTTGGTAATCTTGATCTTCTTTTCACCTTTATTGTTGTTCATCTCGCAGACATCCTTTCGTTGTTCATTTTTCGCTGCCACAGTATTCCCTGCGGCAGCTCCGACGCAAAGAAACACAATTATTGCTGTTAATTATTGTAATAGCAATACATTGTGTTTGTCAATGCTGCTTTTAATTAAACTAATAGCAAAGGCGGTGTTGATATGCGAGAAAAGAAATAGATCAATATTGAGATAGGCGAGCAGGTTCGTATAGCACGGGAGCGAAGCAGGCTGACGCAGGAGGCTCTCGCCGAGCGGATCGAGGTATCCCCACAGTATATATCGGACCTTGAAAGGGGTGTGGTAGGCATTTCTCTCCCCACTCTCAAGCGCCTTTGCGTTTCCCTCGGCATATCCAGCGATGAGATTCTTTTCGGTGCAGAGCCAGAGAACGATATTTCTCTCCTGACCGAAAAATGCAAAAGGTTATCTCCACGGCATCTTGAGCTGCTGACGGAAATCATTGACCGATACATTACGGCAATAAAGCAGTAAATAAAAAAGACTTCCATCCCCGGAAGTCTTTTTTGCTTATGGCTGTTCAGTCAGATGACGTTGTCCGCCCGAAGCCGAGCATCACGGTAAAATCGGCGGCTGTGCGTGCTTATTCACCCCAGCAGCCGCACCTTGAGCCTGTAAAGCCAGTCGCCCACACGCTTGGGCAGCAGCGAGGCGAGCTTTTTCTTCAGCTTCTTCGAGGTGCTGTATTTTGCCTCCAGAGCCTTGAGGTCGAGCTTTGCCACATCTATGCGGCAGTCGTATACCGTTTCTTCGATGCTGCCGTAGTGGGTCTTGTATTCAAAATCTCCGCCGGCGAAGAACAGCTGGGATTTCCCCTTTTCCACCATGCGGCTGAGGTGGTACATGAAGATATACCTGCCCAGAGAATAGTCGCTCAGCTCGGGATTGAAGGCAAAATTCTCGCCGTAAACCACCGGGCACTGCTCGCAGGCAAAGCGGATGGCTCCGATGGTCTCTCCTACGGTAAGAACGTAGCAATGCGAAACATGATATCTGCTGAGATACTCTGCCGGGGTCATGTTGTACTCACGTCCGCGGGTCGCCAGCTTGAATCGGAAGAACGCTTCCACGACGCTGTCAGGTATCTCGCTGCCCTCATATTCGGTTATCTTTGATTCTCCGCAGGCTTCCTCGGCAAAGCGCAGCTTCTTGCGCGCCTTGGAACGGGATTTTGCCGACACTCGGCTCTCCATCTCCTCCACCGTTTCGGGGAAAACGATGCGGAAGTGGTTGTGCGCCTTCGCTGTGCCATAGGGTATGACGCTGTTTGAACAGGTGATCTGCCGTACATCTCCGTGTGTGCGGACAATGTACAGAATCAGCTGCTCCAGCTCCTCTGCGGTGATGTCGGTCAGCCACAGCCCCAGCTCCGCGCGTTCACCATCGACGCGGTATTCTATCACCTTTTCTCCCACGCGCACGGCGAAAAAACCGTCCTCGCAGAACAGGTCAAAGCGATTATAGATAAAATCGGGGCTGACGCGCCGATAATCATTTACATTATAGGTGGGCGTGATCTTCATTCTCACGTTGAAAAATCTCCCTGTACAAGATATAATTAATTTATAGCACAGAAAATATATAGTGTCAACGGAGGACATCCCATGCTCTTCAGCCGTAAAACCTATCTGTATTTTGTTCCCCATCAGGACGACGAACTGCTCTCCATGGGTGTTGATATATGCAACAATGTTCTGCGCCGCCGCAACGTGCACGTCATCCTGTGCACCGACGGCTCCAGGTCCGGCGTCAGAGAGGCTCTTGCCAACGGTAAGACCTGTCCGCGGCACAAGGGCACCCACAATTACACCGTTGCCGCTGAGGATTTCATCGAGGCAAGAGACAGCGAATTCATCGACAGCTGCCGCGCCATGGGGCTGCCCAAGGCAAAGATACACACCACCTGCCGCCGGGGCGTGGACGGCGAGCTGACCGTCGCGCAGGCCGAGAGCATCATCAAGTTCTATCAGATCCTGTACGGCAGAAGCGCGACTGTATGCACCTTTTCCCACACCAACGGCAAGTCCCAGCACATCGACCACCAGACGCTGGGCAAGGCGGCAAACAACATGCTTCAGCGCGGCGCCATCAGTGAGCTCCGGCTTTTTGTTGAGCCCTATCACTACGAGGAGATCGCCGACAACGCGCGCATGATCCCCGTAGCGCCTACATTCGTCAAGGCAAAAAAGCGCACGCAGAGCCGTATCCGGGAAGCAGTCGCAGCCTATTCTCTCTGGGATCCGGAGAAGAACCGCTACGCCGTCGGGCATCATTCCATGCACAAGAGCTTCTGCGATCTGCTGGAAAACATGACCTCCATCTGCTACTCAAAAAAGAAAGAGTCCACTATGGGACTCATTGACCGTCTGCGCTACAGACGAAAGAGATGGCTCAAGCTGCAGGCGCAGAAGCAGAATTACTATTCCGTCGTTTCCTGCGAGCAGCCCGAGCTTGACGGACTGAAGCTCGTGTCCTTCGGCGCCGGACAGATGGATGGATACACAGAATTCTGCAAAAGCCACAATGTTCCGGTGAGGGAAAACGAGGTCCAGCGCCTTGCAGACGGTTCTTCCTTCTGGTGTCTTGTCAACGAGCAAAAAGTAGTTGTATCCACCGGCTGGCTTACAGGAAAGCAGCATTTCTACATCAGCGAAACCGACTTTGGCTTTGACACCCACAATTCATCTTCCGGTCTGCTGTATCACTTTGTCACCAAGGAAAACTACCGCGGCAAGGGCTACTACGGTCTGCTGCTGCGTTCCATTGTCGCCAACGCGAAAGGATACGAGCGATTCATCATATACACTTCCCCCGACAATTCCTCCAGCTCAAACGGAATACTCAAAGCGGGCTTCACCTTCGACGGCAGCCTTTGCGCCGGCGATGATTCCCTGCGCAGCTATCTTGAGCAGGCAGGCTATACGTCCATCAGCCGCAAGTATCGCATGGGCGGTCTTCGCTTCGTGGAGTAAGCGCAGACATGATCATAACCCCTGTCGAACCGCATTATTGCAGCCCTCACAAAAACATTATTGTATATTCGCGGAATATATGGTAATATATAGTTGATTCAGGCACTACATTACGAAAGAGGTGTTTGCCCATGAAAAAAAGAGCATTACGCGTCATTGCAGTTGTTCTCACCGTTTTCATGATGCTTTCCATGTGCGGATGTGAGGAAATGCTGTCCATGATGAGTGAGTACAGTATGGATCCTTCTCAGACCCTGGATTCATCCTACGACGAGACTCTGTACGGTGATTCTCTTGAGTCCTTCTTTGACAGCTACGGATATGACTTCGGAGATTACAGCTACATAACCACCGATGACGAATCGGATGATTCCGGTTCCAATGACGGCGGAACACCCGATCCCGACAACGTCATCGTCATCTCCGACATTCCCGAGACCAACGTACTGGACACCACTCTGCGTGATCCCCTGACCACCATCAAGGGCAACGGCAGAGACGTTGTCACCATCATGGTGTACCTGTGCGCCAGCAATCTTGAGTCCGACAGCGGTCTTGCCTCCATCGACCTCAAGGAAATGATGGATGCCACCGCCAGCGGCAATGTCAATATCGTTATCGAGACCGGCGGCTGCAAGAACTGGAAAACCAGCCAGATCTCCGGCTCCACCAACCAGCGCCACATCATCCAGAACGGCCGTCTGACCACCGTTGAGAAGCGTCTGGGTCAGAAGGACATGACCGACGGCGAGACCCTCACCGATTTCATCAAGTATTGCGCAGAGGAATATCCCGCCAACCGCAATATGCTCATCCTCTGGGATCACGGTGCAGGTTCCGTTGACGGCTGGGGCAGCGACGAATACAACTTCTACGACACCCTGACCATCGACGAGCTGGGCGAGGCTCTCTACAACGCCGGTGTCACCTTTGACTTCATCGGCTTTGACGCCTGCCTGATGAGCACCATGGAAGTTGCCTGCGTGCTCTACGACTTCGCCGATTACATGATCGCCTCCGAGGACTATGAGTCCGGCTACGGCTGGGAGTACAAATACTGGATCAGCGAACTGGCTAAGAACACTTCCATCCCCACTCCTGAGCTTGCCAAGCACATCTGTGACGATTTCATCACCGAGAGCGGCACAGAGGATGCCATCCTTGCCGCCATCGACCTCTCTTACATGAAGCTGGTCTACTCCACCTGGAGAAGCTTTGCCTTCGCGGCAAAGGATCAGCTGCTTGATTCCAACTTCACCTGGACCATCGAGAACGAGGGCTCCCGCCGCTCCCTTGATGACCTGCTGGGCGCATTCAGCCTTGAGGCTGATATCGCCGATATGATGGCCATCGCCAACTCCGTGGAAAACGTTCCCGAGGCTGAGGCTCTCATCTCCGCCCTTGCCAGCGCGACGGTTTACTGCTCCGCAAACAGCGGCTGCGCCGAGATGACAGGTCTCGCGGTAACCCTCCCCTACGGCGATTCCTCCGGCTATAACTCCATCAAGAGGATTTTCGGCAACGTCGGCTTCGACAGCGAATATATCGACCTGCTGGGTGAATTCACCTCAGTCGATCACGGCGCCGGCAGCTACGACTGGTCCGACTGGTACGGAACCTTCGGCGACTACGGCACATGGAGCGACTACTACAACGAAAACGGCGATTCCTACAGCGAGTATGACTGGGATAGCTGGGGCGGCTGGGAGGATTTCTTCGCCGGATTCCTTGGCGGCACTGCCGGCAGCTACTACTCTGACTACTTCTCCGACTACTACGATCACTATGACGAGTACAGTGTAGCAGAGGACGACAGCTACGACTCCTACGACGATTTCTACTCCAGCAACTATGGTGAGTCCTCCATGGAGGATTACTACAACGAATACTACAACGACTACTATGACCACGGCTTCGGCTACAGCGATTACGATCTGGATGCCTACAACGACTACTACGACTATTACGACTACTATTACGGTGATTACTACAGCGATTATTTCTACGGAGATGACGCTATAAACTGGGACGACTGGTACGACAACTGGTATAACTGGTAAGTGATCACAGGCAACTGACCCCAAGGGCTGCCGCGAAAGCGGCAGCCCTTATCTTTACTCCGGCAGACGGTATGATCTGTGCGTGAGTTCTGTACAGAGCTTGTATCCGGGCTGCGTCGGCGTGGGCTGTAAGGCAAAAAACTTGTCGCAAAGTTATTGACACCCACATATTATGGTGCTATAATGCGAACAAATCGAATAATAAACCGTTGAGGCGGAAGTAAAGGCGATTATGCCCTCCCAGAGAGTCCGTGTTGCTGAGAGTCGGACAGGATACAGGTCGTCAAATGGGCCGCTGAGGGTGCAGTCAAACGCGAATTATCGCGGAGTATTCTGCAACGTGTTGGCATACGTCAGTTGCCGGGGATATGTTGGTATCCCGCCAAGCGCACCGGTGTTTTTCTTCCGGTGAATCAAGGTGGCACCGCGGATAATCAGATTTATTCGTCCTTGACAGAGTCGATAATTCTGTCAGGGACGTTTTTATTTGCCCCCCGACAGAGCAATTACGCAAACGGAGGCTGCCATGATACTGCTGACAAAACGATGGCGAAGCAGCAAGACCAATCGCCAGTAAAACAATAACACAACGAAAAAACGATTTGATATACGGAGGAAACACCATGATTTTCAATAACATCGATTTTGACACCTATTTCAAGAACTATCCCGACGAGAATGGCTACTACGGCAGATACGGCGGAGCATATGTCTCCGACGAGCTGAAGAAGGCCATGCAGGAGACCACCGAGGCATATTTCACCATCTGCAAGTCCAGCAAGTTCATCAGCGAGCTGCGCCGCATCCGCAGAGAGTTCCAGGGCAGACCCACTCCCGTCTCCTATCTCGAGCGTCTTTCCGGTACTCTGGGCAACGTGCAGCTGTACGTCAAGCGCGAGGACCTGAACCACACCGGTGCCCACAAGCTCAACCACTGCATGGGCGAGGCTCTGCTGGCTAAGTACATGGGCAAGAAGAAGGTCATCGCTGAGACCGGTGCCGGTCAGCACGGCGTTGCTCTTGCCACCGCTGCCGCATACTTCGGTCTTGAGTGCGACATCCACATGGGCTCTGTTGACATCAAGAAGCAGGCTCCCAACGTGGCACGCATGAAGATCCTGGGCGCAAACGTCGTGGAAGTCACCCACGGTCTTGCCACCCTGAAGGAAGCCGTGGACTCCGCCTTTGACGCATACGCAAAGGATTACAAGAACAGCATCTACTGCATCGGCTCCGTTGTGGGACCCCACCCCTTCCCCATGATGGTGCGCGATTTCCAGAGCGTTGTGGGCATCGAAGCCCGCGAGCAGTTCGTGGAAATGACCGGTGAGCTTCCTGATGCCGTTGTCGCCTGCGTGGGCGGCGGCTCCAACTCCATGGGTATGTTCTCCGGCTTCCTGAACTATCCCGTTGACATCTACGGCGTTGAGCCTCTGGGTCTGGGACCCAAGCTGGGCGACCACGCTGCCAGCCTGCAGTACGGCACCGAGGGCATCATGCACGGCTTCAACAGCGTCATGCTCAAGGACGAGAACGGCGATCCTGCTCCCGTCTACTCCGTCGCCAGCGGTCTTGATTACCCCTCCTCCGGTCCGGAGCACGCTTTCCTGCGTGATCTGGGTCGCGTCAAGTATGATGTTGTTTCCGACGAGGAAGCCATTGACGCATTCTTCACCCTCTCCCGTCTGGAGGGCATCATCCCTGCCATCGAAAGCTCCCACGCCGTTGCCTACGGCATGAAGCTTGCCAAGGAAATGGGCAAGGGCTCCGTGCTCATCTGCCTGTCCGGCCGCGGTGACAAGGATATGGATTATATCATCGAGAAGTACGGCATCAGATAATTATCCGACAGACCAACAGGGCTGCCGCAAAGCCAAACGCTTGCGGCAGCCCTGTTTTCATGTGTTATCGATCAGCTTGATTGCGGTTCAGCAATCACTTGGTAAACGCGCACGTCCAGACGCCATAGACATTCATGGGCTGGTCGGCTTTCTTCTCTGCAACAAGGGAAGTAACGGTCAGACTGTAGCTGCCGCTTTCGATACCGCTGAGGTCGATGGTGATCACTGCCTCTCCGTCGACTATCGCCGAGGCATCTGCCGCGCCTTCCATTACCACATTGCCTTCGTCATCGGTCACGGTGTACTCGGCGATACCAAGCGAGTCTGCAAGAAAAGGAGGCTTTTCGGCATCGACAAAGGCTGCGGTGACTACCAGCTGCTCCCCACTCACTGCGGCACTCATATTAATCTCATCATCGGCATTCTCGTAGGCGATTCCAACAATTGCGCCTCTCCAATCGGTGATGTCCCTGAAGTAGCCCTGCAGGACGCCCGTCGCCGCCAGAGCGGTCACGGACAGCGTAAGGCAGATCGCGAGAACGGCAAAGACCGCCACCGACTTTCTGACAACTGATGTATTTCGGGATTTGTTCATTGTGTGTTCCTCCGTGTTTTCTGAAATTCTGATTCTGCAGTTTTTCGCGATGCGCTGCCTTGCTTCTTCGGGCAGAGTGATCTTTTCGGCAGCGTTCTTCAGCTTTCTGTAATCCATATTACAAATACTCCTTCCGATAGATTTCTTCCAGCAGTTTTCTTCCCTTCTGCAGCCGCATTTTGACTGCGGAAGGGGTTCGGCTGATGATTTTTGCTATGTCCTCTATCCTGTAATCCTCGATATAATAGAGGGTGAGGACCAGCCTGAATTTCTCCGGCAATGCTGCAAGCGCATCAAGAATTCCGCTGTCAGCGGTATCGCAGACGGCATTTTCCGGATATTCTGCATCAGCCTGTGGGTGCCGCGCCCTGAAGCGAAGCGCATCACGGCATCGGTTTGTGGCGACTCTGATAAGCCATGCCTTTTCGTGCTCGCTGTCCGCAAAACGCGGTGCTTTGCGATAGTAACTGATGATGGTTTCCTGAAGGGCATCTTCCGCGTCGCTTTCGTTCTGCAGCATGATGAGGCACAGTCTGTACAGCATATCGCCGTATCTGTTCAGTACCGTTTCGATTTCATCAGTTGGCCATGCTGATGAATTTCTCATTGGCTTACCCTCCTTTCACCAATAACACGTCCGGGAAACCGTTCTGGTCAATTATTAATCAGATTTCAGTAAAAAAGACACCCACAGTGGGTGCCTTCAGACGTATGGGCAATATATCGTCAGAAACGCCCGGACTGCCGACACAGTCCGGGCGTTCCCCTTAAGCGGACAACCTGTTGGCTGCCCGTTTATCACGATTATTCTTCGGTGAGGGCTTCCTTGTCGGTGAACACACGCAGGAAACCGAGCACCTGAACGCCGCACCACTCAAGCTGCTGCTTTTTGCTGAGCTGCTCGGCATAGGTGGCGGCAGGAACGATGAAGCCGGCTTCGTTGTGGACATCGTCGCGTGCGATGCGCTCGCAGGCACCGAATACCTTTTCCACGGAAGCGGCTAGCTCGTCCTCGGACTGACCGCCCACGCGCAGATACATCTGCACGATCTGGTCGTTGATATTGCGCACCAGCTCGGGAGCGCCGTCCTCCCAGTAGAGATACTTGCGTGCGGCGAAGTGCTTGACGCAGTCGATAACGTCAGCCACAACAGCACTGGCGGT
>SVPO01000054.1 GCA_015065795.1 Oscillospiraceae bacterium | reverse complement strand
GCCGCTGTACCCCGACATGACCGTGGATGAATATCTGGGATTCATCTCCCGGCTCAAGAAATCCATGCTGGGTCAGAAGCATATCGACGAGATCTGCCAGCTGGTGCGCCTTACCGATGTGCGAGGCAGACTCATCAAGAATCTCTCCAAGGGTTATCGTCAGCGCGTGGGCATCGCTCAGGCGCTGGTAGGCAACCCGCCTGTCATCATCCTCGACGAGCCCACCGTCGGTCTTGACCCCAGCCAGATCGTGGAGACACGCAGCGTCATCAAAAAACTGGGCAAGCGCCACACGGTCATCCTCTCCACCCATATCCTCAGCGAGGTGCAGTCGGTGTGCGACCGCATCATCGTGCTCAATCAGGGACGCATCGTTGCGGACAACTCTCCGGAGGAGCTGGCTGCGCGCATGGCTGACGGTACCGTTCTGGTGCTGACGGCAGCTGCGCCGGAAATGGCTCTGAGCAAGGCACTGTCCGCGCTGAAGGAAGTGCGCTCCGTGAGCTGCACCGCGCGCAGAAACGGCGAGCTTGAGTTCACCCTTGAGACCTATCCCGGCAAGGACGCCCGCAAGGCGATCTTCGACTGCGTTTCAGGGGGCGGATGGACCATGCTCGGTCTGCGCGAGCAGAGTATGTCCCTTGAGGATATCTTCATCACCCTGACCAATCAGTAAAGGAGGAATCAGCGTTGTCTGCAATTATCAGACGGGAGCTGAGTGCATACTTCCGTTCTCCCATCGGCTATATTTTCTGCGCTGTATATCTGTTCTTTTCCGCGCTGTTCTTCCGTTCGGTGCTTGTTGGCGGTCAGTCGTCGCTGTTCCCTCAGATATACTACAGCATGATCAATATCATCATGCTCATCCTGCCCATACTCACCATGCGGCTGTTCAGTGAGGAACGCCGCCAGAAAACCGACCAGATACTGCTCACCTCGCCCATAAGCCTGCCGGCTCTTGTCACGGGCAAGTTCGTTTCCGCAATGACCGTGTACGGCGGCTGCGTGCTCTTTACGCTTGTGTACGCCGTGGTGTTCAGCTTCTTTTCATCCCCCGGCTGGGCACTGGTCATCGGCAACGTGGTGGGCGCGCTGTTGTTCGGGGCCGCGTTCATCGCTGTGGGTATGTTCATTTCCAGCCTGACCGAAAGTCAGGTGGTGGCGGCGATCGGATCGTTCTTTATTTCCGCCGTGTTCATCATCCTCGACGTCATTCCGCTGCTCACCAGCAACGAACTGGTACTCAGAGTGGTCAAGTGGATATCCTTTGTCAGCCGCTATTCTCCCTTCACGGAGGGAATCCTCGATTTTTCCAGCATAATCTTCTTCCTAAGCGTCACGGGGCTGTTCATGTTCTTCACCATGCAGACCCTTGAACGCCGCCGCTGGAACTGATGACGGGAGGTGGCAAGCAATGAGTAAGAAATCAAACCGCTCCGGCGGTCTCGGCAGTGTCCTCGGCAAAGTCAGAAGCTTCCTTTCAGAAACATGGAGCGATCTGCGTCAGGGCATGAAAACCAACCGCTTCCGCCGCGGCAGCACCGCCGCGATGATCACCGCTCTTGCAATATGCATCGCGGTGCTGCTCAATATCGTGGCTATCGCGCTGACCGAAAAATTCACATTCTTCAGCCCCGACCTTACCAAGAACCACATCTACAGCCTGAGTGATGTGACCGTGGATCTGCTGGAGAATCTCGACGTGCGCGTGGAGATCGACATCCTCGCCAGCGAAGCCAACTGCGAATATGTGTCCGTCAGCGATGACCCCTACGGCCATATCCCCATGGCAACCGAGCTCATCAGGAGATACGAGCAGTACAGCGACAACATCCGCGTGGAGTTCATCGACCTGAATACCGATCCGTGGTTCCTCGACCTCATCCCCGACTACCGCGACGCGGTGGGCGATTACTCCATCGTGGTGCGTTCCGAGTACCGCACGCGCGTGACCTCCTTCTATGAGATGCTTCCCAGCCTGTCCGGTTCGGTGGAGACCGAGAGCTCCGGCATTGATCTTGCCAGCTCCCTGACCGAGTGCGTGCTGTCCTCTCTCATCAAGACCGTGTCCATGGAGGTCAATCCCAGCGTGGCGTATATCGACGCGCTCATGGGCGGCAGCGAGGTGGATAACCTTCTCAATGCCCTGGAGATCAACGGCTACGACATCCTCTACAGCGCCGATTTCGCCTTCGGCTACGATCCCATTCCTCAGGAAGCGGATATGGTCATCATCGCCGCGCCCCAGTACGATGTGACTGCGGCAGGACTGGATCAGCTTTCCGATTTCCTGAACAACGGCGGCAATTACGGCAAGACGGTGCTCATCCTGACTTCGCCGTATATGCAGGATATGCCAAATCTCTCCACCCTCACCGAGGAGTGGGGAATAGTGCTCACCCGCAACGTGGTGCATGAGGGTGATCCTGCGTCGGTCGTCCCCACCCAGAGCGATGATATGTTCTACTCCACCTACTACTCCGCGGAGTATATCGATTCCGACATAACCAACGAATATGCCCCCGTGGCAGGCGCTGTGGAGCTTCAGGTTCCCCGCGACAGCTTCGGCGGCTTTGCCGTCAACACCATACTCAGCTCGTCGGCTCAGGGTTATTCCGTCAACCCTCAGGGCGAGCGTTCCCAGCCCGGCTACCACAGCATCATGGCGCAATCCACCTTCCACGCTCAGTCGGAGGATGGACAGAGCCTTCGCAGCGACCTCATCGTGGCACCCGTTGCCCTGTGCGCCGACGAGTTCTTCAGCTCCAAGGCATACAGCAACTTTGATCTGATGATGAGAATATGCAACGAACGCTGCGGCATCACCGATGAAACCCTGAACATTTCCGCTGTTTCCCTCACCGCGGTGGATTTCTCCATCGAAAGCGGAGAGGTCGCGGCACTGACGGTCATCTTCGGTTATGTGGTGCCCATCGCGCTGGCTGTGCTTGGACTTGCAGTATATCTCAGGAGGCGCAGACTGTGACCCGTAATCTTAAAACCATACTCTTTATGCTTGCCGGCGTGCTTGTGCTGGTGGCAGCGCTCATCGCCCTTTCCTGCGACGGCTGCGGCGGCGAGGAGCCGCTCATCGGGATCCCTGGCGATACGACAAGCGACAGCACCGTGTCAGCAGGAGATCACGGCGGAGTGCATATCCACGAAAACGAAACCGGCGAGCTGCTGGTGGACTGTGATGAGCTTGAGACCCTGCGGCTCATCAGCGAGCAGGGCGACTACCTCATCCGCCGCGGCAGCGACGGCAGACTGACCATCGACTCCCTTTCCGGACTGCTTCTGGAGGAAGATTTCCTCGATGTTGTGTGGAGCAATTCCCTTTCCTTCGGCTACACATACACCCTCCACTCTGACGAAGGCATCAACCTCGCGGACTACGGTCTTGACCCTGCGGCGCTGACCATCGAGTGCAAATACACCGACGGCACAACCTGCCGCCTGTTCGTGGGCGATCATATCTCCAACAGCCCCAACATCTACTATTTCCGCTTTGAGGGCAGAGACGAGGTATTCATCAACGAGTTTGACATCTCCTATTTCCAGGGGGATTATTTCTGGCTGAGCGATGACATCTTCGGCGACGACGTGGAGGATGTGACCATCGGCACGATCAAGCTTTCCGGCTCGGCTTTCCCGAAGCCTCTGACCCTTGAGCCAAACAAGGCAGCGGATAAAAGCGACCCGTACTATGGCAGCAAATATATCATCACCTCGCCCTTCAGGGGAGCGATTGATGACTATCTCGTGACGCTGCTGACCGACGAGCTCACCGAGCTTGTGGCGGACGATGCCGTGTGCGTCAATCCCACCGACGAGCAGCTTGCGCAGTACGGACTTGACAAGCCCTTTGCGGTAATCAACCATCAGCGCAACGGCGAATGGAAGACACTGAGGGTATCCAGAACGGAACAGTCGGAGTTCTACGCAAAGGCGGATGGTGTTGACTGCGTGTTCCTGCTCTCCATCGACACCTTCCCGCAGATAACCTCCCTGACTTCGGAATACCTTCGCACGCCGGAGGTGCACGTACGGTACTTTGATGCCATGCACAGCATCCATGTGCAGTCGGGAGATACCGACATTACCTTCCGACTTGACCGTGTGCCCATGGAGACAGACAATTCACTGTTCGAATACTTTGCATACTGCGGAGATACAAAGCTGACCCTCAGCAATTACAAGGCGCTGCTGGAGGTGTTCAACCGAGCCACAGCAGTCAGCTACGGCGGCAGCCGGGAGTCGGACACTCCTGCGATGACCGTGACCATCACCTTCTTTGACGGACTGGAGCGTCAGAGAGAGGTAATCAGCTATTACCCTGCAGGCACCAGACGCTACCTCGTTGAGGTGGACGGCTCCGGTGATGCGGTGGTAGGTCAGATGTGGGTGGACAAGTTCCTACAGAGCGTGCAGGCTCTGTCACGCAACGAGACGGTCACTCCCTGACATCACAGATACAATCGAAAAGGGCTGACGCATTTTGCGTCAGCCCTTTAAGCTTTATTCGTAATTTCAGAACAGATTTCTCAGGAAATTGTTCAGACCGTGCTTCCACACGCCGAAATCGTGACCGCCCTTGGTCACATAATATTCGTGAGCCACACCGTTCTTTTCCAGCGCGGCATGATAGGAATCGGGGGCCTCACCTACCACATAGTCGCGGTCGCCCTTTACGATAAGGACGAAATTATCGCTTCCCTCGGGCAGCTTGAATTCCTCCTCGGTGAAAAGGCCACTCTCGGCAGAAATCTTATTGTCATAGGTCAGGATGCCGGGAGCAGGACAGAACGCGCCGATGTAACCGAAGGTCTCGGGCATGCTGAAGCCGATGTAGAGAGCCTCGCGGCCGCCCATGGACAGACCGGCGATGGCGGTGTTCTCCTTGCCGGTGAGCACAGGGTAATTGCTCTCGATGTAGGGCATCAGATCGTCTCTCAGGTCATTGATAAAGTTGTCAAAGGCGGCAAAGTGCTCGGGAGTGTAGATATCGGAGGGGTTTGCCTTGTCGTCAGCTCTTGCGCGCACGTTGGGAACCACAACGATCATGTCCTTTGCCTCGCCGTCAGCCCACATGTTGAAGATGACGTTGTCCGCGCCGCCGCCGATCCACTCGTTCTGATCGCCGCCGATGCCGTGCAGCAGATAAACCACGGGATACTGCTTGTCCGTGCTGTAATCGGCGGGCACAATGACCTTTGCCTTGCGGTCGGTGCCGGTGGTATTGGAATGATAGGTGATCTCCGTGATCTCGCCGCGCTCAATGTCGCTGCGCTTTGCGGCGAAGTTGGCAGGCAGCTGCTCCACGATCTCATAGACTCTGGGCTCTGCGGTGTCCGCGGCGGAAACATTATCGTCAGCGTCCGAACCGCTCACCACAGTCTCGGAAGTACATCCGGTACCCATTACCAGCAGACCGGCTGCCAGAAGCAGGGAGATGAATCTCTTTCTCATTATTTGTCCTCCTGTACGCAATAATTGTCATAGAGAATAATATACCATCGAAGTGCGTATGTCAAATATATTTCCGCTCAGAGGAATCGGCGTGCGTATCCGCAGCGTCTGCAAAGCTCCTCAGAGGCGGTGCGGCGATCAAATCCTGCCAGCATAGCGCCTGCACGGGGCGAGCCGAGGATATCCTCAAGGCTTTCCCGGAATATATTGCCCAGGGTGATGTCTCCGTTGCAGTCCATGCAGCAGGGCACCACCGAACCGTCCAGCAGAATCCCGAAGTGATCGCGCAGACCATAGCAGAATACCTCGTCGCCCGTCACGGGAGCGTCAGGATCGGGCCAGTCAAAGCGATCGCCCCACTCAAGGTGCAGCTTCTTGTGTATGCGCACGCCTCTGGTGTTTTCAGCCCACTCACCCTCCAGCCGTGAGCGGAGGAAATCCTCCACGCGGCTGTTGAGCCCGTCGTCGCAGCCGTTGTTCCACAGCCGCAGCACCACGATGACGCCTGCCTGCGACGCCTTTTCCGCAAAGTCGGCAATGTCGCTCATGTACCGCTGAAAAGCCGCGTCGCTGCCCTGCTCAAAGCTGTGCACCGAGATGCTGACCTTGTGCACGCCTGCGCCGATCAGCTCGTCGCCGCGCTGTGCCAGCAGGGTGCCGTTGGTGGTGATTATCGAGCGAAAACCGCGCTCCGCAGCCATCCGCAGGAATCGTGGCAGCAGCGGATGGGTCAGCGGCTCGCCCATCAGATGATAGTAGACATATTCGGTCTGACCGCTGAGCCTGTCAAGGATAAGCGCGAACTCCTCCTCGCTCATTCGGCCGTGTCTGCGGCTGTGACCGTGACAGAAGGAGCAGCTCATGTTGCAGATGTTTGTGATTTCCACATATACCCGTGAGTATTTCATGCTCCTTCCTCCTGCACGATGTTATTTGTGATAGCGGCTGCCTGAGTTGATGGCAAAGGCACGGTATACCTGCTCGCACACCATCACCCGTGCCAGCTGATGGGGAAAGGTCATGCGGCCCATGGAGATCTTTGCGTCAGCACGGGCGGTGACCTCAGGGGCAAGACCGTGGGAGCCGCCGATGATAAAAAACATTGAGCTTTTTCCGCCGATGGTGACTGCCGCCATGCGCTGGGCGAGCTTTTCCGAGGTGAGCAGGTCGCCCTCGATGCACAGTGCCGCCACCCACGACCCCGGAGTGCACCGCTCAAGGATTCTCGCGCCTTCCTCGCTGAGTGCGCGGCGGATATCACCCTCGGTGGGGTCCTTGGGGACACGGGCTTCGGCAAGCTCGATGATGCTGAATCTGCAGTGGGCGGACAGACGCTTTGCGTATTCGGCGCAGGCGTCGCGCCAGTAGGCTTCCTTGAGCTTTCCGATGCAGATGATTCCGACGTCCATTGTATCGTCCTCCTCAGAACAGTGTCAGCGGCAGACCGCAGGGCGGAGCCACATCAAGAGTAAAGTCGATGCCCTCACGCAGCTGCATGGCGGTCAGTGCCTTGTGCGCAACCGAGCGTGCCAGCTCAGGACGGTTGTTCTCCTCGCTGAGGTGCCCGAGACAGAACCGCGCACTGCCCGACGCGGCAAGATACTGCAGCTCCACCGCGCAGGCGTCATTGGACAGATGTCCGTGGGGGGAGAGCACCCTCTGCTTGAGCCACGGCTCGTAGCGTCCGCTCATGACCATTCCCACGTCGTGATTCGATTCTATGTACACAAGGTGGCAGCCGGTCAGCGCGTGGTGCATACTGTCGGTGACGCAGCCGGTGTCGGTGGCGACGGCTGCCTTGCGTCCGTCCGCCGTCTCCACAACATATCCGCAGCTCTGCACGGTGTCGTGGCAGGTGGCAAAGGGCGTGATCTTCGTGCCGTAATGCTCCATACCGCAGTCGGGTATTTCGATTCCGCCGCCGGTTCCGGCGAGGTGACCGCCGGCTTCAAGCTGCTTCAGTGTAGCCCCATTGGCAAATACAGGGAGCTTGTGCTTGGATGCCAGCACGCGCACGCCGCTGATGTGGTCACTGTGCTCGTGGGTGATGAATATGCCTGTCAGACGGCAGATGTCCAGTCCGCGCTCGCGCAGCGCGTCGGTGATGCGCTTTGCGCTGACGCCTGCGTCGATGAGCACAAAGCTGTCCGCGCCGCCTACGGCGATGCAGTTTCCCTTGCTTCCGCTGAACAGCGGAGTGAATCTTGCCATAGTATACCTCACTGATCTGTGTGCTCTTTTTCATGCCGGGCACATAGTATTTGCGCTGATTCGCGTATTACGGCTTCGGCGATGGTGCGGAGAACCGCCCTAAGCCATTTACTCCCGGGTCGGGAACAAAAATCCCTCGCCGCGCAGGCAGCGAGGGATTGCTGATTCGGATTGTCTGTCTGCCGGTCAGGAAGACATGAGATTCGCGCCGCGAGTGGGCTCGTCACTGACACGGCGGATCTGTGCGCCTGCACCGCGGAGCTTCTCCACGATGTCCTCGTAACCGCGCTCGATGTGGAAGATCTGCTCGATCTCGGTGACACCGTCCGCCATCAGAGCGGCGATGATCATGGCAGCGCCGGCACGCAGGTCGGTGGCGCGCACGGGAGCGCCCATGAGCTTGTCTACGCCCTGGAACACGGCGATCTTGCCGTCCACAGAAACGCTTGCGCCCATCTTGCGCAGCTCGTCGCAATACTGGAATCGGTTATCCCAGACGCCCTCGGTGACGATGCTGATGCCCTTGGCAACGGCAAGCAGCGCGGCAGCCTGAGGCTGCATATCGGTGGGGAAGCCGGGGTGAGGCATGGTCTTGATATTGCACGCCTTGAGCGGCTCGGTGCGGGTGACACGCAGACGGTCGTCGAATTCCTCGATGGTAACACCCATCTGGCGAAGACGGGCGGTGATGGATTCAAGATGCTTGGGAGTGACGTTTGTTATCATAACGTCGCCGCCGGTGGCAGCTGCAGCCGCCATATAGGTTCCTGCCTCGATCTGATCGGGGATGATGGAATAGGTGGTTCCGTGCAGATCCTTCACGCCGCGGATCTTGATAACGCCGGTTCCTGCGCCCATGATGTCAGCGCCCATGGAATTGAGGAAGTTGGCGAGATCGACGATGTGGGGCTCGCGGGCGGCGTTCTCGATAACGGTAACGCCCTCGGCACGGACGGCGGCCAGCATGATGTTGATGGTGGCGCCGACCGAAACGATGTCGAGATAGATGTGGTTGCCCACCAGCTTTTCGGCGTCAAGGCTGACCATACCGTTTTCGACGATCTTTGTGGTGGCACCCAGAGCCTCAAAGCCCTTCAGGTGCAGGTCGATGGGACGGATGCCGAAGAAGCAGCCGCCGGGCATGGGCACGCGAGCCTTGTTGAAGCGGCCCAGCAGTGCGCCGTAAAGATAATAGGAAGCGCGCATATTCTTGACCAGTTCATGGCGCGCGATATAGGTGTTGATGGGTCTGGGGTCGATTTCCAGAGTGGACTTGCTGATGCGGGTGACGGTTGCGCCCAGCTCCTGAAGGATCTTTGCCAGCACGGAAACGTCACTGATGTTGGGCAGATTCTCAAGACGGCATACATCTCCGGCGAGAATAACTGCAGGGATGATGGCGACGGCAGCGTTTTTAGCACCGCCGATGCGAATTTCGCCCTTGAGCGGATTACCGCCGGTGATCACAAATTTATCCAATGGGGATACCCTCCCATATCTTCAAATCTCATTTGCAGGCGGACAGAATACGCCCTACCACAAGTTATTGTATATTATAACACATAAATCGCAAAAATAAAGCAGATAAGCTGTATCGTGCAAATGTTTTACAATTTGTTTACAACAATGGCACGACAAAGCCTCGTTTAGTGGATTTGTGCATTTGTCAGCGTAATTGTTGGTGGATTTCTTGACAATTCGATGAAAAAAGAGTATCATATGAAATATATTTAAGGAATAATGTGAAGCTGTTTACCGATTACAGCGTATTATGTTTTATAACGGTTTAAAACGATTGTTGTGAGGCATGATTTATGAAGAAAAGAATTGTGGTTGGATTGCTGATCGATGATCTGCTCAATGATTATTCGCAGGTTATCTGTCAGGGTGCTTCGCTTGCTGCGGAGGAAGCCGGCGTGGATCTGGTGACCATCCCTGTGGGCGAGATGTTTACGCCTGATGATGATCCCAACTGGAAAAACAGGCACTACAAAACAATGTTTGAATACCCTGCCGCAGGAATGCTGGACGCGATTGTGGTCAGCGTGGGAACGGTGTTCCGCGGCCTTTCGCCGGAGACTATCCTTGAGCGGATGCGGCACTTTGGCAACATTCCCATTGTCAGCATCGCGGTCGAGATGAAGGAATGCAGCTGCGTGCGCTTTGACAGTCACCATGGCATTGAGCTGATCCTCAATCATCTCATCGAGGATCACGGCTGCCGCCGCATTGCCTATGTCAGCGGTCCTCTGGGCAATATGGATGCCGACGACCGCCTGAACGCGTACATAAACACCCTCAAGCGTCACGGGATACCTGTTGACCAGAAGATAATTACATACGGCGATTTTGCCGACACATCTCGTCCGGTCATCGTCCGACTGATTGACGAGCATCTTTCGGATATCGACGCCATCTGCTGCGCCAACGACTGCATGGCACTGATTGCCTGCAAGGAGCTGACGAAACGCGGCGTCATGCCCGGCAAGGACATCGCTGTCACGGGCTATGACAATATGGCATGGAGCAATGTGCTCAAGCCCTCCATTACAACGGTTGCCGCTGAGGCGTCCGATCTGGGTTATCAGGCTGTCTTTGAGGCGCTGAGACTTGTGGACGGCGAATCGGTTCGCTCGGTTGCCGCACCCACCTGTCCGGTCATCCGCGAATCCTGCGGATGTACGGTTTCGGACAGCTCGTCGCTGTTTGATCCCCTCCGAGTATCTGACGTTACAGAGGCGGTTCAGGCTCTGCTCAGCGGCAGTGAATATGTTCCTGCCCACGATCGCGTAAACGGAGTTCTGGCAAGAAGCTGGATTCTTCGACTGGAGCCGATAATCCGTGTGCTTTCATCGGTGGCTTCCGATCCCGATGCGGACAGATTCCCGTTGGGTGATATGATTCCGGAGTTCCGCAAATGCATCGTTTCGGAGAATCTTGACCTGACTTCGGTCAACACTCTGCACGACATCCTGTTCGTGCTCCGAGATATCCTTAGCGGTATGGCGGACAGTGACGCAAAGCGGCTGATGATCCACGACGTCATTCTCTCGCTGCAGCGAGTTGTGGCAAACGCCTTCGGAGTGTCCCACTACGCGATTCTCCGTGAAGCCCGCCGCAGCGCGGTCATCATGGACAATGTGCGCACCGATGAACCGGATTTCAACATCATCCTGGGCGGAATACTGAATCAGCTGTGCCAGATGCACATCAGCAGCAGCTGGATATATCTGCTTAACGAACCGGTACCGGTCAGCCCCTCACTGCCTCCGCAGAAGATGAACGATATGTCGCTGCGTGCCTACCATATCGGAGACAGCTGTCACGTTCTCGGTCAGGCGGAAGGACGAATCCACAATGTGGAGCTCTTTGACAATCCGTATGTTTCCGGAGAAACCAGAAGGAATCTGGTGCTGGTTCCTCTGTTTACCACCCGAGAGCAGTACGGTCTGCTGCTGTGTGAGGCGGAGCACGAATACTACAGTCACGTCAACAGTATCTGCCGCCAGATCAGTTCTATTCTTGAGACTGTATACCTGTTGGCGCAGCTCAACGAGCAGATGGATCAGATGACCCTGCGCTATGCTGCTCTGCGCAACATAGCATCCCGTGATGAGCTCACCGGCTGCTACAACCGACGCGGCTTCTTTGAGGTATCCGAACACATTGCCCGTATCGATACCAACTACGGCAGAAGGGCAGTGGTTGCCTTTGTTGACCTTGATAACCTCAAGCAGATCAACGACGGCTACGGACACGACGAGGGCGACAACGCCATCATCCTTGCGTCCCAGGCGCTGCAGAAGTGCTTCAGCACCAACAGTATCATCGGACGCATCGGCGGTGACGAATATGCCGTCTTTGACCTCATCAGCGGCAACGAATCCATCGAGGATATCCACCACAGACTCAAGCAGGTTATGGCGGAGCTGGACGCGGACAGTCCGCATCCCTATCACGTCACAGTCAGTGCCGGCATGACCGAGTTCCAGTGCAACAACGAGGTTGTTCTGCGCGGCTATGTGGACAAGGCTGACCGCCAGCAATATATCGACAAGAAGCTGAAACCAACAAACGTCAGCAAAATCTGACCTCGAATACTATCGAAATGACGATTGAAATGGTAAAGGAACAGTGCTATAATGTAGCCTGTGCAGAAACGGGCGTGCAGCGCTGAAGTGTCGCAGGGGCGTCTTGATTCACGCAAATAACCATTTATCTGGAGGTACTGTCATGGATCTCGTAAAGAAAATTTTCCCGGTCAGCTTTATTGCAAAGGACGTTCTTAACCTCGTCATCAGCATCGTGCTCTATCTGATTGTTCCCGTCGTACTTGGACTTCTTTTCTCTGTGGTGTCCGGAATTCCCGTTATCGGCTGGCTTGTGGGCATCGTTATGAGCGTTATCGACATCTACTGCCTGGTGGGCATCATACTGGCAGTGCTGAAGTACCTCAATATGCTTAAATAAGCAGCACTTTTCAAAACACACTATAATGACCGCAAAAGCAGGATGGTTTTTGCGGTCATTCTTCATAATCAGGATGTTTTTTCAGAGGTATGAATATGAATCAGACCACGCAAGTGAATTATCCTCCGTATTCGGTTCTGATGGCGGTGTACGCCCTGGCGGATCCGGCTCATTTTGACGAGGCTCTGCGCAGCATGGTCACACAGACACTGCCGCCGGATGAGATCGTAATCGTGTGTGACGGTCCGCTGACAGAAGAACTGGATGACGTACTCGCCCGATACGACAGGGAATGTTCCGGATTGTTCACTGTCCTGCGCCTGCCCGAACACAAGGGCGTAGGAATATGCTGCAATATCGGCTTGGAGGCGTGCCGCAACGACATCGTGGTGCGCATGGACTCCGACGATATTTCCGAGCCGACGCGCTGTGAGCTGGAGATGGCGGAATATGCTGCCGACCCCTCGCTGGACATCGTCAGCGGCTATATCCTTGAATTCGAGAGCGATAAAAACGTAGGATTCCTGCGCAAAGTTCCTACCGACCCGGAGGAGACCATGCGCTACGCTCGCAGGCGTATGCCGTTTTCAAATGTCACCATCGCCTACCGAAAGAGCAAGGTGCTGGAATGTGGCGGTTACAAGGATCTCTCCCGTGCGGAGGATTACGACCTTGCCTGCCGTATGCTCATGGCAGGGGCAAGGTTCAAAACGCTGCCGGAGATACTGGTGCGCGTCCGCGTGGATGCCGATGCCTTTGCGCGCCGCAAGAACTGGGGGCACATCAAGCCGCTGATCGGTGTGCGCTGGGGACTGTACCGCATGGGTTTCACAAGCCTGTGGGATTTCACCGTCATGGCAGGCAGCCATCTTGTTTCGCTTCTTATGCCGGAGCGGCTTATCCGCTGGCTGTACGAAAAGAAGCTGCGCACTCCGTACGAGGAAGAAAACAGCCGGAAAGGTGCATGATCGATGGAAAACAAGTCAACCGACTGGGGACGCTCCGTAGCAGGTGTTGTCCTCAAGGATAATAAAGTGCTGCTGGCTCGCCACACCTACGGCAACGGCACCGGTCTGCTGGTCATACCCGGCGGCTATCTCGAACAGGGAGAGACACCGCAGGAGGCTCTGAAGCGTGAGTTCCTTGAGGAGACCGGCATTGTGGTCGAACCGCGCAGGCTTATCGGCATCCGCTTCAATTCCCAGAACTGGTATGCCGTTTTCACCGCTGACCACATCTCAGGAGAACCCCACTCCGACCACGACGAAAACAGCGAGGTGGTGTGGATGGATGCTGCCGAGGTGATGGATCGTGATGATGTCCCGGATCTGACCAAGGCGCTCATCAGATGCGCCCTGAACGAGGATGAAGCCTTCGGTCTGATTCCCTTTGTCAGTAATTCGCGGCATGGCCCCGGATATCTGTACGGTTCGGCGCAGGAATAACAACAAAGACAAAACCATCTGTGGGACTATGCCCTCACAGATGGTTTTTCTCTTTTAGATAATTATATAGCTTTAAAACACCAATAGGGAGCGGACAATGTCAGCTCCCTGAAATGGCAATATTAAGGGGGCAATTTGGGCAGCCGCGTCAGCGGACGCTCATCAGTAGCTCTGATTAGCCCTCCAGATCAAACTCGAGCTTCTCGCCGCAGTTGGGGCAATCGATCTCGCGCATGCTGATCAGTTCGTCGTCCAGATGAATGGTGTCGCCGCAGGTGGGGCAGGTGACCTCATAATAGATGTCGTCTGCATCGGAATCCTTGTCGCCCTTGCAGCAATCGCACTCGTCGTCGTCCTCATAGAGATCCTTCTCGACCTCGCCCAGATCCTCGTCAACAGCGTCGATCTGCTGCTGCATCTCGGCAAAGCCTTCCTCGAGGCTGGTAACAGACAGAACAACATCCTCAAGCAGAGTGATGAGGTTGTTGATGACCTTGGTGTCCTTCTTGGTTTCGTCAAGGCCAAGACCCTCGACCAGACCCTTCAGATAAGCCAGTTTTTCAAGAGAATTCATTAGTGGACGCCTCCCTTAATTGTTTATAGTAATAATATGATTTTCGGACGGAAACTATAATCCAAAAGGATTATGCACGCTCCATGTATGTGCCGGTGCGGGTGTCGATGCGGATCATGTCACCCTCGTTGATGAAGATGGGAACACGAACCTCAGCGCCGGTCTCAACAACAGCGGGCTTGGTGACGTTGGTAGCGGTATCACCGCGGACGCCGGGCTCGGTCTCGGTGACCAGCAGCTCGACAAAGTTGGGGGGCTCAACGCCGAAGACGTTGCCCTTGTAGCTCATGACCTTACACTCCATGTTCTCCTTGACGAACTTGAAGTTGTCGCCGAGAGTGGAAGCGTTGATGGGAATCTGCTCGTAGGTCTCGAGATCCATGAAGTAGTAGAGATCGCCGTCATTGTAGCAATACTCCATTTCCTTGCGCTCAACAAAAGCGGTGGGGAACTTTTCAGTGGGGTTGAAGGAACGCTCGGTAACAGCGCCGGAGATGACGTTGCGGATCTTGGTGCGGACAAAAGCAGCACCCTTGCCGGGCTTGACGTGCTGGAACTCGATGATGGAGTACACGCCGCCGTCCATCTCAAAGGTAACGCCGTTTCTGAAATCGCCAGCAGAAATCATAAATGAACCATGCCTTTCATTGATGGGTATTTCTGGCGCGATATATACACGCGCACAGCATAAGTTAAGATACTATCATTTTATACTTTATCAAGAGAGATTGCAAGGGGTATCGACACAATTTTTTAATTATTTTGTAATAAATTCTGAGCACAGCATTATTCTGCCGGTGTACTCAAATGAAAACCCCCTGTCCCGGGAGAGGACAGGGGGCGGAAGGTACTAAGGAACAATTAGTTAACGATGGTGAGCTCGGTTTCCTTGTCGAACAGATGGATTCTGCTGTTGACGAAAGCAACCTTGATGGTATCGCCGGCTCTGGTCTTGGAAGTAGGAGCAACGCGAGCGGTGATGTTGTTGCCCAGAGCGTTCAGGTACAGATAGGTCTCGTTACCCATAAGCTCGGTAACTTCAACGTCAGCCTCGACGGTGGAGTCAGCATATCTTGCCAGATATTCAGGCTCGTCGTGGACGTGCTCGGGACGGACGCCCAGGATAACTTCCTTGCCGATGTAAGCATCGAGCTGGCCCTTGCTGTTCTTGGAAGCGGGCAGCTTGATGGAGTAATCGCCAAACAGAGCGTAAACGTCATTGTCACGGCGCTGCAGCACGACATCGATGAAGTTCATCTGAGGAGTGCCGAGGAAGCCGGCGACGAAAGCGTTACGGGGCTTGTCATACAGGAACTGGGGAGTGTTGACCTGCTGGATGATACCATCCTTCATGACGACGATTCTGTCGCCCATGGTCATAGCTTCGGTCTGATCGTGGGTAACA
>SVPO01000053.1 GCA_015065795.1 Oscillospiraceae bacterium | reverse complement strand
GCCGTCAACGAGAAGAAGGCTGCCATGCTGTACGATTTCCTCGACAATTCCGAGATGTTCAGCAACCCCGTCAACAAGGAAGACCGTTCCCTGATGAACGTCACTTTCGTCACCGGCAACGAGGAGCTTGACGCCAAGTTCGTCGCCGAGGCAAAGGCTGCCGGCTTTGTCAACCTGAAAGGTCACCGCTCCGTGGGCGGCATGAGAGCTTCCATCTACAACGCAATGCCTGTTGAGGGTGTTGAGGCTCTGGTTGAGTTCATGAAGAAGTTCGAGGCCGAGAATAAGTAATTTCCACCATCGATCACACACCGCCGCGCGCGGAATATATATTAGGAAAGCGAGTATAATCATGGATAAGAAAAAGATCCTTACTCTCAATAAGATCGCCAAGGTCGGTCTCGATCGTTTCGGCGACAGCTACACTGTCGGTGATTTCGTAGAGAATCCCGATGGTATCATGGTCCGTTCCGCCGCCATGCATGACATGGATCTGCCCGAGAGCCTTCTGGCTATCGCTCGCGCAGGTGCCGGCGTCAACAATATTCCCATCGACAAGTGCACCCAGCAGGGTATCTGCGTTTTCAACACCCCCGGTGCCAACGCCAATGCCGTCAAGGAGCTGGTCATCGCCGCTCTGTTCCTGTCCTCCCGTCGTGTTATTCCCGGCGTTGAGTGGGCAAAGACCCTCAAGGGCAACGGTGCCGAGGTCGGCAAGATGGTCGAAAAGGGCAAGAGCCAGTTTGTAGGCCCCGAAATCAAGGGCAAGAAGCTGGGCGTTATCGGTCTGGGCGCCATCGGCGTTCTGGTCGCCAACACCGCATACTCTCTGGGTATGGAAGTTCTGGGCTACGACCCCTATCTGAGCATTGACGCTGCCTGGAGCCTTTCCAGACACACCCAGCACGCTGCTTCTCTGGACGAGATCTACGCAGAGTGCGATTACATCACCGTTCACGTTCCTCTGAACAACGAGACCAAGCACACCTTCAACGCTGATTCCATCGCCAAGATGAAGGACGGCGTGCGTCTGATCAACTTCTCCCGCGGCGAGCTGGCTGACACTCAGGCCATCATCAGCGCCGTGAGCACCGGCAAGGTCGGCTGCTATGTTGTTGACTTCCCCAGCGACGATCTGCTGGGCGTTGACGGCATCATCGCCATCCCCCATCTGGGTGCTTCCACTCCCGAATCCGAGGACAACTGCGCTGTCATGGCTGCCGATCAGCTGAGCCGCTACCTCAAGTACGGTATCATCAAGAACTCCGTCAACCTGCCCGAGCTGGATTGCGGCCGTGTTGAGGATCGCCGTATCTGCGTCATCCATCGCAACATTCCCAACCTGATCGCCACCCTGTCCGGTATCCTCTCCGGCGAAGGCATCAACATCGAGAATATGCTCTCCAAGTCCAGAGGCGAGTACGCTTACACCGTTCTGGATTTCGCAGGCGATCTGCCCGATGCCGCCATCGATGCCATGAAGAAGGTCGACGGCGTTATCCGCGTTCGCGTTATCTGATTGCTTCACACCAATCATACGGAATTCTAATTCCTCTTTATATCACGTTTTTTCGCAGACCAGCCGGATGCCGCACCGCATCCGGCTGGATTTGCATAAGCGGCAGCCCGAGCGTCACTGCTTTCGGGCTGCCGCTTATTTTATGTCGGGTTTTCGCAGGCTTATCGCAGATGTGTATTTTTTCCGACCGCCGGGAAATGCTATTGCTGCCGGATATCGGCGCATCATAACAGGAACGGTGGTAATGAATATGCTTACATCCCTGCCCGACACCAACATCAGCGTTGTGACCGCGCGACAGGTCTTTGACTCCCGTGGCAATCCCACGGTTGAGGCGCAGGTACTCCTTGCCTGCGGCGCACGGGGACGCGCCATCGTGCCCAGCGGAGCGTCCACCGGTCAGCACGAGGCCCACGAGCTGCGTGACGGCGGTTCTGCCTTTGGCGGAAAGGGCGTTACCCGAGCGGTGGAGAACGTGAAAAACGAGATCTTTCCTGCCCTTTGCGGACTGGACGCGCAGCATCCCCGTCTCATCGACCGAACCATGCTGGAGCTGGACGGCACTCCCGATCGCTCCCGTCTGGGCGCAAACGCCATTCTCGCGGTGTCCCTCGCTTCGGCAAAGGCTGCGGCTGCCGCCTGCGATCTGCCCTTTTACCGCTGGCTGGGCGGCGTCAACGCGGTGACCATGCCCACGCCCATGATGAATATCCTCAACGGCGGTGCGCACGCCGACAACAGCGTGGATATCCAGGAATTCATGATCGTTCCCAAGGGTGCGGACAGCTTTGCCGAAGCCATGCGAATGGGCACGGAGGTCTATGCCGCGCTGAAGAAGCTGCTCAGATCCAAGGGATACTCCACCTCTGTGGGCGACGAGGGCGGCTTTGCCCCCGACCTTTCCGAGGACGAGGAGGCTCTGCGGCTCATCTGCGATGCCATTGAAGCGGCAGGCTACCGCCCCGGCGAGGATATCTCCATCGCGCTGGACGCGGCTGCAGGCGAGTGGGAGCAGGGCAGCGGATATCGTCTGCCCAAGCGCGGCGTTGACATGACCGCCGACGGGCTGTGCGACTACTTTGCATCACTGTGCGCAAAGTACCCCATCATCTCCCTTGAGGACCCTCTGGGGCAGGATGATTTTGAGGGCTTTGCCCGTCTGACGGCGCGGCTGGACGGCGTGCAGACGGTGGGCGACGATCTGTTTGTCACCAACACGGCGCGACTGCGCAGGGGTATCGAGCACAGGAGTGCCACCGCCATCCTTATCAAGCCCAACCAGATAGGCACGCTCACCGAGACTCTCGATGCCATACGAATGGCGCAGGCGCACGGGATGTCGGCGGTCATCTCCCACCGCAGCGGCGAAACGGAGGATTCCACCATCGCCGACATTGCCGTCGCCACCAACGCAGGTCAGATCAAGTCGGGTGCCCCTGCGCGCAGCGATCGTGTGGCTAAATACAACCGTCTGCTGCGCATTGAATCACAGCTCACGCCGGAAAAAGCCGCCCTGCGCCGCATCTGATCGTCGGAGGTTATGTATGGAGACTTTCCTTGAATACCTCAAGGCATTCTTTGTGGGCGGCACGCTGTGTCTGATAGCGCAGATACTCATCGACCGCACGAAGGTCACTCCGGGCAGGATTCTTGTGGGGTACGTCACCGCCGGCGTGGCGCTGTCAGCCATCGGTGTCTACAAACCGCTGGTTGACTGGGCAGGTGCGGGTGCAGCAGTACCGCTCACCGGCTTTGGCAATGTCCTTGCCGAGGGCGTGAAGAAGGGCGTGAACGAGGACGGATTCCTCGGAATATTCACCGGCGGCGTGACTGCCGCTGCCGCAGGTATCACCGCCGCTGTAGTTTTCGGCTATATCTGCGCGGTGCTGTCCAAGCCAAAGGATCGGATGTGACGCGCTTTTCCTGAAATACAGTACAGCCGCCTGACGTGCTCTGTCAGGCGGCTGCTTTGCTCTGATTTCCGATTGCCGCGCAGGATGATCAGCGGTTATTCCTCTGCGGTTGTTTCCGTGCCCTCGGGGTCGGGCACATATTCGAGGATGTCCCCCGGCTGACAGTTCAGCGCGGCGCATATGGCGTTGAGTGTGGGAAAGCGGATGGCGTTGACCTTGCCGGTCTTGATCTTGGACATATTCACATTTGCTATGCCCACCTTGTCCGCAAGCTCACCCAACGACATCTTGCGGTCAGCCATCATGCGATCAAGTCTGAGTACGATCATTGCTTATCACCTCACAGTGTTTCGTCTTCGCGCTGCTGCAGAGTCACGCCGTATTCAAAGATGAGAGCCAGACACCAGATGACCAGCGCGATCATCAACATTCCCAGCTCCACTTCCATCAGCAGGTTTCTGTCACCGAGGATAAAGCTGACGATCTGCGCCAGCCAGCTGGGTACCACGCTGATAACCGCCATCAGAACGGACATGATCTTGAGGCGCCTGACGTTCTCGGCAACGAACGGAGTATTCTCAGTGTTGACGGTGCCGAGAATCCGCTCGCACAGCAGCATGACCACGCTGCCTATAGCCACCGCCGAGATCGCCCATGTGCCCTTGGCGAGCACTTCATCACGTGTGTAAGTTATCTCCGTGTTGGTCAGCGTGTCCTCAACCGGTATGGATGCGGTATACTCCCTGAAGGCAGGCAGGTACATGAGCACCGACGCCACGATGAAAATGGCAATAACTACATACAGGAATATACGCAGTCCCTTGACTATCCTGCGAGTGGTGTTGCAGGTCTTGATGAGCTTGGTGTTTTCAATCATTATTCTTTTCCTCCCAAAATGCGTTGATGCTTGATGATTTATCATTGCCGGCCTTTGATGATGCGAGTATAACACGCCGATTTACGTTTGTCAACTATTTTTTAATGTTTTACGTAAAATATTTAATTTTGCACATTGCTCGCATCAGAGCTTCGGGAGAAAAAACGCCCGTCCGGAGAGCTTTCCGGACGGGCGAATTCGCTTTGTTATGCCGATCGTTTACTTGTTCTAATCCTCACTGCGCGATCTCTTTTTGACCTTGACCTTTACGCGGGTGGCGCGCTTGGCGTAGGTGTCGAGATAGCCCAGATAACGCAGATCGTTGACAAAGTCGCTGTTGGAATACTTGTCGGTGGAGTTCTCCGGAGATTCCACAACGGGAGGCAGATTCTCCATGGGGAAGCGATCCTCATAACCCTCGTAGACATCGGTCTTGACCGGCTCACGTTCAGGCTCGGGCTCGGGCTCGGGTTCGGGCTCCGGTTCAGGCTGAGGCTCGGGTTCCGGTTCGGGCATGGGAACCAGCTCAGGCTCGGGAATGGGCTCGGGCTGGAAATTCTCCTCACCCAGATCGGCTCCGGTGAAGATGCCCAGCATATCCTCGGATACAGGCTCAGGTTCGGGCTCGGGAATGGGCTCGGGCTCAGGAATGGGAGGAATGGAATTTTCAAACCACTCCACCTCCACAGCCTCCGTGGGAACGATGGGCTCGGGATCCTCCAGCACCGCCAGGAAATCGCGATGTTCGGGCTCAGGCAGAGCCTTGGTCTCCTCGCCTTCAACAAGCTCGGCAAGCTTTTCTTCCTTTTCTGCTTCGGCTTTCTTCTCCGCCAGCTTGGCGAGGTACATGGTAACGCCGAGAGCAATGAGCAGAAGAATCAGGACGACCAGCAGACAGATAAAGACGACCGCGTCGGAGTTGAGGTATGTGCCGGTAAAGGACATACTCTGAGCGCCGTCGTTGCATCTGACGGCAATGGGTGCATCGGTGGGAAGGCTGCTGTCGTCGGCAACGGAGCACTTGTATACCTCGTCGCCGGTGGAAACTACATAGATGAATTCGGAAACACCGGTCAGGCTGAGCAGCGAAGAAATATCGTAGCTGTCAACCAGAGTGGCATCGGGCTTCACTGTGAGCAGACCGCCCTCTCGGGTATAGCTCAGACGGCGGTTGGGAGTAGCACCGAAAAGGATATCCTCTGCGGAGCATATCTCCGAGGCGGTGCCGCGGATGGTGATGAGCACATAGGGCTGTTCGGCACTTGCGCTGGTGATGAATTCTGTGTTGGCTGCGCCGAGATTGGCAAAATAGCTCTCGACCTGGGACAGCATTTCACCATCGGAACCGGCAGGCATGATGATGCGGATCTCGCGGATGAACTCATCCTCATCCTCCACCACCAGACCGTAGCTGATGGTCTGCGCCTTGCTGACGCTCGCCAGAATGGAATAAAGATTATAGGATGCACCGTTGCCGGAGTAGACCAGCGTGTTGCCGGAAATCTCCGCCTGCAGTTCCTCAAGGACGCCGGTCTGCTTGCTGTGGAGACCGGTGGGCAGTCCGTCCTCAGAAACGATACGATAGGTAAAGCCAAGCTGATCATCGGAAGTGAAGGCGGCAAGATCGATGCTTTCCTCAAAGCCGTTCAGGGTGGTCAGCGGCTGCTTGGGATCCTCAAAGTCGCCCCAGACAGAGGTGGAACGTCTGCCTTCCAGAGCGCGTGTGGTCAGGTCGGCAAGCTGCTGGGCGGTGGTGGCGCTGAAGCTGACGGTGCAGCCAATTTTTCCGCCGCCAACATTCTGCTCAATGCTGCCGCCCTCGGGCAGAACAGCAGACATACGCTCGATGATCTCCCGGCAGTCGTCCTCACTGCTTCCGCCGGAGAGGACGAAGTCGATGTAACGGGTATACTTCTCGCCGCCGTGGATAACGGTGGTCATCTCGATGCTGTCGATGAGGTCACCTGAGCCTTCGGTGAAGGTTATCTTTTTGTCGGCGGAGGTGTAGGTCTCACCGTTGAGCTCAAGGGTATAGCCGGTGACGGTCCAGATGGTCTCCGTGTTTACCGGCTTGCCGAAGGCCGCTTCGATAATATCCTTCTGACCGTTGACCACCTGATCGAACCAGACAAACAGATCGCCGGAATCAAAGTCCTCGTTGAGCACGATCTGTTTGGTGTAAGGCTGGTCAACAAAGGAATATTCGATGCTGACATCGCGCATGGCAAGCGCTTCGATCTTCTGTTCGTAATCCTCGAGGTTATTGAACCGCAGGGTGAACACATACTCCACCGGGTCGGCGGATTCGGTTCGTCTGCACTCGAGGAATGCGGGCTTCGCGCCGTTGATGAGATCATCTACGTCGGCAAGTCCGCCCTGAGTCTGCAGCTGGTTCGCCGGGAAGGAAACGGTCATGACCCTGCTCCCGGCAAAGGTGTCGCTGATGGTCAGCGCGGTGTCGACATTGACGCAGCCGCTCAGACACAGCAGCGCCGTGAGAATAAGGAACAATAATACCAATCTGAGCTTCTTCATGGTTACCTCCATCCATCCGCATTGCGGATTGAATTCGCGTAGGTCGTTGGGGCGCGTCACATTCTCTGCTTACTGCTGCCGCTCAAAAGAATAATCGCGGTTGTTCAGGAAGGAGTTGAAAGTGACTGAGTTGGGCTCATTTTCCGTGAGGGTATCAAAGCTTATCACCTGGAAAATGCCTCGCTTCTGGAGCTCACCATCCTGCTCGGTGAATCGATACACCACGTTTCCGTCAAAGATGACGTCGGAACTCTGCAGTGTAACGCGAGTGTTGTTGACGGACGCAAGATCCAAATTGATGACAAACTTATCCGCGGTACCCTCGGCTATGCTGATGGTCATAGAACTGTCTCCATCGGACCACTTACCCAGCAGTCGAATCTGATTGAAGCCGGCACTTCTGAGCATATTTGCTGCCTGCTCATCGGTTTCGGCGCGGTCGCGGAGAACCTCCATAGCATCTCTGCGCTGGGCAAGGCTTCCGTAGAGGACATCCTTTTCCCACACATAGTACAGTTCCTGCGCCGCCTTGTATCGGGAATCGGAATAGCCGCCAAGGGCTACGAACGTCTCATAGGCAACCTTATGATCGCCGTTGGAAGCATAGTCCCGTGCGCTGTTGTAGATCTTTTCCACCACCGCAGAGGCTTCGGGGCTTCCCAGCCCCAGCATGACATCGATGGCATCGATCAGCTGCACGCCGGTGATGGACAGCGCATCGGCATTCCATGTCTCGTAGATCATTCTCGCCGACTGGAATCGGGAGTCGCTGTAGTCGCCCAGCGTAGTGAAGATCTGGTACGCCTGCATGAATTCCTTTTGTTCCACCAGCTTCATCGCCATCTGATACTGACAGATGCTGTATTTTTCCTGGGCGTCCTCATACTCCTCGCCCAGCAGGTTGATGTAAGCCGTGGCAGCATTCTCCCAGTCCTCCTCGGCGTAGCGCTGCTCGGCGTGCTGATAGAGAGCACGCAGCGCCAGCGCTTTGGTCTCGTCGTTGAATTCCGCCTTGTCAACAAGAATGTTGTATGCCTCGTAATACTTGCCTTCGGTAAAGTAGACATTGGCCTGCATATAGGCGCAGTTGCTGATGTTTATTCTGCAGTCCTCATAATACTTGGTGTCGTCACGGGTAAAGGTCTCGAACTTCTCGATCGCCTGTACATACCGACCCTGCTCCATCAGGTTCACGGCGCTGTCAAAGTCGCTCTGCTTGGAGATGTTCGGCATGACCAGAATTCCGATCAGTCCGATGAAGAACACAACAAACGCAACGATGATCCAGATCAGACATCCGCTGCGCTTGACCTGCAGTTCGCGCTCTGCCGCCGACATCACGGTCTTGGGACCGGTGGCTGAGACCGCGGCGGGCTGAGCCGGAGCATCGACATCAAGACCGGTACGCATTGCCGCACGAACCGCCGCAGGGGACTGGTAGGCAGCAGAACGTCTGCCGTCACGGGCTGCCGCTTCGGCTCCCGGCGCGGCTCCGGGTTTGTTATCCAGCGCTCCGTTGAGCAGAGCGAGTACGGGGTCCTGATTGTTATCGGGCATTCCCAGTCCCGGTGGTGTGGTCTGCTGAGTCTGGGGCGGTGCGGTCTGCTGTGCGGGAGGCGGTGTGGTCTGCACCGTTGCCGCGGCAGAGGACGCGCCGAACTCCGACGCGGACGAGCCGCTTTCCGGAGATACTCCGAACTCGGACACTCCGCCGTCATCGTAGGAGCTGCGCAGAGAGAACGGGCTGAAGTTCACAGTCTTTGCCCTTGAGCTGCCTCCGAGAGGATTGTTTCCGTTGGGACCGGTTCTCTGCTGGGGAGCTCTTGGCGGACGCTTCTTTTTGCCGCCGCCGGAAAAACCGCCGAACACAGGGCGACCGGTGGCTTTTTCCACCGCTTCCTGAGCCGCCTGCTGCACAAGAGCGATGCGGACCGCCTGTTCCAGAGCGGCTCGCTGCACGGGATCGTTCTTGACCGCGGCTCTGATTTCCGGGCTGACATTGCGCATGGCTGCGCGGAACTGCTCCTCGGCGGCACTGTTTTTGGCGCCGGAAGCATTCTTTTTGCTGCCTGCGGTATCTTTTTTCCCGCTCTGCTTGGGCTGAGGCTTGCGCGAACCTGCCTTGGATGCGGCAGGGGGACGCTTTTTCTTTTTCTTGCCTGCAGCGGGAGGCGGAGCTTCTTCCTTTTTGAGAGAGGTCTTCTTTTCGCCGGTACCCTCCACCTTGGGAACGCGGGGAACCACGCCGCCGACAGCGGAAACGAAGGAAATACCGGTATCGTCTTCGTCCTCATCCTCGGACTTGACTGCCTCGGTATGTTCCTCCTCCTCATCCTCCGACTCCAGCGGGATCAGATAAAGACCCTCGTCAAAGATGGTTCCCTTGGAGGAACGGCGGTTATGGAGTTCTTCTTCCTCCCCGTCCTCCAGTATGTCGGACGGGGTTTCATCCGAAGTGTTGAGGAAGGGCATGAAGATGAATTCTTTTTCTTTTTTGACCTGATCGGCATCAACCTTACGGAAGGAGAAGGTTACTTCTTCTTCCTCCTCCTCAACCGGATTATCAAAATCCTCGGCTTCGGATTCGTCGGGGATGTCAAGGAAGGGCATGAAGAAGAACTCGCCCTCCTTGTTTTCAGCTGTATAACGGCTGAAGGAAATGCCGATGGAATCGTCAAGATCACCGTCCTCGGTGGCGTTTTCCAGACGGGGACGGGCTGTTTCGGAATATGTGGAGCGATAGAAATCGTCATCCATCTCATCGGGAGGGAACAGCAGGATGGGATCGTCGTACTCGATCTCCTGCGGTTCTTCCTCTCGGGGCTCAACGATATTATCAATATGTGCTTCGTAGTCCTCAGGCGTGCTGAAAGCCCCGAGGCTTCCCTCAGGGTACCTGACCGGACTGTCGTCCGTGCTGCGGCGCATACGGGAGGTCATACTCCGGATACTCCAGTCCTCCTGGTTGCTGCCGCGCAGATCGTAATCTATTTCATCATCCGAGGTAAAGGACGCTGCCTGTGCGCCGTCGTCCGGCTCAGACGCGGCATCGCTGCTGTCCGTATCGGGAGAAACATCCGCAAAATCTTCGGCAAGTTCCTCGAGATTTTCCCATTCATGTCGGCTCACAATATCCCTCCCTCTCTCAATAATACGCCTGTGAAAATCACATCGTTGATATCATGATACAGCTATACGAGGATAGCATTTATATTTTATAACATTCCCGGCGTTTTGTACAGCACTTTTTCTATATTTTTCACATAAAATATGACAGAACCTGCCGAATCAGTCCCCCGAGGGTCTCCAGCTCTCAAGGTCATCGCCGCGGTCGTCGATCATAAAATCCTCCGGGCGATACTCAGGAAGGCGCGCCTCCTGACGGGGAACACGCTTGAGGGGATCATAGGCAAAGCCGGAGCACGGTTTTGCCGCACGGTCGCGACGGCGCGCGCACATAAGCGTTTCGCCCTGATTTCTTGAATGGAGACAGTATTCACACCTGGGCGGATGATCGTCAAACAGCTTTACCGACATTTCATACATCTCCTTTTATACATATTCAGATTATCTCGGCGGATTCCAGCATAAGATCCACCTGCCACGCAAGACCTGCGTGTTCGGCAAGGGTCAGGTCGGGGTCGGCGGCGAGTATGCCGCGCGCCTCCTGCTGCGCCACGCTCAGGGCTCGGGTGTCCTCCACGAGGTCGGCAATGTGCAGGGTGGGCAGACCGTGCTGCCGCGAGCCGAAGAAATCACCCGGTCCGCGCAGACGCAGATCCTCCCCGGATATCTCAAAGCCGTCGTTGGTCCTTACCATGGTCTCAAGGCGCGAGATGGCGTTCTGCCCCTTGGCATCGCTCACCAGTATACAATACGCCTGCAGATCGCCGCGTCCCACTCTGCCCCTGAGCTGATGCAGCTGGGCAAGACCGAAGCGCTCGGCGTTTTCGATGAGCATGATGGTGGCGTTGGGCACGTCCACGCCCACCTCGATGACCGTAGTGGACACAAGAACATCTATCTCCCCTGCCACAAATCGCCGCATTACATATTCCTTGTCGTGGGACTTCATTCTGCCGTGAAGCAGTCCCACTCTGCAGTCGGACAGCTCACCTGTTGACAGACGGGCGGCAAACTGCTCCGCCGAAGCCAGATCGCTCTCCCCTTCGCTCACCAGCGGACACACCACAAACGCCTGCTGCCCCATCCTGACGTGCTTGCGGATGAAGTCATAGGCACGGGTGCGCTTGCCGCTGTCTATGCGGTAGGTCTCCACCGGCAGACGTCCCTTGGGCATTTCGTCCAGCACGGAGATATCCATGTCGCCGAACACCATCAGCGCAAGGGTGCGCGGAATGGGCGTGGCGGACATGGCAAGCACATGGGGCGTGCGCCCCTTGGCGGAAAGGGCGGCGCGCTGTCCCACACCGAAGCGATGCTGCTCGTCGGTTATCACCAGCGCAAGGTTATTATACTCCACGCTGCCGGTTATCAGGGCGTGAGTGCCCACAGCGACGTGTATCTCTCCGGTGCGGAGTTTTTCGTAAAGCTCACGACGGTCTGCGGCTGTCACCGAGCCTGTGAGCAGGGCGATGTTCAGTCCGCTGCCTTCAAGCAGCTTTGTCAGGGTGTTGTAATGCTGTTCGGCAAGCAATTCGGTGGGCGCCATCAGTGCCGCCTGCATCCCCGAACGGGCGCAGCAGAAGCACAGCGCGGCAGCCACAGCGGTCTTTCCCGAGCCGACATCACCCTGAAGCAGCCGCTGCATGGGCGCGCTGCCGGCGGACATATCCGTCATGCACTCTGCCACCGCCCTGCGCTGAGCTCCTGTGGGTTCAAAGGGCAGCAGTCGGAAGAATTCCTCCGAACGGTCGGCGATGACCGGCGCGCTGCTCTGCTGCCTCGGGCGGCTCCTGAGTCGGAGCAGTCCCAGCTGCAGCACCAGCAGTTCTTCAAAGATCAGCCTGCGCCGCGCGGAAGCAAGCCGCTCGCTGTTTTCGGGGAAATGCACTCCCCACAGGGCTTCTTTCAGTGAGGGCAGCCGATATGTCACTGTCAGCCGCGGCGGCAGGGTGTCTGAGATGCTGTCCCCCATCAGCTCCAGCGCGCTGCGTACGGTGTTGGCTATAACGCGGCTGGTCAGCCCCTCGGTCTGGGGATAGACCGGCACCAGTCCGCAATCCGGCTCGTAGGGACGGAAATCCGGGGAATTCATCCCCGGTCGGCCGTATTCGGTGGTGATTTTCCCGCGGAAGACATAGTCGCAGCCGTATTTCAGCAGGCTACCTATGTAGCGGTTATTAAAGAAGGTCAGCTGCAGTATGCTTCCGTTGTCGTCCGCAGCCTTGCATTTGTAGATGGTCATCCCCTTGCGGATGCGGTGTTCGGTGACGGGCGAAACCACCTGTGCTTTGATGTACACTGCCGCGTCCGTATCGGCATCTGCAAGGGTGACCGCAGACGACCAATCCTCGTATGCACGGGGGTAAAAACGCAGCAGAGCGCCGACATCGGTCACGCCCAGCTTTTCGAAAAGCCGGGCGCGACTGACGCCGACGCCTTTGATTATCTGAATGTTCGAAGCAAACAGCTCGTTCATGCAACGAACCTCGCTTTGATGGATTTACTCGATGGAAACGATGAAGTAGTAGACAGGCTGTCCGCCGTTGACCAGCATGATCTCGACATCCTTGCCCAGCTTGCTTTCCAGACCCTTGCGGGCTTCTTCAGCCTGCTCGTCGGAAATGCCCTCACCGTAGATAAGGGTGACGAAGGAGGTATCCTTGGTTGCCATCTGACGGGTGAGCTTGACGACCGCCTTGACGGGGTTCTTGTCAAGGAACACCAGCTTGCCGTTGTTCAGAGCCAGAACATCGCCTTCCTTGATGCGCTTGCTGTCAAACTCGGAATCACGGGCAGCATAGGTGATCTGACCGGTGGCGACCTTCTCGGCGGCGCGGAACATATCGATGGAGTTGATCTCGTTGTCCGCGTCGGGATCGTATGCCAGCATGGCGGCGATGCCCTGGGGAATGGTACGGGTGGGCAGCACCACGACGTTGCGGTCAGCCAGAGGCACGCACTGCTCGGCTGCCATGATGATGTTCTTGTTGTTGGGCAGCACAAAGACGGTGGAAGCAGGGGTAGCCTGAACCGCCTTGAGGATATCGTCGGTGCTGGGGTTCATGGTCTGGCCGCCGGTAACGACGTTCTGGCAGCCCAGATCGTTGAACAGAGCGCACAGGCCTTCGCCTGCGGCAACAGCGACAAAGCCCAGCTCACCCTCAACGGGATCGACACGGGTCATGGCAGCGGCAGGAGCGGGAGCACCCTTACCGGCGTTCTTGTGCTGCTCACGCATATTCTCGATCTTGGTGGTGATCAGGGGACCGAAGGTCAGGGCACAGGTGATGGCGTTGCCCGGAGTGTCGGTGTGGACGTGGACCTTGATGATCTCGTCATCGTCGACAACCACAACGCAGTCGCCGATGGTCTCAAGATAGGCGCGCAGCTCCGCAGGATCGGAATCGTTTGCCTTTTCGACGATGAACTCGGTGCAGTAGGTGAAGTTGATGACCTCGTCGAACTCGGCGACGATGCTCTTGAAGGCATCATCGTCCTGATCGGCGCCCTCGGCGCTCTTGGCGGTCTTGATGATGTCGCCGCCGTTGATGACAGCCTGCATGCCGCGGAAGATGCAGCACAGACCCTGTCCGCCTGCGTCCACGACGCCTGCGCGCTTGAGAACGGGCAGCAGATCGGGAGTGGTCTGCAGAGCTTCTTCGGCTGCGGTGCAGATGATGCCCCAGATGTACTTGGCTTCGTCGTTGACGGCAGCAGCAGCGCGAGCCTTTTCGGCTGCAACGCGCGCAACGGTGAGGATGGTTCCTTCGGTGGGCTTCATGACTGCCTTGTAGGCAGCGTCAACGCCCAGTGTCAGGGCTTCGGCAAGGTTCTTTCCGCTGGCTTCACTGACGTTCTTCAGACCCTTGGAGAATCCACGGAACAGCAGAGAAAGGATAACGCCGGAATTGCCTCTTGCGCCGCGGAGCATCATGGATGCTGCCTTGTCTGCAACCTCAGAGGCGGTGCTTTCGCCGGGCATCTTGTACAGCTCGGCACGTGCGGAGGACATGGTCATGCTCATGTTGATGCCGGTGTCTCCGTCGGGAACCGGGAAAATGTTGAGCTTGTCGATCTCATGTCTGTCGTTTTCGATGGCGTTGGCTCCGGAAATGATTGCGTCACGCAATACCTGACCCGAAATAACCAATGTACTCACTCCTTAATGACTGTTTGTGTATGAGGTAGTATATCATAGAAAGCAATGAATTACAATATTTAATTTCTTAATTTCTTACATTGTAATTTATTGTTAACATTAATAGCACACAAATATCACTCAGCCAGGGCGACCTCCCAGCTTTCCATGCCCCAGAAGGGATCACTCTCCGTTACATCCGGCTTGGTGTTCATGGATCTGGAATAGCAGGCGATGCCCAATCGGTAGCATACAGGAATAAACGGCAGTTCGGCTTCGAAGCGCTGTATAACATTTTCGATGCCGGAGACACCACCGAGATAGTCGTTCCACGCGTCGATGGTCTGCTGGGGTGTCAGTCCGTAATACAGCCCCTTGTTTGGGGTAAAGAGATCGGAGAAGTCCATGTTGTTGAGCAGGGAGTACTCGGCAAGATAGAGGTCATAGTCGCCGGCGGCAATGCGCTGTCTGAGAACCGAGAATTCAACGGGCACCACAGTAACGCTGATGCCGTACTTACTGAGCTGAGACGCGATCTGCTGCGCAGCAAGCATATGATGCTCATTTTCGGCATTGGCAATGAGCTCGTAATCGAGATACTCTCCCCGATCATTGTACTTGACCGACTTCTCGATGTCAGTGTTGACAAATCTGGCTTCCACCAGCGCTCCTTCTGCCTCTGTCTTCAGCGCCACAGTCGAGCCGCTCTGAGCCGCCGCGGCGACCGGCCACGAGGTAGTCAGCGGTCCGGTAGAAGCGTACGCCCGTCCGGCAAAGCCTGCGGCGATGACATCCTCGCGGTCCAGGGCGCAGGATATCGCCTTTCTGACCGAGGTCTGTCCAAGAGTAGGCTCCGTGGTATTCACGCCGAGATACACGAGGTTGTTGATATCCACAAAGGCATAGTTGGCGTTGATGCGGTTGGGGTAGTATTTATCGCTGAAGCGCAGGTCGGTGTAATAATAGCTGATGGTGCCGATCTCAACGCTCTTGACGATGCTCTCAACGGTGGGCATGGAGGTCAGCGATATGCGCCGCACGTCGGAAATGTTGGTGTTGTACCACTTTTCGTTCCGCAGCAGATAAGTACCCGTAAGAACGTCGCTGATATATACATATCGGCCGCTGCCGATGGGGGTTTTATTGTCGGCGTCCGACTCCGCCTTGATGATGGGAAAATCCAGCAGCATATAGGCTCTGGGGTCAGCCTCATTGAGACGGAAGGTCACCTTGTTGTCCGCAGTGTTGATGCAGCTCTGGAAATTGGTCAGCGTATTTGCGTATCTGGAACCGGGCTTGTCGCCTGTTGCTTCACGGCGGGCCGCCTCAAAGGAATAGACAACATCCGCGCCGGTCAGCGGCGTACCGTCGGAAAAGACGATACCGTCGCGCAGAGTGACATTGATGACACGGGCGCCGCCGTATTCCACTTTCTGGGCGATGACCATTTCTGCTTCGAACTCTGAGTTGACTGTGATCAGCTGGTCATATATCAGCTCGGTAACGGTGGCGTTGAGGGTGGACGTGCACAGATAGGGATTCATGGTGTCGTCCTTGTAATATGCCATCACGAAATTGCTGGTTGTGGCGTTGCCGCCTGTCTGCTCGTTGGTTTCCAGTTCGACCGCGCCGTACAGCTCCTCAATGAGCTGTTCACGCTCGGCGTAGGACGGCTCGCTCGAGCCGCAGCCCGCCGTCGACATCAGCGCTGCCGCGCACAGTGCCGCGGCTGTCACAGCCAGCAGTTTTTCTTTTATCCTGTGTTTCATTTGACTCCTCTCCCCTGTGGGAATTGCTCCGGCACATTCCCGGATGGGATATTATATCATGCCTTGATCGTGATTATGTCAAGAATCTATGAATAATTCGCCTTACCTGATGTTTATGCGCTCCACGGACACGGTTCTGCCCGTGCGGTCATCCAGCTCGAACAGCACACCGTTGAGCATACAGGGTCCCTCGGCGTACTCGAGGCGCGTGGGCATCTGGGTGCGCATGAAGGCGATGGCAAGCTCCGGCTTTACGCCCAGGCAGGAGTCGATAACTCCGGTCATTCCTGCGTCGCTGATAAAGCCCGTGCCCTCCGGCAGTATCTGCTCGTCGGCGGTCTGGACGTGGGTGTGCGTGCCGAACACAGCCGACACTCTGCCTTTGACATATTCGGCGAGGGCGCGCTTTTCTCCCGTGGCTTCGGCGTGGAAATCCACCACCGTCAGGGGATAGTTTCCCTGTGACAGCAGCTCATCCATGGTCTCAAAGGGACTGCGCAGGGTGGTGTG
>SVPO01000052.1 GCA_015065795.1 Oscillospiraceae bacterium | reverse complement strand
CTGATTTTTAACCTCAAGATATTGTGATGTTCATGCCATCGTAACAGTGCGTAGCCGTGTGCACTACGAACCAAAAGGTCAGGGGTTCGAATCCCTTCAAGCGCGCCATATTGAACCTGCATGAACATCACGTTTGTGCAGGTTTGATGTTTTATCCGAATAATTTTTCCTCGGCAGGCCTGCCTTATTCTGCGACAGGAGTGGTTAAGATGAGTATTTTTGTAAGCGACGGCGGAGTGTTCCATCTGCAGACCGCACATACAAGCTATATCATGGCTTTGGTGGACGGAAAGTATCTTGCCCACGTCTACTGGGGCAGGAAAATGGATACCCCCGATATGGATAACGCCCTTATCAATCGCTGGATCGTGTTTTCGCCGCTGAACGGCGACGGGTGGTCCCTTGATTTCGCGCGGCAGGAGTATCCCGTGGGATGCGGCACCGACTATCGTGAGCCTGCCATCAGCGCGCTGTACGACGACGGCAGCCGAACGGTGGAGCTGCATTACGACAGCTTCCGTGTCATCCCCGGCAAGCCTGCGCTTGAGGGACTGCCTGCCACGTATGTGGAGAGTGACGATGAAGCCGACACTCTGGAGATCGTGCTGAAGGATCGGCTCAAGGGTATGAAGGTCGTGCTGCGGTACACCGCTTACCGCGAGCTGGACGTCATCATGCGCAGTGTGCTCATCACCAACGAAAGCGACAGCCCGATGATCATCGAAAAGGCGGTCAGCGCCAGCGTGGATTATGAGGGCGCGGCGTATGACATGATCACCCTGCCGGGCGCGTGGGCGCGAGAGCGGCACATCGAGCGCAGAGCGCTGCGCAGCGGCGTGCAGACGGTGGAGAGCCGCAGGGGAGCCTCCAGCCATCAGGCAAATCCCTTCTTTGCGCTGGCTTCCCACGGCGCGACGGAGGATTACGGCGACGTATACGGCTTCAATCTGGTGTACAGCGGCAACCATACCTCGGGCGTGGAGGTGGATCAGCTGTTCCGCGCAAGAGCGTGGATCGGCATCAACGACTACGATTTTGCGTGGCGGCTGGAGAGCGGCGAGAGCTTTCAGACACCGGAAGCGGTTATGGTCTATTCAGCAAAGGGTATCGGCGGTATGTCGCGGACCTATCATCGCCTGTACAGGACCCGTCTGGTGCGCGGCAGGTATCGTGACGCTCAGCGTCCCATCCTTGCCAACAACTGGGAAGCCACGTATTTTGATTTCGATGAGGAAAAGATCGTCGCGCTGGCAAAGGAGGCTGCCGGTCTGGGCATCGAGCTGCTGGTGCTGGATGACGGCTGGTTCGGCAAAAGAAATTCCGACAACTGCTCCCTTGGCGACTGGTACGTCAACAGCGAAAAGCTGCCGGGAGGCATCGCGCAGCTGGCACGCAGAGTCAACGACTGCGGCGTAAAGTTCGGACTGTGGTTCGAGCCGGAGATGGTGTGCCCGGACAGCGATCTTTATCGCGCCCATCCCGACTGGTGCATCCATGTGCCCGGTCGTGAGCGCACCGAGACGCGCAATCAGCTCACCCTCGACCTCAGCCGTCCGGAGGTGTGCGACTATATCGTCAGGGCGGTGTCTGACGTCCTTGATTCGGCAGACATCAGCTACGTCAAGTGGGATATGAACCGCCATATGTCCGCCCTCGGCTCGGCAGGGCTGCCTGCGGAGCGGCAGAAGGAGATGCCTCATAGGTATATGCTGGGGCTGTACAGCGTCATGGAGCGCATCGTCAGCAGCCATCCCCATGTGCTCTTTGAGAGCTGCTCGGGGGGCGGCGGACGCTTTGATCCGGGTATCCTTTACTATATGCCCCAGACGTGGACCAGCGACAACACCGACGCGGTGGATCGCCTGCGCATCCAGTACGGCACCAGCCTTGTGTATCCCGTGAGCGCGATGGGTGCCCATGTGTCCGCTGTGCCCAATCATCAGGTGGGGCGCGTGACGTCACTGAAGATGCGCGGCGACGTTGCAATGAGCGGCAATTTCGGTTACGAGCTCGACCTGAATGCCTTCACTGAGGAGGAGAAGGAGCAAGTCAGGGCGCAGGTGGAGCAATATAAGGATCTGCGCACCTTCGTGCAGTCGGCTGATATGTACCGCGTGGCAAGCCCATTTGAGGGCAACACCACGGCGTGGGTCTTTGTGTCACAGGATGGCAACGACGTCTTCGCGGCGTGGTTCCGCGTGCTTGCCGAGTACAACATCGGCGTGCGCAGGATGAGATTCGCCGGTCTTGAGGAAGCTGCTGTCTATACCGACACGGAGGACGGCAGAGAGTACACCGGCGCCGAGCTGATGAACATCGGTCTGGTGGTGGATCTTCAGGGCGACTATCGCAGCCGTACATGGCGGCTGAAAAAGAAAGCATAAGCATAAACGACGGTCGGGGGTCCGCAGGATCAGCTGCGGACTCCTGACGAAAAAAGATTGCGAAATAATTAAAAAAGTTTGATTTTGGGGTTGACATTCATGTCACGCTTTGTTATAATATCACACGTTGAATGAAACACAACCACTTGCGGAATTAGCTCATCTGGTAGAGCGCCACCTTGCCAAGGTGGAGGTAGCGAGTTCGAGCCTCGTATTCCGCTCCACAAAAAGCCCTTACCCATGCGGTAAGGGTTCTTTTTTTGTCCTGATTCAGCGCAGGAAAAAGGACCGGATCACAGCGATCCGGTCCTTTCGGTTATGTGCGGATAATGCTTATGCAGCCTTCTTGGAGCCTTTCTGGAGGAGCTTGATCAGAACGAGGGTGCCGATCATCAGCACGAGGGCGATGGGCAGGGCGATCCATGCGTTCTGAACGAAGCCGGCGATGACATAGCTGACAGCGGAAACAGCGGCAACCAGCAGAGCGTAGGGCAGCTGAGTTCCCACGTGGGTCAGATGGTCGCAGCGGGCACCGGTGGAGGACATGATGGTGGTGTCGGAGATGGGGGAGCAGTGGTCACCGCAGACAGAACCGGCGAGGCAGGCGGAGATGCCGATGATGAGCAGTTCGCCGGGCAGGCCGAGGCTGACAACGATGGGCAGCAGGATGCCGAAGGTTCCCCAGGAGGTACCGGTGGAGAAGGAAAGAGCGATGGCAACGACAAAGACCAGAGTGGGCAGCAGAGCGTAAACAGTGGAGGAAGCGTTCTTGAAGACCTCACTGAAGAACTCGGGAGCACCCAGAGACTTGGTAACGCCGCCGATGGTCCATGCGAAGATAAGGATCATGATGGCAGGAACCATTGCCTTGAAGCCCTGAGGTACGCAGTCCATCATCTTCTGGAAGGGCAGCAGACGGCGGATGGCGAGATAAACGAAGATTATGAGCAGGGCGATGACGGAACCCATGGCAAGACCGAGGGAAGCGTCGCAGTCTGCAAAGGCGGTGATGAAGTCAGTGCCGTCGAAGAATCCGCCGGTGTAGATCATGCCGATGATGCAGCTGGCGATGAGAACGATAACGGGGAGGATCAGGTCGATGACCTTGCCGCGGCTGGAGACAGGAACATCATCACTCTCGTCGTAGGGACGGTTGGCGGTGGTGTAGATGTCACCGTTGACAGCGTTGATCTCGTGGGTTCTCATGGCGCCGAAATCAAGACCGATGACGGTCATGACAATGATGGCGGCGAGGGTGAGGAGGGAGTAGAAGTTGTAGGGAATAGCCTGAATGAAGATGGACAGGCCGTCCTCGCTTTCGATGCTGCTGGAAACAGCGGCAGCCCAGGAGGAGATGGGGGCGATCATGCAGACGGGAGCGGCGGTGGCGTCGATGAGATAAGCCAGCTTTGCGCGGGAAATCTTCTTCTCATCGGTGATGGGACGCATGACGCTGCCCACGGTCAGGCAGTTGAAATAGTCGTCAACGAAGATCAGAGCGCCAAGACCGAAGGTGGCGAGCATTGCGCCCTTGCGGCCCTTGATGCGTCTGGCAGCCCACTTGCCGTAGGCGACAGAGCCGCCGGCAGCGTTGAGCAGAGCAACGATGATGCCCAGAGCAACCAGGAACACGAGGATACCTGCGTTCCAGGAATCGGCGATGTTTGCGATGATGCCGTCACGGAAGACGGTCTCGGTTGCCTTGACCACGTCAAAGTCGGTGAGCAGCAGAGCACCGGAAACGATGCCCAGGAACAGGGAGCTGTAAACTTCCTTGGTGAGCAGGGCAAGACCGATGGCGGTGACGGGGGGCAGCAGAGCCCAGATGGTACCGCTGGCGGTGAAGCCGGGGACGGCGACCTTCTGGTAGATCAGGAAGCCGTAGATACCCAGCAGGAGAACGCCGATAATGGAGTTGGTGATGATTCTGCCGACGTTTCTCTTTTTGGCAGGAGCTTCCTCTGTGGTTTCGGCGGCTGCTTCGACGACGGCGGTTTCTTCCGCAGCCTCGGCGGCTGCTTCGACGACGGCGGTTTCTTCCGCAGCCTCGGCAGCGGCTTCGACGACGGCGGTTTCTTCCGCAGCCTCGGCAGCGGCTTCGACGACGGCGGTTTCTTCCGCAGCCTCGGCAGCGGCTTCGACGACGGCGGTTTCTTCCGCAGCCTCGGCAGCGGCTTCGACGACGGCGGTTTCTTCCGCAGCCTCGGCGACGGGCTCACCGGCGGGCAGTGCGATTACGGTTTCTTCCGCTGCTGCGGCAGGCTCGACGCTGACGGTTTCCTCGACTGCGGCTTCGGCTGCGGTATCGGGGATCTCGGTGTTGTCGATCGCCACGGTGATGTCTTCGGCGACAGTGGGATCAACAGCGTTGGGATTGTTGTTCATTTGCTTTACCTCCATAATTATTCTGAAAGAAAAAAGCATGAAACAACCGAAGTCTGTTTCATGCTTAAATACCAAATATACCATCGGCAGGCGATGGCGGATCAACATGACAGCGCTCCACATTTCTGTGACAGTACGATACATATTCTGCATCGTCCCAGCAAGCGGATCAAAGGCATGATTCCGCAGCTTCGGCGGTGACACCTGTTCGCTCCCCACGCTGCCTTGCGTCTGTGGAGAGGAGCTACTAGTGAGCCCCGCACCTCTATCCATTGATATATTCTGTTTTTATAACGGGAATTACGTCGATGTTAGCATATAAAACGTGATTTTGTCAACACTTTTCAATAATTTTGTCAACAGTGATAAATCGGCAGTGCCAAAATGGAGAAATGCCACAAATCAGCCGGCGAGAATCTCCTCGGTCATGTAGAAGGGGGTCATGTCGTCCAGCCGCAGCAGCATGGGGTGACCGCCGTATGCCGCGCTGGTGTCGATGTCGATCCACGTGTCGGTGACCAGCATCTTTCCCTTGTGCTCGGGGCCGTAATACTCGGTGGGGGTGTGACCGAGGATGGTGGTGATGGTGTCGTGATAGCTGGTGTTCAGGTTGGGGCGGCTCCACAGCAGATCCATACGGGAGCACTCGCTCGGCTCTGTGCCCTGCTCGTAGTCACCCAGACCGCCGTGGGTAAGGAAAAACTCGCGCTCGCCCACCTTTATCTGAGCGTAGAGCGGCGCGCCGATGAGGTACTCAAGGATGTCGTCCACCATATCCCTGTTGGTGGCCAGCAGCTTTGCAAAGCCGGTGAGGGTGGGGGCGCAGCCGTTCATGTACCAGTGGGAGATCATCTCGCGGTGCTCGTGGTCCACGAGGTGCAGGGTGTTATTGATGATGTGCTCAAAGGCAAAGGAGCAGCGCAGCAGCATATCCTCGTGGTTGCCGAGGATGAGCTTTACGTTGTTCTGCACCAGCAGCCAGCACAGGTACTTCACGCCGTCGTCGCCGCGGTCCACAACGTCACCCAGAATGTAGAGGGTGTCGTCAAAGCCGAAGCCGGTGCTGCCAAGCAGCTTCTGGAATCGCTCAAAGGGATAACCGTGGAGGTCGGAGGTAACATAAATCGCCATAGAGATCGTCCTTTCGTATATTCGTTCCCACAGCTAAATGATACCCGACCGGAGCGATTTGTCAATAGCAGACGCGAAAATTGACCGAATTATGAATTATCTTGCGCCCGGGGCACAGGGATGATATAATAATGCAAAAAGAGCAGGGGAGATCAATATTATGTCATCACAGTGCGACAGCTGCGTCTACTACGCTTACGATGAGGACTGGGAGTGCTATGTGTGCACGGTGGGCATGGACGAGGACGACGTCAGCCGCCTGATGTCCGGCGATCAGCCCGAGTGCCGCTATTACCGCTACGACGACGAATACGGCGTGGTGAGAAAGCAGAACTGAGCCGACGCAGGCTCATCACTGTCCGCCGTTCAGAAATTCAGCCGAGAAAGATATGCTGCGTGTCCTGTCGCCCGAAAAGCGCACGACATAGCAGCTGTTTTTTTCGTTTCGTTCGATTATCTCACCTTCGCCGAACACAGGATGCGCGATGCGGTCGCCCACCTTGTACTGGATCATATCGAGGGCGCACTCGTCCTTATCGATGACGGCGGTCGCCTGCTGCACAAGATCCTCGCTCAGCTCGGCGGTGTATTCGATGAGCTCGCGGTCGATGTCAAAGACAAAGCGCGAGGGGTACTTGATGGAGCCGTCCAGGGTCAGTCCCTCGGAGTCGGTGATGTACAGCGCGTCCCGTGCGCGGGTCAGGGCGACGTAGGCAAGGCGGCGCTCCTCCTCCATCTTGTCGCGTGTGTTGGTGCGGCGGCTGGGGAAGATGCCCTCGCACAGCTCGCAGACGAACACCACGGGGAACTCAAGTCCCTTGGCGGCGTGGACGGTCATCAGCTTCACCGCGTCGGTGTTGTCCGGCTCGTCGGCGGCAGTCATCAGCGTCACGGCGGCGAGATAGTCGGAAACTGTGACCGTTTCGCCCTCATCCTTTTCGTACTGAGCGATGGACTGCTTGAGCTCGGCGAGGTTGTCGAGGCGGTCCTGATCGCCGTCGATGCGCAGCATACGCTCGTAGCCGCTGGCAGCCATGAGCTGCTCCAGCAGGGCGCAGACGGAATAATCCTCCGCCCGTTCGCGCAGACCTTCGATCATATCCACGAACTCGGCGGCACGGGTGCGGCTGAGGATGGGGGAGCCTTCCTCCACGCAGCGGCACAGGGCGGTGTAGAGGGTGATGCCGCGGCTCTCGGCGTACTCCTTCAGTTGTCCCAGCTTGGTTCGGCTGATGCCGCGTCGGGGCGTGTTGATTACACGGGCGAAGGCAAGGTCGTCGGCGGAGGTGAGCATACGCAGATAGCACAGCGCGTCCTTTATCTCCCGACGCTCGTAGAAGCCCACGCCGCCGTACACCCGGTAAGGTATATTCCTTGACAGCAGTTCCTCCTCGAGGAAGCGGCTGACGTGGTGAGCGCGGTATAGGATGGCGGCGGAGCTGTAGGGCAGCCCTGCGGCGTGGTGGAACTGGATAAGCTCGCCGATGTACTGCGCTTCCTCCTTGTCGGTGCGGGAATGAGAATAGATCACCCGTGCGCCGTTTGCCTTTACAGCCTGCAGCTGCTTGTCGATGCGGTAGCGGTTGCGGCTGATGAGGGAATTGGTCACCGAAACGATCTGGGGCGTGGAGCGGTAGTTGGCGGTGAGCATCAGCGTCTTGCAGCCGGGATTGAGCTGGTCGAAATTCATGATGTAATCCACCTTGGCGCCGCGCCATGTGTAGATGGTCTGGTCGGGGTCGCCCACGATGAACAGGTTGTGGTGCTTGCCGGCAAGCCGTGAAACGAGGGCGTATTCGGTGTCGTCCACGTCCTGAAACTCGTCCACCATGATGTACTCAAGGCGGTTCTGCCACTTTTCCAGCGTGGGGCGATGCTGGGAGAAAATATACAGCACAAAGTAAATGAGATCGTCAAAATCCAGCGCGAAGCTCTTTTTCTGCTCCAGCAGATAGCGGTAGAAGATCTCGTCGTCCTCCTTGTACGCTCTGGCGATGCACTCCTCCAGAGAGCCGTTGTCGGTGGTGGCGAGGAGGGCGACGTAGTTGAGCGCCGCGCCCTTTTTGGGGCCGATCATGTCCTCCACGATGTGCTTGATGCGGTAATCCTTCAGGGCAAGTCCCATATCCTCCATGACCTTGCGTACCATCTGCTTCTGATCCTCGGTGTCCATTATCATGAAGGTCTTGGGATAGCTGATGCGGTGGATATCCTCCTTGAGCACGCGATTGCAGAAGCCGTGAAAGGTGGTTATCATCCCGGCAGCGTTGTCGCCCGTAAGCTCCTTGATGCGGCTGCGCATCTCCGAGGCGGCTTTGTTGGTGAAGGTGACGCACAGCACGTTGGCAGGGGAGACGCCCAGAGTCTGGGTGATATAGGCAAAGCGTCGGGTGAGGGTGCGCGTCTTGCCCGAGCCGGCGCCCGCGATGAGACGCACGTAGCCTTCGGTTTCGGTGACAGCCGCCAGCTGCTGTTCGTTGAGTCCTTCGAGGATGGGGTTTGCCATGGTATCTGCCGCCTTTCGGTTGGTCTTGCGCGATGAGGTGCGCATCGCATTGTATCCATTATATCGAACTTATGTTCGTTTTTCAACCCTGATAAGTGCTGTCTGCGGCGGATTGTACGGATAAAAGGACAGGCAGCCCGACTGCAAGTTCGGACTGCCTGCGATGGAGGGGGAATTGTTCCCGACATACTCTGATTTATACTGTGTTATTCTCTTGCCTTGCCGATGAAGAAGGTGGCGACCAGACCCGGACCGGTGTGGGAGCCGATGATGACGCCGATGTTGGATACGAAAACATCCCGGAAGCCCACTTCCTTCTTCAGACGGTCAGCCATGATCGCCGCGCGCTCGGGGCAGTCGGCGTGGCTGATGAAAACGGTCTGGGAGGCAGGATCGAAAACGCGCTCCTTGATGGTCCTGACCATGCGGTCATAGGTGGCGTTCACGCCGCGCACCTTGTCGCATACCTTCAGGTGACCTTCGCCGTCCAGATCGAGGATGGGGTTGATGCCCAGCAGACCGCCCAGCACGGCGCTGGTCTTGCTCACTCTGCCGCCTCTGTGGAGATAGGTCAGGTCGGGGGTGGTGTAGTAGGCGTTGAAGGAACGCTTGATGTTGTTGAGCCATGCTGCTATCTCGTCAATGGAGCGTCCGGCGTCACGCATATCGGCGGCGTTGACGCACATGGAGCCGTAGCCTGCCGAGGCGGTGGTGGAGTTGATGACCACGATGCGGCTTTCGGGGAATTCCTCCCTGAGGATGTCCACGGCGGTGAGGGCGTTGCTGTAGGTGCCGGAGATGGCAGCGGAGAGGGAGATGTGCAGGATGGGCTTGCGCTGATCCAGCAGGGGACGCCAGAACTCCACGAAGTCGCTGGGGTTGATCTGGGTGGTGGTGGCAACGGCGCCGTCGCGCATCTTATCGTAGAACTCCTTGATGGACTGCTCGGTCATGGCGTCGGTGAACTCGGTGCCGTTCATGGTGTATTTCATATGATAGGGGATGATCTGCCTGCTGCGGCAGTAATCAAGCTGCAGGTCGCAGCCGGAATCAGTGGTTATAAGAAAGGGATAATTCATGGTGATTTTCTCCTTGGTGAGGTGTCGTTGGTAAGTATTATATTACGGCTTCGGGAAGGGTGCAATCCATTGGGCGGCAGGGGAGGTAAACTGATCAAAGCGGCATCGGTAGAGTGAAAACAGGGAGGTCTACCGTGAGTAGAATGGCGCGGTTATGCGGATTATTGCAATTATGGAGAATTGATGAGCTTTGCCCCGGGAAGGCGAAATAGAGGTTGAATAACGCTTCTCTTTGTGATAGAATATTCCATGATTTCACGGTTTTCCCTTTTTCTATCGCAGGGAGAATATTTTTTGCGAGGATCAAGAGTTATGAACGAAAGCAATCTCAAACAGATTATTGCCAGAAATATTGCCTTTTACCGCAAGGATGCCGGCTGGACTCAGCTGGAGCTGGCGGAAAAGATAAATTATTCGGATAAGTCGGTTTCCAAGTGGGAGCGCGGTGAGGGTCTGCCCGATATCGTGGTGCTGACCACCCTTGCCGAGCTGTTCGGAGTAACGGTCAACGACCTGCTTCGCGAGGAGGAGCCTGTTGCCCCTCCGCCTGCCCCGGTGGAAAAGACCGAGCTTCCGCTGCAGACCAGAGTCAATGTGCTGCTGCTGTCTGCCGGTCTTGTGTGGCTGGTGGCGGCGGTGGTGTTCTTCCTGCTGAAGATATGTGCGCCCGACATAAAGCACGCCGAATATGCCTTTGTTGCCGCGCTGCCTGCCTGCGCGGTGGTGGTGCTGGTTTTCTGCTGTATGTGGTGGAACTGGCTGGTGCGCTGCATAGCCATCAGCGCGCTTGTCTGGCTGCTGGCGATGTGCTTCCACGTTATGCTGGGGCTGGAAAACGCCGCACTGGTGTACGTCGTGGCGGCGGTGTTCCAGGTGCTCATCGTGCTGTGGTATTTCCTGATGGCAAAGCCGGCAAGGAAGCCCGAACAGGCTGAGGCGATCGAAGAATAAGAAAAGCATAAGGCTGCCGCGGAGGGTTTTCTGCGGCAGCTGTTTTGCGCTCTGTGCGATTTCTGCGCAGTTATCTGCCGCTTTTTTACCCGTTGGGAGCGCAGCGGATAATTTGAGGAGCAGAGGTCCTGAATCTTTTGACAACCACGGGGCGTTGTGATAACATAGACGAGGTTCGAGCGATTATTTTCTGGAGGGATATGCTTTGATTTTCGGAAAGCACATCAACAGGTATTATATTAAGTATCTGCCGATATTGCTGCTGGGCATCCTGTCGCTGGTGATGGTGGACTATTTCCAGCTCATCGTTCCCGAGATGTACAGGATGGTCATCAACGGCATGAACAGCGGTGTGGTGGAAGTGGATGGGCAGATGCTTGCCTTTGACCTTGACTTCCTGCTGGACAGGATATGCCTGCCCATGATCATCACCATCGTTGCGCTGGTCATCGGACGGTTCCTGTGGCGCATCTGCTTTTTCGGCTCTGCCATCAGGCTGGAGACCGACGTGCGCCGCCGTATGTTCGACCACTGCAAGGATCTTTCCCATCAATACTATCAGGTCAACAAGGTGGGCAATCTCATGTCCCTGTTCACCAACGACCTTGAGACGGTGCAGGACTGCTTCGGTTCGGGCATACTCATGTTCTTTGACGCCGCCATTCTGGGCATCCTCGCCATCGTGAAGATGTGGCAGATGGATCCCGTGCTCACGGGCTTTTCCCTCATTCCCATGGTGCTGCTGCTCACCGTGGGCATCATCGTGGGCAAGTATATGCGCGTCAAGTGGGAGATCCGTCAGGAGGCGTTCTCCGATCTTTCCGATTTCTCTCAGGAGAGCTTTTCCGGCATCGCCGTCATCAAGGCATTTGTCAAGGAGACAAAGGAGCTGATGGCGTTCCGCAAACTCAACAAGGATAACGAAAAGGCAAACGTGGATTTCACCCGTATTTCCACCATCCTGAACATTTCCGTCACCCTCTTTGTGGAGTCGGTCATCTGCGTCATTCTGGGCTACGGCGGATATCTCGTGTACAAGGGCAGCTTCGACGCAGGCGAGCTGATGGAGTTCATCGGCTACTTCACCTCCATCGTCTGGCCGGTCATGGCGATCTCTCAGCTCATCGAGATGACCTCCCGCGGCAGGGCTTCGGTCAGGCGCATCGGCGAGCTGCTGGACACCGAGCGCGACGTGTGCGACCGCGAGGGCGTAGGCGAGCTGGAGAATGTCAGGGGCAGCATCGAGTTCCGCGACCTTACTTTCCGCTATCCCGACGGCGACTACGACGCCCTCAGCGGCGTTTCCTTCCGCATCGAGGCAGGGGAGAGTGTGGGCATCGTGGGCAAGACCGGTTCGGGCAAGACAACGATAGTCGACCTCATTCTGCGCACCTACAACGTCCCCGACGGCACCGTCTTCGTGGACGGACAGGACGTCAACACCGTGTCCATCCGCTCCGTGCGCGCCGCTTCGGCGTATGTCCCCCAGGATAACTTCCTGTTCAGCGACACCATTGAGAACAACATCGGCTTTGCCTTTGACGACATCGACAGCGACGCTGTGGTGGAAGCCGCAAAGCTGTCCGACGTGCACGACAATATTGTCGAGTTCACCGATAAGTATCAGACGGTGATGGGCGAGCGCGGCGTGACCGTTTCCGGCGGTCAGAAGCAGCGCATCTCCATCGCACGCGCCCTGATGAAGGACGCACCCATTCTTATTCTCGACGACTCCGTTTCGGCGGTCGACACAAGGACCGAAAAGGTCATTCTGGAAAATCTGCGCGCCAACCGCGCCGGACGCACCACCATCCTCATCGCGCACCGTGTTTCCACCATCGAGCGCATGGACAAGATAATCTATGTGGACGAGGGACGGGTGGCGGCAGTTGGCAGCCACGAGCAGCTGTATGAAAGCTGCGCGGACTACCGCAGAATGGTCGATCTGCAGAAGCTGGAGGAGGAAGGAGGCGAGCACAACAATGCGTGAGTATTATCCCCTGCTGGTAGTGGGCGCGATCGTGGGTGTGTTTGCCCTCTGCTTTGTGGTGGCGTACGCCATGATGAAGAACAAAAAGGAAGCCATCGGCTTTGACCGCAACATGAAGGACAGCGAGCTTATCCGCCGTCTTGCCGCCTACGCAAAGCCCCACTGGAAGCAGTTCCTGCTGGTGGGCGTCATCATGCTGCTGTCCATTTCCTACGACGTCATCGCGCCCCTCATCGTGGGCAATATCGAGGAAATGATCACCACGGATTTCCGGTTGAAAGAGCTGTTTATCGCCGTGGCGATCTACGCCGGCATACTCATCGTTTCGCTGGTCAGCTCCTATGTGCAGGCCATCGTTCTGCAGAAGACCGGTCAGAAGATTCTCTCCGCCATGCGCGAGGATCTTTTCACCCACATCGAGAGCCTCTCCCACGAGCAGCTCAACTCCATCCCCGTGGGCAAGCTGGTCACCCGCGTGACCAACGACACCAACGCCATCTCCATGATGTTCACCAACATCGTGGTCAATCTGGTGAAGAATTTTTTCATCATCGTGGGCGTGATGGTGGCAATGCTCACCGTCAACTACCTGCTTACGCTGATGGTGCTGTGCTTCGTGCCATTTATCGTGCTGTTCACGGTCATCTTCCGCAAGTTCTCCCGAAAGGCGTACCGCCGTGTCAAGGATGGCACCACCGACATCAACACCTATCTTTCGGAGAACCTTTCCGGCATCAAGATCACGCAGATATTCAACTGCGAGGACAAGAAGATGCGCGACTTTGAGCGCCGCAACAACGAGCTGGGCGAGGCAAAGCGCAGGCAGATCTTCGTCTTTGGCGTGTTCCGCCCCGTGGTGTATATGCTCTACATCTGTTCGGTGCTGTGCCTGATGTACATCGGCGGCAAGGGACACATGGACGGCTGGCAGTTCCTCGGTCAGTCCCTGAGCAGCGGCACGGTGGTCACCTTCTATCTCTATATCAACAAGTTCTTCAATCCCATCCAGAGCCTTGCCGAGCAGTTCAACTGGATGCAGTCGGCTTTTGCCTCCGCCGAGAAGATATTCACCGTAATGGATATCCGGCCGAAGGTCGTTGACCAGCCCGACGCCATCGAACTGGAGGAGGTGCGCGGCGACATCGAGTTCCGCGACGTGTGGTTTGCCTACGTGGAGAACGAATGGGTGCTCAAGGGCGTTTCCTTCAAGGTGTCCGCCGACCAGACGGTTGCCTTTGTGGGCTCCACCGGCTCGGGCAAGTCCACCATTCTTTCCCTCATCTGCCGAAACTACGACATCCAGAAGGGTCAGATCCTAATCGACGGCATCGACATCCGCAGGATAAAGATATCCTCCCTGAGAAAGCACTTCGGTCAGATGCTGCAGGATGTTTTCCTGTTCTCGGGCACCATCCGCAGCAACATCGTTCTGAGAAACGAGGGCATCTCCGACGAGGAGATATGGGAGACCTGCCGCTATGTCAACGCCGATTCCTTCATCAACAAGCTGGATGACGGTCTTGACGAGGTGGTTCGCGAGCGCGGCAACAACTTCTCCGCCGGTCAGCGGCAGCTGCTGTCCTTTGCGCGCACCATTATCCACAAGCCTTCGGTGATGATCCTGGACGAGGCAACAGCCAACATCGATACCGAGACCGAGCTGCTCATTCAGGATTCCCTTGAGAAGATGATGAACGTGGGCACCATGCTCATCGTCGCCCACCGACTGTCCACCATTCAGCACGCGGACAACATCATCCTGCTGTCCCACGGCGAGATCATCGAGCAGGGTAATCATCAGGAGCTGCTGGCGCAGAAGGGCCGCTATTATCAGCTCTATACCCTCCAGTACAACAAGGAGCAGATGAACCGCCCGGCTGTCGGGTGAGCGGATATATTGAATTGAGAAAGCCTGCCGCGGCGTTTTTGCTGCGGTGGGTTTTTCTTGTGTGTATTGACTTGGCGGCATAATTGCGGTAAGCTTTGTCTGTGTCCGCGGCGGATGCCGCAGGCAAATCCATTTATGAAAGGCAGGGTTGTTGAAAATGAATATCACAACAAACGCAGGAGGCCTTGCAAAAGTCTCCTGACAGAAAAGGAGATCATAAATGAACATTACTGTAAGAATCGAAGAACAGCGCGATCACCGTATCGTTGAGGAGATCACACGCAGCGCGTTCGCATATCCAGAAAGGGTGGAGCGCGGCGGCATCGGCTGTCCGTACGAGCACTGGATGGTCAGCGAGCTGCGGCGGCGTGACGGAATCCCCGGGCTGAGCCTTGTCGCCGAAGCGGACGGTGTGCCCGTTGGTCACATTATCTGCAGCAGGGCAGAGGTGAGGAATGGCACGGAGGTAACGCCGGTGCTCAACATGGGACCCATCAGCGTGCTGCCGGAGTGTCAGCGGCAGGGCGTGGGCAAGGCGCTTATCTGTGCCATGCTTGAGCGCGCAAAGATGCTCGGCTACGGCGCGATACTGTTTTTCGGTGAGCCGGAGTATTACCCGCAGTTCGGTTTCAGTGAGGCGGAGGAGTTCGGCGTGAGCGATTCGGGTGGGTACAACTATCCTTCTTTCTTTGCTATGGAGCTTATTCCGGGTTTTCTTTCGGCGGCTAAGGGCGGCAGATTCTATGAGTCGGACATATATGACGACCAGCTGAATCGCAACGCGGTAAAGGAATTCGACCGCGATTTCCGTGCCCGATAAGGTATTATTGAATAAGGCGGCAGCTGTCGGAGCGAGCGTTCCTGCGGCTGCCGTTTGTTTGTTGGCGAGGGTATTGACAAATTACGGAAAAGCGGCTATAATACAGATGGTTAGCAGAGGCTTACTGCTTCTGCTTAAAATCAACCCGCTGGGTTAGCGGCAACTAACTGGTGCGTGCTGTATCCAAGCATCGTCGAAAGCATCGTCGATAAGTACAGACCTGCCGCTGAGACATGATACCAACGCAAGGCAGAGGCAAGAGGCTTCTGCCGGATTTCAACACCGACGGTTAGCGTCAGCTAACTGAATGAGCCGCAATGACACACGAAAGGGGGATATCCCATGACCGAAAGAAAGCTTGTGCAGCACTGCGCGCCCACCCTCGCAGGCATCAAGACAGGCAATATCTTCCGCTGCCCGTTCACTTCCTATGTGGAGCTGTACGGCGAGCTGCGTGCCCTCAACAGACGTCTCGCGCCCAAGGGACTGCGCATCATCCCTCTCAGGGTGTGCCGTGGGTACGCAATGATCTATGTCTACCGTCCGAATAAATTGCGCGCCGACCTCGCTGGGGAGGAGGCAAGAGCCATCCTTGCCGGATACGGCTACTCCGGCGACGTGCCGGAGCGGTGCATCAACCACCTGCGCAGCCGCCTTGCCGCACTGGGGGATTTTCCCCACGAGATCGGGCTGTTTCTGGGCTATCCGCCGGAGGACGTGCGCGGATTCATCGAAAACGGCGCGAAGAACGAGAAGTACGTCGGCTGCTGGAAGGTTTACGGCGACGTGGACAAGGCAAAGAAATGCTTTGAGCGCTTTGCCAGATGCTCCCGTCTGTACGCGGAGAAATTCGATTCGGGCAGCACGGTGGAACGGCTGACCATAGCAGGATGAAGTTGTCAAAGAATTAACAATATGTTCTCGGGCTGCAAACGAACCGACCGTTTTTCCCGCAGGGGAGGATGGTCGGTTCGCTGTGTCCGGGAGGGTCGGATCATGCCGGACGCCCCGGCGGCATAGTGGAATATTGACGAATAAAATCCGCAAAGATACGGGAGTTTGCAATGAATCTACAGCATTTTTGCCAAATGATATATTTGTGTTGAAAACGAAGTATATAAGTGATAAGATTGAGTTGACCGTAGGGCTTATTATGCGAAAAAGACTGATAAAAAATTAACACACTCCCTTTTACAGTCAGTCGCGACTCAATTCACATATACCGTCATGGGCAAATGAGACGGCGGTATATATACCGAATGGAAGAAAGGCATTCATTATGAACAAGATCACAATCATTGGAAGCGGAAACGTCGGCTCGACCATCGCGTACTCCCTGACCCTGCAGGGTCTTGCCTCGGAGATCGTCATGATCGACATCAACAACGAAAAGGTGCTGGGCGAGGCTCTGGATATCCGTCAGGGCATCCCGT
>SVPO01000051.1 GCA_015065795.1 Oscillospiraceae bacterium | reverse complement strand
CAGCTCGTTGATATCCCATGCGCAGTTGAGCAGGAAGGTGCCGCCGGGCAGCAGATCCTCGACCATGTCATACTTGTCAACGTAGGAAGGATTGTGGCAGGCAACGAAGTTGGCCTTGTTGACGTAGTAGGTGGACTTGATGGGGGACTTACCGAAGCGCAGATGGCTGATGGTGATACCGCCGGACTTCTTGGAGTCGTAGGCGAAGTAGCCCTGAGCGTACATATCGGTGTGGTCGCCGATGATCTTGATGGAGTTCTTGTTGGCGCCGACGGTACCGTCAGAACCCAGACCCCAGAACTTGCAGCAGGTGGTGCCTTCGGGGGTGGTGTTGGGATTCTCGCTCTCGTCGAGGGAGAGATAGGTGACGTCGTCGTTGATGCCGAGGGTGAAGCGCTTCTTCATGTCAGCGGCATCCAGGTTGCGGTAGGTGGCGATGATCTGAGCAGGAGTGGTATCCTTGGAACCCAGACCGTAACGGCCGCCGGCCAGCTTGATGCCGGCGAACTTGCTGTCGGCGATGGCGGCAGCAACGTCGAGGAACAGAGGCTCGCCCAGAGCACCGGGCTCCTTGGTACGATCCAGAACAGCGATGGCCTTGGCGGAAGCGGGGATAGCTTCGATCAGGCGGTCAGCGCTGAAGGGACGGTACAGACGGACCTTGATCAGACCGACCTTCTCACCCTTGGCGAGCAGGTAGTCGATGGTCTCCTCGATGGTATCACAGACGGAACCCATGGCGATGATGACCTTGTCAGCATCGGGAGCACCGTAGTAGTTGAAGGGCTTGTAGTTGGTGCCAAGCTTGGCGTTGACCTTGTCCATGTACTCCTCGACGGTTGCGGGAACAGCGTCGTAGTACTTGTTGCAGGCCTCGCGAGCCTGGAAGAAGATGTCGGGGTTCTGAGCGGTACCGCGCAGGACGGGATGCTCAGGGTTCAGGGAACGGCGGCGATATTCGTTGACTGCATCCCAGTCGAGCATTTCGCCCAGATCCTTGTAATCCCACTCTTCGATCTTCTGGATCTCGTGGGAGGTACGGAAACCGTCAAAGAAGTGCAGGAAGGGAACGCGGCCCTTGATGGCAGCCAGGTGAGCAACAGCACCCAGATCCATGACTTCCTGGGGGTTGTTGGAGCACAGCATTGCGTAACCGGTCTGGCGGCAGGCATAAACGTCAGAATGGTCGCCGAAAATGGACAGAGCGTGGGAAGCCAGCGCACGTGCGGAAACGTGGATAACGCTGGGCAGCAGCTCACCGGCCATCTTGTACATATTGGGGATCATGAGAAGCAGACCCTGAGATGCGGTGTAGGTGGTGGTGAGAGCACCGGCTGCCAGAGAGCCGTGAACGGCACCGGCGGCACCGGCCTCGGACTGCATTTCGGTCACGCGGACCTCGCGGCCGAACAGGTTCTTCTTGCCCTGAGCAGCATACTTGTCGGTCTCGTCAGCCATAACGGACGACGGGGTGATGGGGTAGATGGCAGCAACGTCGGTAAACGCATACGAAACGTGTGCGGCTGCGGAGTTACCATCCATGGTTCTTTTGGTTCTTGCCATGCTTTATTAATCCTCCTTGTAAGGTTACAGATATCAGAAATGATATTGACGCTCAAACCGCGGAATTTCCGGTATCTGAATCATCATCTGATATAATAGCAGTTTTGTACGGTTCTGTAAAGTCAAAAAAGTAACAAAGTTTATTAAAAAGTATGGTTGCGCAGGAAAAAAAGCGAATTCTCGGGGGCTGATCTGCACTTACATATATTATGCGCGGATATTATGCGCGGATACATGGCTCGGAACGGCAGGGAATGACACTGCCATGACCCTGTCCGCCACTTCCGTCTGTGCGCAAATCAATACCACAGGTATAAATTAAATTATACCAACAGTACCACAGGTCGGTTGTGTCCCACTCAGCCCCGTGCTATAATTCAGGCATAACCTCAAAGGAGGATCGCCATGAAGATATCACTTTCCCGGAACATACGCTCCCTGCGCAGGGAACGGCGCATGACCCAGGAGATGCTCGCCGAAGCTCTGGGTGTGACCGTGGGCGCGGTGCACAAATGGGAGACGGGTGCTTCCCTGCCGGAAATACGGCTGCTGCTGGAAATGGCAGACCTGTTCGGCGTTTCCATGGACGCGCTGCTGGGCTACGAGATGCGCGCCAATTCCGTAAAAAGCACCATCGAGGGAATCAGGAATCACCTGCGCACAAAGGATTTTGACGCCGCCCTGTCCGAAGCGGAAAAGGCGCTGATCCGCTATCCCAACTCCTTTGACGTTGTGCACTGCTGCGCCGATGCCTACGAGCGCAAGGGCGTGGAGACCGGAGATGTGGAGGCGCTCAACAGAGCCATCGAGCTGATGGAGCGTTCCATTCCGCTGCTGTCCCAGAACGACGATCCGCAGATCAGCGAGGTCACCATCCGTTCGGACATCGCCATCTGCCACATCATGCTGCGGCAGACCGACAAGGGGATCGCCATCCTGAAAAAGTACAATGCCGGCGGCATCAACAACTCTCTGCTGGGACTGATCTGCTCTCAGGACGAAAACTATGACCGCAAGGAAACGGAACAGTTTCTCGTCAGGGGGCTGGCGGATGTGGTCACCAACGCCATACGGTGCATGAGCGGCTACGTCAACTACTACAGCGGCAGAGGAAACCTCGCCGGCGCGCTGGAAGCGGCACAATGGCTGGCAAGCCTGCTGGAATCGCTGAGAGCCGCCGACGGCGTTTGCTATTTTGACAAGATCATTTCCACCGCTCAGGCGGCAGCGGCGGCGTTCAGTCTGCAGCTGGGCAGGCAGGATGAGGCGCGGCGGCTCATGAACGAGGCGTACAGCAAGGCAGCCGCCTTTGACGCAGCGCCTGTATACAACGTACGGGCAATGAAATTCCTCATCGGCGACGTGGAAAACACCACCGCCTCCGACGATCTGGGCGAAACCGCCGCCTCGGCGATAGAAAAGCTGCTGTGCTCGGATGAAAATTTCCGCGCTGCTCTGGAATTGTGGAAGCAGATAATAAACGAACATACGGAGGAAAGCGACAATGAGTAAGAAAACCACTGAGAAAAAAGTAAAGGTCCGCATCCGTCCCTTTACGAAGCAATTCTACAAGGGAAGCCGCGGCGTGATGGTTGTTGGCATCATCGGTACCCTGCTCAGCACGGTGTGCGCGCTGGCCGTCTCCTGGCTGATCCAGCTGATAATCGACTGCGTGGCAGGCTACGACACCGGCTTTGACCTGATGGACATCACAATATTCACCGCCATCGGCGTGGTGCTGTTCACCGCGGCGTATCTGCTGGTGGCGTATTCCCGTCCCCGGTTCATCGCCCGGGGCATCGGTCAGTACAAGGACTACGTCTTCCGCGAGCTGACCAAGAAAAATATCTCCGCCTTCTCGGGGGAAAATTCCTCCCTGTATATCTCCGCCCTGAGCAACGACACCAACTCCATCGAGAGCGGATATCTGGGCAATATCTTCCCCATCATCGAAAACATCCTGCTCTTTGGCGGCGCGCTGGCGATGATGCTGGTGTACAGCCCTCTGCTCACCGCCATCTCCATCGGACTTTCCCTTATCCCCGTCGCCGCCTCCCTGCTCACAGGCGGACTGATGGTCAAGGCCGAAAAGGATATGTCCGACCGCAACGAGGAGTATATGTCCACCCTGCGTGACAGCCTTTCGGGCTTCTCGGTCATCAAGACCTTCAAGGCAGAAGCGCAGATGTGCCGCATCTTCGCCGCCAACGTAAAGCGTCTGACCGAAGCCGACAGCCGCAAGCGCCGTCTGGAGATAATCGTGCAGATGTTCGCTCAGGTGGCAGGCGTCATCGCCCAGATGGGCGTGTTCCTCATCGGCGCGTATCTCGCCCTCACGGGCAGGGGCGTCACCGTGGGTACGGTGATGGTGTTCGTGCAGGTGATGAACTACGTTCTCAATCCCATCGCCGTCATTCCCGGATACATCGCCCAGATCAAGGCATCCCGTGCGCTCATCCGCAAGCTTGCCGAAGCACTGCCCGAAAACGTGCGCGAGAGCGGCACCGTTGCCGAACAGAAGCTGGACGACGGAATCACCATCGAGCATCTCTCCTTTGCCTACGAGCCGGAAAAGCCTGTGCTCAGGGATATAGATTTCACCTTTGACGCCGGAAAGAGCTACGCCCTCGTGGGCGGCTCGGGCAGCGGCAAATCCACCCTGCTCAACCTGCTGATGGCGTCCTATCCGGGCTACACCGGCACCATCCGCTACGACAGCAGCGACCTGCGCGACATCACCGGCGAATCGCTCTACGAGCTGATATCCATCATCCAGCAGAACGTGTTCGTCTTCAACGCATCCATCCGCGACAACATCACCATGTTCTCCGACTTCCCGAAGGAAGCCGTTGACAACGCCATCGAGCTTTCCGGTCTGTCCGCCCTCATCGCGGCAAAGGGCGAGGATTATCTCTGCGGCGAGAACGGCGTCAATCTTTCCGGCGGCGAAAAGCAGCGCATCTCCATCGCGCGCAGCCTGCTGAAGAACTCGCAGGTGCTTATGGTGGACGAAGCCACCGCCGCCCTCGATCCTCAGACGGCGTTTCAGGTGTCCGATTCCATCCTGAATCTGGAGGGCATCACACGCATCGTGGTCACCCACGCGCTGGACGAAGCTCTGCTCAGGCGCTACGACTGCATACTCACCCTGAAGAACGGCACCATCGCCGAATCGGGCAGCTTTGAGAGTCTGATGGACAAGAAGGGATACTTCTATTCGCTGTTCACCGTGGCGCAGTAGGCAAATCCGGCTTTACGGTAGAATTGTGGATATGCTCCCCCAGTCTGCTTCGCAGCCAGCCCCCTCGGGGAGGGGGCCAGTGCCTCCCTCTCTGAGGGAGGTGGCACGGCAAAGCCGTGACGGAGGGAGAACACCCGAAAAAATCTGAACAAAAAAGGAGCATCGCCATGTCTCTGCCATATGACCGCAGGCTAATTGAACAGGCACGGCAGCTGCGGAAAAACGCAACCAGACAGGAAAACCATCTGTGGTACGATTTCCTGCGAACTTATCCGACAAGGTTCCAGCGGCAAAAGACCATCGGTGGTTTTATCGTGGATTTCTACTGTCACGCAGCAAGACTCGTGATCGAACTGGACGGCAGTCATCATTTCAGCGAACAGGGCATGGCGCACGATCGTGACCGAACCGCTGTTCTTGAGGGCTATGAGCTGAAGGTCATCCGCTTCTCCAATCACGATGTTGATACGCGGTTTTCATCCGTCTGCGAGCAGATAGATATAACCGTCAGTGAGAGGATAAAGGGGTAATGCTGCTCTGTGATCCATCGGGAATGCTTGGGTGGGCGGAAAGCGTTGCTGCGACTGGGTTTGCTCCCTCCGTCACGGCTGCGCCGTGCCACCTCCCTCAGAGAGGGAGGCATTGGCCCCCTCCCCGAGGGGGCTGGCTGCGAAGCAGACTGGGGGAGCAACACCCGACAATCCATAACACATCCCCCAGCCGTTCCGTCTCGATCCCCCTAAAATAACAGACAAAAGGTCTGCCGCAGGTGCAAATTCGCACCCTCGGCAGACCTTGTTTATATGGTATATCTCAGAGATTATTCCTCGCTGTCGGCGGCTTCTTCCTCCGCCTCGTCATCCTCGACGGCTTCCTCCTCGGTGGCTTCCGCAGCGGCAAGCTCCTCGGCGGTCTCGGCACCCTCGTCGGGATTGTCGTTCTCGTCATGCTCCAGCTTTTCGGCTTCCTCGTCGCTGTGCTGGACACGGGCGATGGCAACGATCTTTGTATCCTCGGCAAGGCGCATCAGGCGCACGCCCTTTGCCGGACGGGCACACTCGCGGATCTCGGACACGGCGATGCGGATGATGACACCGGCGTCGTTGATGATGATGATATCGTTGTCGTCGTCCACCACGCGGATGGCAGCCACATCACCCACCGACTGGCGGTAGTTGGTGATGCCCTTGCCGCCGCGGGACTGGATGCGGTAGTTGTCCATGGGGGAGAGGCGGCCGAAGCCGTTCTCGCTGACGGTGAGCACGCGGCTCTCGGGACGGACGACGGACATACCGATGACCGTGTCGCCCGGCTGCAGACGGATACCTCGCACGCCGGCGGCGGTACGTCCCATGATTCGGATGTCGGTCTCGTTGAAGCGGATCGCCATACCCTTACGGGTACCGATGATCAGCTCGCGGTCGCCCTCGGTGAGGCGTGCCCATACAAGCTGGTCGTCCTCCCTGAGGGTCAGGGCGATGAGTCCGCGCTTGCGGCAGTTGGCAAAGGCACTCAGGGGAGTGCGCTTGATGATGCCCTGCTGGGTGACCATGACCATGTATCGCTCGCTGTCGTATTCACGCTCAACGCGGATCATGTTGGTGATCTTCTCCTCGGGCTGCAGCTCGAGGATGTTGACGATGTTCATGCCCTTGGCGTTGCGTCCGCCCTCGGGGATCTCGTAGCCCTTGAGGCGGTAGACACGTCCCTGATTGGTGAAGAACATGACGTAGTCGTGGGTGCAGCCGATGAACATCTCCATGGGAGTGTCTTCCTCGCGCTTCTGCATACCGGCGATGCCCCGTCCGCCGCGGTGCTGGATCTGATAATTCTCCATCTTCTGGCGCTTGACGTAGCCCATGGCGGTCATGGTGATGACACATTCCTCCTCGGGAATGAGATCCTCAACGTCCATTTCGCCGGAGATGGCTTCGATGACGGTACGGCGCTCGCTGGCGTACTTTTTGGAGATGACCGCAAGCTCATCGCCGACGATGACGCGGCGGCGCTCCTCACGGGCGATGATATCCTCAAAGTCCTCGATCTTGATCTTTATCTCGGCCAGTTCGTCCTCGATCTTTTCGCGCTCCAGACCGGAGAGCTGTCCCAGACGCATCTGGACGATGGCGTTGGCCTGAATGTCATCCAGACCGAAGCGCTCGCACAGACGCTCCTTGGATTCGGGAATGCTCTTGGAGGAGCGGATGATGGCGATGACCTCGTCGATGTAATCCAGAGCGATCTTCAGACCCTCCAGAATGTGGGCGCGCTCCTTTGCCTTGCGCAGGTCGTGGACGGTGCGGCGCAGGATGACCTGCAGCTGATGCTTGAGGTACTCATCCAGCATATCGCGCAGGGTGAGCACCTTGGGCACTCCGTCCACGATGGCGAGGTTGATGACGCCGAAGGTGGTCTGCATCTGGGAGAATTTATAGAGATTGTTGAGCACAACACCGGCGGAAGCCTCGCGCTTGACGTCGATGGTGATGCACATACCGGCGCGGTCGGAGTGGTCCTCGATACGGGAGATACCCTCGATGCGCTTGTCCTTGACCATGTCGGCAATGCTCTCGATGAGGCGAGCCTTGTTGACCTGATAGGGCAGCTCGGTGACGATTATCTGGCTGCGGCCCTTGCTGTTCTCCACGATCTCGGCCTTGGCGCGCAGGGTGATCTTGCCTCTGCCGGTGCCGTAGGCGGCGCGGATGCCGGAACGGCCCATGATGATGCCGCCGGTGGGGAAATCGGGACCGGGGACATATTCCATCAGCTCGTCAAGGGCGGCGTCGGGATTCTCCAGCAGATATCGGGCGGCATCGATCACCTCACGCAGGTTGTGAGGGGGAATATTCGTTGCCATACCGACGGCGATACCGGTTGAGCCGTTGACCAGCAGGTTGGGGAACTTGCTGGGCAGAACGGTGGGTTCCTTTCTGGAATCGTCGAAGTTGGGGATGTAATCCACCGTCTCCTTTTCGATATCGGCAAGCATCTCCAGAGAAATCTTGCTCATGCGTGCCTCGGTGTATCGGTAGGCTGCAGGGGGGTCACCGTCCACGGAACCGAAGTTGCCGTGTCCGTCAACCAGCATCTCTCTCATGGAGAAATCCTGCGCCAGACGCACAAGGGCATCGTACACCGACGCGTCACCGTGGGGGTGATAGCGGCCCAGCACGTTACCGACGGTGGTAGCGCACTTCTTGTAGGGCTTGTCGGGGGTGATGCCGTCCTCGTACATGGCATACAGAATACGGCGATGGACCGGCTTGAGTCCGTCGCGCACATCGGGCAGAGCACGGGAAACGATGACCGACATGGAGTAATCCAGGAAGGATTTCCTCATCTCGTTCTCTATCCACACATCCACCAGCTTGTTTCCGCTGCTTATGCTGTTGTTCATATAATTGTCCATAATAATATATGCCTCTTTCACAGAACCGCACAGAATATGTCAATGTTTTCACGCATATTCACGCGATTACTTGTTTCTGAAATCGTATATTGTATCGTTTTATTCTTCGATAACAATCCGTAATCGGGATTTTCGGGAGTTTTACACGTTTTCCACATAGTTTTCAACAATCTGTAATCAAACTGCGGAAATAAACCCTATCACCGAACAAATATGTCTTGACAGCGAACTTTGTCCATATATTGTGTACCGGATGGTTATCGTATGTTTTTATGTCTATCGGCGCAACCTGAGTGAAAACCCGGGCTTATACGTCGAGGTTCTGGACGTACTTGGCGTTCTGCTCGATGAACTCGCGGCGCGGCTCAACCTTGTCGCCCATGAGGATGGAGAACACCTCGTCGGCTGCCATGGCATCCTCGATCTGCACCTTGAGCATCATGCGGCGTTCGGGATCCATGGTGGTCTCCCACAGCTGTTCCTTGTCCATCTCACCGAGACCCTTGTATCGCTGGATGTCGTCGGCGACACCTCTGCGCTGGAGGATCTCGTCACGCTGCTCATCGGAGAAGGCGTAATAGTGCATCTCCTTCTTGCTCACGCGATAGTGACCCTCGATGTAGTTACCGCTCTCGTCCTTCACTCTGGTGACCTTGGCATCCTCGCCCAGCTCCTCCATGAGTGCCTTCTTTTCCTCCTCGGTGTTTGCCTCCAGGTCAAGCTTCTTGTAGCTGACGCGGTAGAGGGGCGGCTGCGCGATGCACACGTGGCCGTTTTCCACCAGCGGACGCATATAACGGAAGAAGAAGGTCAGCAGCAGAGTGCGGATGTGCGAGCCGTCCACGTCGGCATCAGCCATGATGATGACCTTGTGGTAGCGCAGCTTGCTCAGATCGAATTCCTCGCCGATGCCGCAGCCCAGAGCCATGACCACGGGCATGAGCTTTTCGTTGCCGTAGACCTTGTCGAGACGTGCCTTTTCCACGTTGAGCATCTTGCCCCACAGGGGAAGGATCGCCTGAGTGTAGCGGTTGCGGCCCTCCTTGGCGGTGCCGCCTGCCGAGTCACCCTCGACGATGAAGATCTCTGCGTTGACCGGATCGCGGTCGATGCAGTCGGACAGCTTGCCGGGCAGTCCGGCACCGTCCAGCGCCGACTTGCGGCGTGCGGACTCGCGTGCCTTTCGGGCGGCCTCTCTGGCGCGGGAAGCCTCCAGAGCCTTATTGAAGATGGCTTTCGCCACGTTGGGATGTTCCTCGAGATAGGTGGACAGGGTTTCCGACACCACGTTATCCACCAGAGTTCTGACCTCGGTGTTGCCCAGCTTGGTCTTGGTCTGACCCTCGAACTGGGCTTCCTTGACCTTGACGCTGACGATGGCGGTCAGACCCTCGCGCACGTCATCGCCGCTGAGGTTCTTGTCGTTTTCCTTGAGGATATTAAAGCGGCGCGCGTAATCGTTCATCACACGGGTGAGGGCGCGCTTGAAGCCCTCCTCATGCATACCGCCGTCGGTGGTGCGGATGTTATTGGCAAAGCTGAGCAGCAGCTCGTTGTAGTCGGTGTTGTACTGCATGGCGATCTCCACCGCCGCGTTGCCGTCGGCAGAGCTGCCGGTCATGAAGATGACCTCGTCGTGCACCGTCTCCACCTGCTTCTTGGTGTGGATATACTCAACGAAGCTCCTTACGCCGCCCTCGTAGTGATAATCCTCCACGCGGACATTCTCCGGGTCGCGCTCGTCGCGCAGCTCAACGTGGATACCGGCGTTGAGGAATGCCTGCTCACGCAGACGGTGGTCGAGGGTGTCGAATTCGTAGACGGTGGTCTCCTGAAAGATCTCCGGGTCAGCCTTGAAGCGAACGGTGGTACCGGTGCGGTCGGTGTCGCCGATGACGGTCAGCTCCTGCACCTTGTCGCCGCGCTCAAAGCGCATATGGTTGATGTGCCTGCCGTCGTACACCGTGACCTCGGTCCATTCGGACAGGGCGTTGACCACCGAAGCACCGACGCCGTGCAGACCGCCGGATACCTTGTAGCCGCTGCCGCCGAACTTGCCGCCGGCGTGCAGGATGGTGAAAACGACCTCCACAGCAGGCAGACCGGTATCGGGCTGGATGCCCACGGGGATACCGCGTCCGTTGTCGCTGACGGTTATGACGTCACCCGGTTCGATGACCACATCGATCTTGTCGCAGTATCCGCCGATCGCCTCGTCGATGGAGTTATCCACGATCTCGTACACCAGATGGTGCAGACCACGGGGACCGGTGGAGCCTATGTACATACCGGGGCGCTTGCGGACAGCTTCCAGTCCCTTGAGGACCTGTATCTGGGTTTCGTCGTAGGCCTGTTCCTCCACGGGAATGGGGTTGCTGTTTGTAATCTCGCTCAAAATAATAACCTCCAGTAACGCTGTGTGGTCAGCGTTCAATGTATTATACCTGTGTGATATTACAGAGTGATTTCAGATTGGTTTACTTTTGATCAGACTGCCCGTTTATACGGGAAAAGGGCTTTATCAAGGGCTTATCACCGTATCACGATCCTGATTTTTGTGGAAAGTCCGGTGGAAAACGTGGACAATTATGTTAAACTACAGTCTGTTTTAGCCCGTTTTAAGGTTTTCCACAAAGTTTTTCACAAAAATCTGCCCTTTAGTGTTCGCGGCGCGATCTGGGTGAAATATACTCCCTCGTCGGTGACCACGAAGCTGGCAGGGATGTCGGCGGCGAGGTTTGTGACCCTGCCGTCGCGCTCTGCCTGATTGAGAAAGCCGATGGTGTGCTTGGATGTGGTGGTGTTATCCATATCGAAGATGCCGATGATGGTGTCGCTGCGCAGGACGGTGTCGCCGCCGGTGCGAAGGTAGGTTACTTTACGGCGCATGGTCGTCCTCCTTTTGATATTGTACCACAGAATGAGGTTGCATGACTGTCAGTATGCGCGCACTGCTGTCGTTTTGTTTTCACTTCATGCCGGTGGGGCTCACACTTTTTGCTCAATTCTGACTTTTGGCTTTCACCTCATGCCGGTGGGGCTCACACTTTTGACCTGCGGTCAAAAGAAGCAAAAATGCGCTTTTGCATCATTTGGCAGCTTGGGCACTTATCGCAACGAGCGACACGGCGCGTACGCGCCTCTGCAGTCGCTCTAATTCCCTTCGGGAATTCTGCTCACGTGCCCACAATTACGTGTTTGCATTTTCTGCGAGTCTGGCAGCTCATCTTGAAAGCCTTGAACCCCCGTAAAGCTATATTATTTTACTCTCCCCTCATCTGTGTCACCACGCCGCTCTCCACGCGGAAGATGCTTCCGCTGTCCAGCAGACGCAGGGGACCGGGGTCGCAGCAGGTGATGAACACCTGCCAGCCCTGCAGACGGTTGAGAAGAAAATCCTGACGGGAAGCGTCCAGCTCACTCATCACGTCATCCAGCAGCGCCACCGGACGTTCGTCCAGCAGATCGGCTAGCAAAGCCGCCTCCGCCAGCTTGAGGGAGAGCACCGAGGAGCGCTTCTGCCCCTGGGAGCCGTATGTACGGGCATCCCTGCCGTTGATGAGCACGGTCAGATCGTCACGCTGAGGGCCGTGGAAGGTGTATCCAAGGCGCATATCGGAGGCAAGGCTCTCGCCAAGCTGATTCTGATACTGCTCGCTTATCTGTGCCATTGCCTCATTGAGCCGGGAGCCGCCCAGAATCTCGTCAGGCAGGCAGCGTGCAAGGGAACAGTCGTATTTCAGCTCAAGCTGCTCCCTGCCGGAGGACATCTGTCCGTATATCTCTGCCGCGATGGGCATCAGCTGCCGCACAAGATTGTGCCGCCGGCAGATGACCGCCGCGCCGTAGGATGCAAGGGACATATCCCACACGTCCATGGTGGATTTAAGGGAGGGGTTTGCGGAAATATCCTTGAGAAGCGTATTACGCTGCTGTAATATTTGATTGAATTTATACAGTACGTTGGTATATCCGGGCTGGATCTGGCTCATGGCAGCGTCGATGAACCGTCTGCGCTCGGCAGCGCCGCCGGTGATGAGCAGCATCCTGTCGGGGGAGAACACCACGGTGCAGAACCTGCCTATCATTGAGGAGGCCGCTTCCTTTTTCACCCCGTTGAGGGTGAGGTCACGGGCGCTGTCGGTGATGACCATGGCGGCATCCTGATCGCGGCTCTCGGCAAAGAAGGATGTTTCCAGCCGGGAGAACTTTTCCCCCTCGGCGATCATCTGTCCGTTGCGCGCACCGCGAAAGCTGCGCATACCGGAAAACAGGCTGATGCCCTCAAGGAGATTGGTCTTGCCGTGACCGTTGTCGCCGTATATGACGTTGACACCGGGGCAGGGCTCGATGCTGACCTGCGCCAGATTGCGGAAATTGATGGCGGAAAAGGCGGTGATGTTAATCTCTGCCCACCTCGTATTCGTCGCCGTCCACGGAAACCACGTCGCCCTCACGCAGCTTCTTGCCGCGCATGAGGCAGACCTCGCCGTTGACCTTTACCAGTCCGTCGGCGATCATGCTCTTGGCGTCGCCGCCGTCGCTTGCCGATCCGGAAAATTTAAGAAAGCTGTCCAGCTTGATGAAATCGGTCTGAATGGAAATCTTTGTCATTGTACTGTTCCTGCTGTGTATAGATTATCTGCCCTGCTTCTGGGCCTGCTTTGCCTGCTTCTTTTCCACGCGCTTTTCGGCGGCGCGTTCTTCCTTCTTCTTCTTGAGGAGATAATTGACCAGCAGCACGGCAAGAGCGCCGCCGCCGATGATGCCGCCCCACTTGTAGAAGTCGTTGCCGGACTCTTTATAGTCGACGTACTTGAAGGAATCGGGGATCTCCTTGTTGTAGTAGATGGGAATGACCTTGCTGGTGCTCTGGGCGCTGTCGGCGTAGTCGATGACATCCATGCCTGCCTTGTCGGCTTCCGCCTGCAGGTCGATGAAGTGCTGACCCAGGTTGCCGCTGCTGATGGTGCCGGTGATGCGCTTGTTTTCAAGGGTGTTGTAGCGCACATGGACAACATAGCCGCCGTTGTCAAAGAAGCCACCTTCCTCTATGGTGGTGATATAGGCGTCGGTCTTTACCTCGTTCTTTTCAAACTCCGCCAGAGTGAATCCGGAGACCACGCCGCAGATGATCAGCGCGATGCCTATCATGAGAGCGATCTTTCCGATTTTCTTGATGAGAGTAAACATGATTATTTGCTCCTTTCGTTATTCAGGGTGATCAATCGTCGTAGGTGTCGTCGCCGAAATCGGCTTCGCTGTCCTCGTTGCCGGAGCTGTAATCGGCATCTGCCACCTCACGGGGACCGCGCTTGGCGGTATCGTCCTTTTTATCCTGAGGACCGTCGTTGAGGTTCAGGGGCATGATGAGGAATTCAAAATGCTCGCCCTCCGGGGGCAGGATGATCATAGGACGCATACGGTCAACGATCATGATGCGCATCTCGTCGGTGTCCACCGCCTTGAAGGCGTCCACCATGAAGCGGTTGTTGATGCCCATGGTGATGGCAGGGCACTGGCTCTGGCAGGCGATGACCGAATCGGCTCTGCCCACGGGAGTCTCGCAGGTGAACTGGATGCGGTTTTCGGAGAAGGTGCAGCGCACCGGGCTCTTATAGGATTCGCTGATAACGAGGGACATACGCTCAACGCCGGCGAGCACGTCGGAGGTCTTTACTCTGACGGTGTAGCTGCCGGAGGTGTTGAAAAGGGAAGTGCAGTCGGTAAACTTGCCGGTGAGCAGACGGGAAACCACGCTGTAGCCGTCGATGAGAAACACGACGTTGTGCTTGCCCACGCTGATCTCCGCCATCTCGTCGCAGTCGGACAGCAGACGGGAAACGTCCACCAGAGACTTGCCGGGCACGATGAAGCGGTTGGTGCCCATGCTGTTGACCGTCTCGTTGCGGATGGCGACGCGGCAGCCGTCAAGGGTGGTGACCTTCAGCCTGCCTTCGTTGAGCTCAAAGAGAGCGCCGGTATAGATGGGCTTGTCGTTGTTGTTGTAGATGGCGTGCGCCGTCTGGGAGATGATGGAACGCAGCTTGCTTTCCTCCATCTGTACGGCGAACTCGCTTTCGACGATGGGCAGCTCGGGGAAGTCGTCGGCAGGGATGGCGATGATATCAAATTCGGTCAGATCCGATTCGATATGTACCACCAGCTTTTCGTTGCAGTCCACGGTGACGCGCTCGCCGGGCAGACGCTTGATCATTTCGATAAAGCGCATGGGGACCACCGCGGCTCCGGTGCGGATGATGTGCGCGGGTATGTTCTTGGCGATACCCAGCTCGAGATTGTAGCAGCACAGGTGCAGTCCGGTGCTGGTGGCGCGCATGAGTATGCCTTCGATCACGGTCAGCGTGGATTTCTGCGCGGCTGCTCTTGAGCAGTTGATGAGCGCTTCAAGAAAATCGGTGCGGTTACATTCAAATCTCATAGTATCCTCCGCAGCGGACAGACAGGGTGTATTCCGTGGGTTTTCATTCCGCGGAAAGGTATCGGGTGCTGATTCCCGGGCTGCCGCTTTTTTCTGATAACATAACAATAACGAATAGAATAGTTATAGTAGCAGTAGTAGGGGGTGTTGAACCTGTGGAAAACGCTGTTTATCGGCGTGGCTGCCGATTTTTTTCCTTGTGGATAAAATCCGGGGCTATGGGGATGATTGTTGAAGCTTCGGCAGGCTCCGCGGAAACCTCAACAGCCTTGAACAATTTTCAACGTGGATTCCCCATTTTGGATGGGGATAGCTGTCGGCTGATGTCGGATGCGGTGCCGATGCGCATGATTGAGCCAAAGGGCACAGAACGTGCCAAAAGAGCATAATCTGCGGCAATGGGTGACAGGGCGCGCCGTTGCAGGCAAATCGCTGTTACGTCAGAATGACGATGGTCATACGGTGACGCCGATGCCGGAATCGCAATTGTTGAAACCGCGATTTTGAAAATGACAGCAGTGCGCGCTAAAAGCACCCTCCGGCAGGGAAAAGTGTGGAAGCCGGGTACCATCAAAAGGACTTATACGGTGGATTTTTGCTTTATCGGACAGGAAACTGCCCTTGTGCATCTTATACATAATCCCATTCCGACCCATACGGAAACGGGAATGTCATCTGTTATGATGGATCGGAGCAGGAATATTTATGCATCTTCGGTGACGGGTCAGGAGCGCACGTTGTTGACGATGTCCTGGATCAGAGCGCGGAAATCGGGCTTCTGATCGATGAGGCTCTGGATGCGCTGTACGGCGTAGATGACGGTGGTGTGGTCTCTGCCGCCGAAGTTGCTGCCGATCTCGTCGTAGGAGAGGTTGGTGGTCTCTCTGATGCAGTACATACATGCCTGACGGGCAAGGGAGATGGGGGCGGCGTGACGGCGGCTGTAGACGTCCTCGGGGGTGACCTCAAGGGCGCGGCACACCTCGTCCACGATGCGCTCGATGGTGACGGGCAAAGCCTCCACGTCGTTCTCGATCTCTCTGATGACGGCGGTTGCGGTGGCGATGGTGGGCTTTTCCTTATCCATCATGCACATGACGTTCATCTTCTTGACCACGCCCTCCAGCTGGCGGACGTTGTTCTTGATCTTGTTGGCGATGAACTCGCAGGTGGTGTCGGGAATGTCCAGATTGAAGAAAGCCGCCTTGCGCTTGATGATAGCCACACGGGTCTCAAACTCGGGGGGCTGGATGTCGGCAAGCAGTCCGTTTTCAAAACGGGAGCGCAGACGCTCTTCAAGGGTGTTGATCTCCTTGGGCAGGCGGTCGCTGGTCAGGACGATCTGCTTGTGGTCCTGATAGAGGTTCTCAAAGGTGTGGAAGAACTCCTCCTGAGTGGAGACCTTGCCGCCGATGAACTGAACGTCGTCCATGAGGAATACGTCAGCGTAGCGGTACTTGTTGCGGAACTCCACCATGCTGCTCTTGGAAACGGCTTCGATGAGCTCGTTGGTGAACTGATCGCCCTTGATGTAAACGATGTTCTTGCCGGGATCCTGACGCAGGATATGGTCGCGGATGGCAAAGAGCAGATGGGTCTTGCCAAGTCCGGAGGGACCGTAGATGAACAGGGGGTTATAGCTTCCGCCGGGGTTCTGGGCAACCGCCTGAGCCGCAGCGTGGGCAAAGCGGTTGGCGGAGCCGACGATGAAGTTGTCGAAGGTGTATTCAAAATTCTGGTCGGAAAGATCGAGGGAAGGATTGTTGATCTTCTCCATCTCATCCTCAAGCACAAGGCGCACGTCCATGTCGATGCCCAGCAGGCTGCTGAGCTTGGGACGGATGTATTCCGCCACAAAACGCCCTGCGATGACCTCTCTGTGCATGGTGGAGGGTACCTTGATGACGAAATCCTTTGCTGTCATCTCAACGGGCTGCATATCCTTGATCCAGACGTTGTATGCTGTGTCACCGATCTCCTCGTGCAGAGAGGGAGTGATCTGTCGCCAGAGGTCGTAAACCGAGTCCATTATGTATCCGTTCTCCTTATTACATTATTATTTGTATTGAATCTATATTATTATAGCACATGAATGGTAATAATACCAGAAAGAAAAATAAATATTTCTTCAGGCAAATATAGTGCATTATGACGCAATGAATACAAAGTGTAGTATATTGTGCTCAAAATAGCGACAACAGTGCGACAGTCGGGGAAAATTTAAGAAAAAATCGGTTGACATATCGTAGGTGTATAGGATATAATGTTGCGATGTAGGGCTGTCTGTCCCCGTTTTTTGAGACAGACAGATTTTTCAGCTGACGAAAGGAGGTCGCAAGCAATGGCTATGTTCAGAACTTATCAGCCCAAGAAGCTCCAGCGCAAGAAGGAGCACGGCTTCAGAAAGAGAATGGCAACCAAGAACG
>SVPO01000050.1 GCA_015065795.1 Oscillospiraceae bacterium | reverse complement strand
CTCGGGACGGTCGGGCTTACGCTTGGTCAGGGGAGAGATCTCCACGGGATAGTCGTAGATGAATGTAGGCTGAACCAGCTTTTCTTCAACATATTCCTCGAAGAACAGGTTGAGTATGTTGCCCCATGTGTCGGTCTTCTTGACCTCCAGACCGCGCTCCTTGGCGAGGGCGATCGCCTTTTCGCTGTCGTTGGCGAACTCGTCAAAGTCAACGCCGGAATACTGCTTGACAGCCTCGATCATGGTCATGCGTGCAAAGGGCTTCTTCAGGCAGATGTCCTGACCCTGATAGTTGATCTCCTCGGTGCCGCAGGCAGCCAGAGCGCAGGCGTTGATGATATCCTCGGTACGAGCCATCATGCCGTGGTAGTCGGTGTAGGCTTCGTACAGCTCAAAGGTGGTGAACTCGGGGTTGTGCTTGACGTCCATGCCTTCGTTGCGGAACAGACGGCCAAGCTCGTAGACACGCTCCATACCGCCGACGATCAGACGCTTGAGGTACAGCTCGGGGGCGATACGCAGGTACATATCCATGTCCAGAGTGTTGTGATGGGTGATGAAGGGACGGGCAGCGGCACCGCCGGGGATGAGGTTGAGGATGGGAGTCTCGACCTCGATAAAGCCGTTGCTGTCGAGATACTCACGGATGGTGCGGATGATGGCGGCACGCTTGATAAAGGTGTCCTGAACCTCGGGATTGACGATCAGGTCCATGTAGCGCTGACGATAACGGGTGTCAACGTCCTTGAGACCGTGATACTTCTCGGGCATGGGCAGCAGGCTCTTGGCCAGCAGACGGATGCCCTTGGCGTGGACGCTGATCTCGCCGCGGCGTGTGCGGAAGACCATGCCGGTGACCTCGCACAGGTCGCCGATGTCCCACATGGAGAAATCCTTGTAGACATCCTCGCCCAGATCGTCTATCTTGAGATAGACCTGGATGCGGCCGCTGCGGTCGCGCAGATCGATGAAACCGGCCTTGCCCATGTCGCGCCAGCTCATGATACGTCCGGCGATGACAACATCGGTGTTCTCCAGCTCCTCAAAACGAGCCACGACGTCAGCGGCGTCGATGTTCTTGGCGCAGGTGGTGATGACAAAGGGATCCTTACCCTGATCCTTGAGCTGATCCAGCTTGTCGCGTCTGATCTGAAGAAGCTCGCTGAGCTCCTGTTCCTCGTTAGCCTCCGCGTTCTGTGCGGCGGTCTTGATTTCGTCGGCCATTGTTTTCAGCCCTTTCGTATATTAAAAGAAATTTATTGTCGGTGATTATCGGGAGATGCTGACGATCTTGAACTGAGCGATGCCGCCCGGAGTTTCAACGTCAACAACGTCATTGAGATGACGGCCGAGAACTGCCTTGCCCACGGGGGATTCATCGGAGATGCTGCCCTTGGCGGGGTTAGCCTCGGTGGAGCCGACGATCTGGTACTCGACCTCCTCGTCGAACTCGATGTCCAGCAGCCTGACCTTTGCACCGATGCGGACCACGTCGGTGTCGATCTCGCTTTCGTCAATGACTTCGGCGCGTTTGAGCATGGCCTCGATCTCCACGATGCGGCTCTCAACCTGAGCCTGCTCGTTTTTAGCCTCGTCATATTCGCTGTTTTCGCTCAGATCACCAAAACCGATAGCGATTTTGATTTTCTCGGAGATTTCCTTTCGTTTAACCGATTTGAGCATGGTCAGCTCATTTTCGAGAGCCTCTTTGCCTTCTGCAGTAAGAAGTACGAGCTTTTCAGCCATAATTTCGCACCCTTTCGATAAATAATTACAAAATACTATACGCGATCCTTGAGGACCGCATATCTCAAAACATTATATTAAATAGTAATGGCGTTGTCAAGAAAAATCAGCGTTGCAGCGACTATTTCGCGTGTTTGCTGTGTGCTTTCGCAGAACGCAGGATGATTTGGCGCAGGCACTTTATTATCCCGTAGAATTGTGATATAATACGCCATAAGAAAACATCCCGGAAAGGGGAGAGAATATGGATAAGCATTTGCTGCCCCATGATCACGGTCAGTCGCCTGCGGAGGTGCTGGAAAAGATGCCTGCCTGCGAGGATTTTGCGGCGGTTGCCGATCTTTTCCGCCAGCTGAGCGACGCCGGTCGTGTGCGCATATACTGGATCCTGTGCCACTGCGAGGAGTGCGTTATCAACCTGTCCGCCATGGTGGGGATGAGCAGCCCTGCGCTGTCCCATCATCTGCGGCAGCTCAAATCCGCGGGACTGGTCGTTACCCGCAGGGAGGGCAAGGAGGTCTACTACAAGGCTGCCGATACCGAACGCGCCCAGATGCTCCACAAAATGATCGAAGCGATGGTATCGATTACCTGTCCGGATCATTGAGAGTGATGTCTGATTAGCAATATTTGCTTTGTTATGCGCAGAATTTGCCGTGATTATCCTGCAATCGAATTCGCGATATGGCAAAAAATGGTTAGACGTCTTTGGATGTTATTCAATGTACATAAAGAACCCCAAACCTGTCCCCGGCAAATCGCAGCTGTTTTGTACAAATATTCAAATAATGCTTGAAAAAAATTTGCGCGATTGTATAATTAGGGTATAAATCAATGGAGGTGTACTTATGAAGCGTATTATTTCCATGCTTCTCGCCATGTCCATGCTGGTGTCTCTGGCTGCCTGCGGCGGCAATGAGGAACCGGTTGTGCCTGTTGTTACCGAATCGGATACAGCAGTGACCGAAATCGAATATCTTCCCGATGTGTTTGAGGTTCTCAGACCCAAGGAGGATTTTGCGGCTATCGGTGAAAACGTTGTCAAGAACCCCGGATTTGATGACGCAAGCAATCTGCTTTGGACTCCTTATGAGGAATCGGGCGGATCTGCCGAGCTTTCCATCTCCGGCAATCAGTTCCTGGTCAACATCGCTGACGGAGGCAAGGTTTCCCACGCTGTTCAGGTTTACTACGACGGTGTCAAGCTGCACCAGTACGCGAAGTACACTTTCAGCTTTGATGCTCGATGCACCTTGCCCGGCAAGAAGATCGAGGCCAGACTGCAGGTCAACGGCGGCGACTATCATGCCTACGCCATTATCGAGCCGGCGCTGACCGAGGAGATGCAGACCTATACTATTGACTTCACCATGGAGGAGAAGACCGACATTGCTCCCCGTCTGTGCTTCAATCTCGGACGTGCAGTTGACGGCTCCGAGGAAGGTGCCGACCTGACCAACTACAGAGTCTATATCGATAACATTTCCGTTGCCTGCACCGACAACTCCAAGGTCGAGTTTGAGGCAGAGGATCTGAGCAAGAACATCAACATCAATCAGCTGGGCTATACTCCCGATGCTGAAAAGATCGCGGTGTTCCGCGGCAACGCCGTCATCGATTCCTTTGCCGTTGTTGACGAGGACGGCAATGTAGTCTACACCGGAGATATCACCGGCCCCATCGAGAACTACTCGGCTTTCGAATACAACTGGCACGGCGATTTCTCTGCGGTGACCGAGCCCGGTACATACCGCATCGTTGCCGATGAATTCGGCGATTCCTATCCCTTCACCATCGGCGAGGATATCTATAATGATGCTTTTGCTGATCTGGTGCATATGTTCTACATCCAGCGCTGCGGATGCGAGCTGACTGCCGAGCACGCGGGTGATTTTGCTCATCCCGTATGCCATAACACTCCTGCCCGTATCTACGGCACAGACAAGACTATGGATGTTTCCGGAGGCTGGCATGATGCCGGTGACTACGGCCGTTATGTCGACCCTGCTGCCAAGACCATCGCCGACCTGCTCCTTGCCTACAGTGCCGCTCCCGAGGCCTTCGGTGACGACTGCAACATTCCCGAAAGCGGAAACGGTATTCCCGACATTCTGGACGAGGTCCGTTATGAGCTTGAGTGGATGCTCAAGATGCAGGATCCCGAGACCGGCGGTGTTTACCACAAGGTGACCTGCGCCAACTTCCCCGGCAACGTCATGCCTCAGGACGAGACTGAGGAGCTTATTCTCAGCCCCATGTCCAGAACCGCTACCTACAGCTTTGCCGCCAGCTGCGCTATGGCTTACCGCTACTACAAGGACATCGATGCCGAGTTTGCCCAGACCTGTCTGGATGCCGCTCTCAAGGCATACGATTTCGGCATGAACAACAACATCCTCGGCTTCAAGAATCCCGAGGATATCCTCACCGGTGAATACGGTGACGGCGTTTCCAATGACGAGCACCTGTGGGCTTCCTGTGAGCTGCTGAGCATCACCGGCGACGTGGAGACCTACGAACCCCAGATCACCAAACGTATGAAGCCTGCCATCCCCGGCGGACTGGGCTGGGCTGACATGGGCGCTTACGCTCTGCATACCTACCTCTCCATGGACGAAGCTTATACCAACCCCGAGATCCGCGAGCAGTTCCTCTACTGCTTTACCGCGAAGGCTGAAAACTATCTCAAGGCTTCCGACGAGTACGGCTACAGAATTTCCCTGCCCAACTCCGGTTACATCTGGGGCAGCAACATGACCGTTGCCAATAACGCCATGATGCTTCTGTTCGCCAACGAGTTCGCTCCCAACGAGGAATACGTTGAGTGTGCCAAGCAGCATATTGACTATCTGTTCGGTGTCAACCCCGTTTCCTACAGCTTTGTCACCGGTCACGGCGCTCTCACTCCCAACGGAACCCATCATCGTCCTTCCATCGCACTGGGCCAGACTCTGCCCGGTATGCTGGTGGGCGGCCCCAACTGCAATCTGGAAGATCCCTTTGCACTGTCCACTCTGTCCACTGCAGCTCCTGCCTGCTGTTACATCGACAACACCGCCGCATACTCCCTGAACGAGATCACCATCTACTGGAACTCTCCGCTGGTTTATGTCATGGCTCTTGTCTGTGATGTTGCATAAGGATCGGGTAAAACTGAATAACATCAACGCTTGACCAATGGGCTGCGGAGAATTCACGAAATTCTCCGCAGCCCTTGTTCTGTATCATGGTACGGGTTATAATATTATATACAGATAATCTCAAGTGAGGTGCGCGATATGAATCTGAAAACCGGTGCCGTGGTTCACGGCTTTGAGATAACCGACGTGCGTCAGGTGGATGAGCTGGGGGCGCAGTGCGTGCAGATGCGCCACGTCAGAACCGGCGCGGAGCTGATGTGGTTCAGCAACGGCGCGGAAAACAAGCTCTTTTCCATCGCCTTCAAGACCATCCCCGAGGACAGCACGGGCGTGTTCCATATTCTTGAACATTCCGTGCTGTGCGGCTCGGAAAACTATCCCGTCAAGGAGCCCTTTGTGGAGCTGCTGAAAAGCTCGCTCAACACCTTCCTCAACGCCATGACCTTCCCCGACAAGACCATGTACCCCGTGTCCTCACGCAACGAGCGTGATTTCATCAATCTGACGCGGGTGTATCTCGATGCGGTGTTCAAGCCTGCCATTCTCAGCGATCCCAACATCTTCTATCAGGAGGGCTGGCATTACGAGCTGGAAAGCAGGGATGGCGCGCCCACCTTCAACGGCGTTGTCTACAACGAGATGAAGGGCGCGTATTCCTCGGTGGATCGCGTGATGGACAGGGAGCTGTCCGCGCTGCTGTTCCCGGATAACTGCTACGGTCTTTCTTCCGGCGGCGATCCGGTGCACATCCCCGAGCTGACCTACGAGCAGTTCATCGACACCTACCGCCGGTTTTATCATCCCTCCAACTCGCGCATTTACCTCGACGGCGAGCTGCCCATCGAGAAAATGCTGGAGATCATCGACAGCGAGTATCTTACGGATTTTGCTGAAGCTGTCGAGCCTGCGGTTCTGGGGATGCAGCAGCCGACTGCCTGCACGGAAAAAGTGTGCAGCTACGAGATCGGTGCGGAAGATAACGCAGAGAATCGCGCCCAGATGATGATGGGCAGAATTATCTGCGACTGGTCGGACAGAGAGCGTCAGCTGGCGGCATACGCTCTGGGTGACTATCTCACCGATTCCAACGACTCGCCCCTCCAGAAAGCCATTCTGGATGCAGGTCTTGGCGAAGACGTTGTGATGAGCATCGACGACGGGATCGCTCAGCCGACGGTTTATCTGCTGGTGCGCAATACGTCCTATGACAGGCGCGAGCAGCTCAGCCGGGTCATCACCGACACAGCCGCGCAGCTGCTGGAAAACGGACTGGACAGACAGAGCCTTGAGGCGGCAATCAACCGCGTGGAATTCACCCTGCGCGAGGGGCAGGAGCCTATGGGACTGGAGCGTGCGGTCAACGCCCTCAGCTCATGGCTGTACGGCGGCGATCCGCTGCTGTATCTGACTCAGGATGAGGTTTTCCGCTCCCTGAGAGCTAAATTGGACAGCGGCTACTTCGAGCAGCTGCTCAGGGAATTCCTCGTCGAGCGCGCCAATACCGCTGTGGTGTGGTGCCTGCCCTCCAACACTCTTGGCGAGGAGCGCAGACAGGCAGAAGCAAAGCGCGCCGCGGATGCAGCCGCGAGCTGGGGAGAAAGTGACATCGAAAGGGTTCTTGCCCTCAACGGGAAGCTTAAAGAATGGCAGCAGCTGCCCGATTCCCCCGAGCATCTGGCGATGCTGCCCGAGCTGGCACTCTCCGAGGTGGACGAACGCCCCTCCGAGCGCGTTACCGTGACGGATACCGTGGACGGCGTGACTGTGCTGCGGCATCCATGCGCCGCCAAGGGTATTTCCTACCTGACATTCTATTTCAATATTGCCGATGCCGAAGTGGAGGATGTTTCCCGTCTTGCGCTGATGGCAAAGCTGATGGGCGAGCTGCCCACCGCGCGCCGTTCTGCAGCAGAATTGAACAGGGAGATCAAGACGCACATCGGCAGTCTGGAATTCGGGCTGAAGCAGTTCAGCGAGCCGGGACAGACCGACCGCTGCAAACTGTATTTCACCGCCCGATGCAGCGTGCTGGATGAGGAGATCGACAGCGCGGCGGCGCTGATCGCCGAGGTGCTCACCGAGACGCGCTTCGATCAGCCTGAGGTCATCTCGCAGCATATCATGCAGATTTATGACCGATGCAGGCGTGCTGTCATCGGACAGGGACACCTCTACGGTCTCATGCGTTCGCTGGCGCCTTACTCCGCAGATTCGTTCATCAATGAAGAAAGCCACGGCTACAGGCATTATGACTGTGTTCGCTCCATTCACGAATCGGGTGTCAGCGGTGCCGAGGGCTTCGGCAGCTTTGCCGCTGAGTTTGCGAGGAATTCCTTCTGCGCCCGTAGGCTGACCCTGAGCATCACCTCGGGAGGAGAAGCGGATGCGGCAAAGGTCATCGCCGTGCTGCCCACGGGAACAGCCTGCGACAAAGATACGATATCGCCGAAGCTGCCCGGGAAGCGCGCAGAGTGCGTGAAGATCCCTGCCGCTGTCTCCTTTGCGACGCTGGGTGTGAACGCCTGCGCGGTAGGTGAGGAATACACCGCAGCTGTCAGCCTCATGGCGCATATCGCGTCCTTCAACTATCTCTGGAACGCCATACGGGTTCAGGGCGGCGCTTACGGTGCCGGTCTGACCGCGTCCAATACGGGTAATCTCTGCTTCTACACCTACCGCGACCCCAACAGCAGCCGATCGCTGGACGTTTTCCGAAAGACCTCGGAATTCCTGCGCGAATTCTGCCAGCAGGATGAGCCGCTGGATAAGTCGATCATCGGCTGTATATCAAAAATGGATCCCCTTGTGTCGGTGAAGGATCAGAGTGCCGCCGCCGACAGCGACTGGTTCCGCGGCATCACCTATGCCGACCGCTGCCGTGTCTGGAGCGATCTTCTGCATACGGACAGGGAAAAGCTTGCCGCGCTGTGCGGTCTGATGGAGAAGATGGCTGCCGATGGATCGGTGTGCGTGATAGGCGGATCGGACATCGTGGATGCCTGCGAAGGCGAGCAGCTGACCGAGCTTCCTTACTGATAAAAAAGAGCCGGATCGCGTGGTGCGGTTCGGCTCTTGGTTTGCCTGTCAGACAAGATATTTGCGGTATTCGCTGGGAGAACAGCTCTTGTACTGGCGGAATACGCGGTTAAAGGTGGAGATGCTCTTGAAGCCTGCGCGGCTGGAGATCTCCGTGATGGGAATGTGGGTGTCGGAGAGCAGTATCTGTGCGGCTCTGACACGCTGCAGGGCGAGGTATTCCACGAAATTGTATTTTGTCACCTGCTTGAACACACGGGAAAAATAGCTGGGGCTGAAGCCTGCGTAGGCGGCTACGCTGTCAAGGGACAGCTCCTTTTCGCAGTTGTCGGTTATGTATACACAGGCGTTGCGGATGCGCTGGAGAGTGTCGGTGGAGATGCTGGGAGTGGCGCTGAGTGTGCGTGTAAGCTCCGATTCGATGTGCTTGCCGAAGCAGATGAACATCTCCAGCAGGCAGATGAATTTTTCGGTGTCATGGAAGCTGGGGCGGTCTGCCTGCAGCTCGAAAATCTGGCGGATATACATCTGCAGCGCCTGAGTCAGCTCTGGGTTTTTGCGGTGGGAAATATGGTGAATGTTTTTGAAATGATTCATGAACGAAGCGATGTCCGGCAGCTCATAAACAAGTGAGGGATAAAACTGGATGCCGGAAAGATGCTTGCTGGTGTTTTTGCGGGTGTCGTGCAGTTCGCCGGGCCAGATGAACAGAATATCGCCCGGTTCCAGTTCATAGGTAGTGTTGCTGATGGTGAGTGTACAGTGATCGTCGGCAGGAGCGTTTTCGCTCAGGACAGCCACTTCGATGTACTTATGCCAGTGCATGGGGTATGACGACGGATAGTCCTCCGCGGGGATGGTATTGACCACCGGACCCAGCTGCAGGTTTTCGTATGTGTTGTTGCTCATAATTTGCCCCCATTCGTTAGTCAATTTTAATAACTGCCTATATTTTATTGTGGGATTATTGTTTAGTCAACCGATTATTATTGATATCGCAAAAAATGAGCAAAATACAGCGGTAATTGAGTAGAAGTCGTGATAAAAAATAAATATAATGCTCTTGAAAATAAGCTAAGAAATATATGTGTATAATTCAGAAAGGCGAAAAAATGAGCAGAAGTCATACTACTGACATGACGACCGGCAGCCCCATCAGGCATATCATACGCTTTACGCTGCCCCTGCTGCTTGGTAATCTTTTTCAGCAGCTTTACAATATGGTGGACTCGGTCGTAGTGGGACGCTATGTGGGCAAGGATGCTCTTGCCGCCGTGGGTTCCTGTTCTTCCATGAACTTCCTTTTCTTTGCGCTGGGAAGCGGCATCGGCATGGGCATCGGCGTTATTGTTGCCCAGTATTTCGGTGCTAAGGAATACCAGAACGTACGCAAGGCGATAGCCAGCTCCTATTACGTCATAATCTCGGCATCACTTGTGGTCAGCATCACAGGCATCCTGCTGGCACCGTGGCTGCTGAAGATCATGGATACGCCCGAGGCGATATATGACGAGACGCTGAAATACCTGCGCATTACCTGCTCCGGACTGGTGGGTGTGGCGATGTACAACGGTCTTGCCGCCATCATGCGCTCCCTTGGTGACGCAAAGACTCCGCTTATGTTCCTGATCGTGTCCAGTATCATCAATGTCGTGCTGGATCTTGTGTTTGTCGTGGTGTTCAATCTCGGCGTCGTGGGCGTTGCTCTGGCGACCATCATTGCCCAGTACACCTCGGCTATCCTCTGCCAGCTTTATGCTTACAAAAAGATTTCCTACTTCAGGCTTGCCAAGTCCGAGATCAGACCGGACAGGCTTATCGTGTCCCGTGCCTTCAAGATCGGTGTGCCTCTGGCTCTGCAGAATTCTACCATCGCCGTTTCCTGCATGGCTCTGCAGGGCGTAGTCAATGGCTTTGGCGAGGATGTCATCGCCGCCAACACCATCACCAGCCGCGTGGAGACTCTCGTGCAGCAGCCCTACGGCTCCATCGGTGCCGCGGTGACCACCTTCTCCGGACAGAACGCCGGCGCAGGAAATATTGACCGCATCAAGAAGGGCTTCCGCCAGACCACCGTTGTGGTGTTCATCTTCAGTATGTGCCTGATCCCGCTGTTCTACATCTTCGGCAGGTACATTACCGGATTCTTTGTTGATGATGCCGCTGTCATGGGCATCGCAACCAAGGCGCTGCGCATCACCAGTCTGTTCTACTTCTTCCTTGGCATGATCTATGTGCCCAGAGCACTGCTCAACGGCTGCGGCGACACCGGCTTTTCGGTGCTCAACGGCATTGTTGAGGTAGTGTGCCGCGTGCTGTTCTCTCAGCTGCTGCTGCTTATCCCTGCGCTGGGATTCTGGATCATCTGGATGACCACCGCCGCCACATGGTTCGTCACGTCGATGTTCTGTCTTGCCAGATACTGGTGGGGCAACTGGAAGGAAAAGGCGCTGGCGTAAAACAACTTATTATAAAAAACAGCCGAATCGCATCGCTTACGGTGCGGTTCGGCTGTTTGCGTATGTACGGTTATTTCTTTTCAGCCTCGTAGTCGAGGATCTGGCGGAACTGGGTCTCGTAAAGACCGCGGTAGGTACCTTCCCTGGCAAGCAGCTCCTCGTGAGTGCCCTGCTCGGCGATGACGCCGTCCTTGACCACGAGGATGCGGTCGGCCTTGAGAATGGTGGAAAGACGATGGGCGATGACGATGCTTGTGCGATCCTCCATGAGCACCTCAAGGGCGTCCTGAATGGCGTTCTCCGAGATGGAATCAAGCGCGGAGGTCGCCTCGTCCAGAATGAGGATGTCGGGATTCTTGAGGATAACACGGGCGATGGAGAGACGCTGCTTTTCGCCGCCGGACAGCTTCAGACCGCGGTTGCCCACCATGGTGTCGTAGCCGTCGGGCTGATTGACGATGAAGTCGTGGATGCTGGCGGTGCGGCAGGCGGCTTCGATCTCCTCCTGAGTGGCATCGTCTCTGGCGTAGAGAAGATTCTCGCGGATGGTGCCGTTGAACAGGTATGTATCCTGAGTGACCACGCCGATGCGCTCGCGCAGGTGGGTCAGATCGATATCGCGCACGTCCACGCCGGACACCGTCACCTTGCCGCCGCACACATCGTACAGTCGCGGAATGAGGTTGACCACGGTGGATTTGCCCGAGCCGGAGGGACCGACGATGGCAAACATCTGTCCGCCGGGGACGGTGAAGTCGATGTCGGTGAGCAGCGGCTTGTCGGGGGTGTAGGAGAATTCAACGTGATCAAAGTCGATGGTGGCGCGCTTCATATCGGGACGCTCGCCGTCGGGCTTGGATACGATGGTGTTTTCCTTGTCGAAGTAATCGAAGATTCGGGTGAACAGAGCCAGAGAACGGGTGAAGTCCACCTGAATGTTCAGCAGCGACTGCACCGGGCGATAGAGACGGTTGATGAGGGCGACGGTCGCGGTGATGACACCGACGGTCAGGGTGGGGTCGCCCTTGGAGATGATCAGATAACCGCCGGCAAAGTAGATGAGCAGCGGTCCGAGCTGGGTGAACATACCCATGATGACCATGAACCATTTGCCGCTTCGCTGCTCCTTGAGAGCCAGCTGAGTGACCTCCTCGTTGACGTCCACGAAGCGCTCGTATTCCTTCTTTTCACGGGTGAACAGCTTGACCAGCATGGAGCCGCTGACGCTCAGGGTCTCGTTGATGAGCTGGTTCATTTCGTCGTTCTTTGCCTGACTTTCGGTGAGCAGCTTCCAGCGCGTCTTGCCGACGCTCTTGGTGGGGAGGATGAGCAGAGGGATGACCACGATGCCCACCAGCGCCAGCTTCCAGTTCATGGTGAACAGCGCCACGAGAGTGGTGACCACCACCGAGACGTTGTTGACGATGCTGGAGAGGGTGCCGGAGATAACCGAGCTGACACCGCTGATGTCGGTGTTCATGCGCGTGATGATGTCGCCCTGCTTCTCGGTGGTGAAGAAGGAGTGGGGCATATGCTGCAGGTGGTCGTACATCTGGTTCTTCATGTCGAAGATGATGCGCTGGGAGATCCATGCGTTGATGTAGTTTTCCAGCACGCCGATGACCTGAGAGGTGACCAGCGTTGCAAACGCCATGAGCAGCAGGCGGATGAGCGGCCAGAGCTCGGTGCCCACAAGAGCTTCGTCGACCACCTTACCTGTGATGATGGAGGGCAGAAGTCCGATGCCTGCCGACAGCAGTATGGCGATGAAAACAAAGACAAACTGCAGCCAGTACGGCTTGAGATAGCTGAGAATACGCACAAGCAGCGACTTGGTCACTTTTGGCATATTCTGTTTTTCTTCGTCGGTGAGAAAACCGCGCGGACCCAGTCCGCGTCCCATTCCCGGAGGCATGGCGTCACGACCTTTCGTTTGTTCTGATAACGCAGCAGAAAAAGCTTCTGTCGTTCCGGAAAGTAATATACCACATTTTGCAAGTCGTGACAATTATTCAAATACGGTGGAGTTCAAACAACGCAAAATCGACACACATCAATCACAATTTATCGCGATTTCGGCTATGGGAGGACATATGCTCCCGGGCAAAATCCCTGACGCGGACGTCCTCGCGCCGTATAGCGGCGGCAATATTGCTGCGATGCTTTATCAGTACCAGCGCGCAGGGTACAGCGCTGATGAGCAGCACGCGCAGATCACCTGTGAGCAGACAGGCGCATACAGGGAAGAACAGCGCGGAGGTGAGCTGGAGGGAGATGCTTATATTGGTGATGATCATCAGCGCAACACCCAGTCCGAGCAGCAGAAGGAAGGTGTCTGTGTCGAAGGCGAGTATCAGACCGCCGAGGGAAGCAAGTCCTTTGCCGCCGCGAAAGCCCAGATAGAACGGGAAGATGTGTCCTGCCACCGCTGCCGAGCCGGCTATCAGCCCCGAAAGCCCGCCGGTGGGGAACAGTGCCTGAGCAAGACGGAAGGCAAGATACGCCTTGCCCATGTCAAAGAGCATCACAAGCAGACCTGCTGCCTTGCCGAAGTTGAGCATGGCATTTGTCGCGCCGAGATTTCCGGTGCCGGTCTTTCGGATGTCTGTGCCCCTGATTGATGATATAAACGCCGACGGATTGACCGAGCCGATAAGATAGCCCATGGTCAGGCTGAGCAAAGAATTCATGGATTCATCCCCTTGCGTGATTTTGCTGTTCAGACATATTCTCGGGCGAATCGGGCAGGATATTCGAGGAAATCTGCGGCAGGGTAAGGGCGGCGATTGTCTGACAAGGCGGGATTTAGTGAAATTTCAGTATTTTGCGTCGATTGCGGAGCGGATTTTCTGCGTCCGTCGGAACGATGTTTTCTTGACACAGAAAACAATAAGTGTTATTCTTAAACCCGAAGAATACTGCGGAATAATGCGGTTTGCCGCGTGCCCGTCAATGGTTCTTCAGGACTGCCGCAGCCTCGGCTGTGTGTCGGTTCTGAATTTTGCTATACAACAAAATCAAAGGAGTAATGGCAATGGAAATGATCTACAAAGGAAAGACCAAGGACGTATTCAAGCTTGAGAACGGCAACGTTCTGCTCAAGTTCAAGGACGACTGCACCGGCAAGGACGGCGTTTTCGATCCGGGCGAGAATACTGTCGGACTGACCATCGACGGCATCGGCAAGGCAAATCTGCAGACCTCTGTCTACTACTTCGAGATGCTCAAGGCTGCCGGCATCAAGACCCACTATGTCGCCGCCAACGTCGAGGACGCCACCATGGAAGTTCTTCCTGCCACCGTTTTCGGTCACGGTCTGGAGGTCATTTGCCGTCTGGTTGCCACCGGCAGCTTCATCCGCAGATACGGCGAGTACATCAAGGACGGCACCGTTCTTGAGGGCGGATATGTCGAGTGCACTTTCAAGAATGACGAGAAGGGCGATCCCCTGGTCACCGGTGAAGGTCTTGCCGCTCTGGGCGTTATGGATGAGCAGCTCTTTGCCAGCATGAAGGAGCAGACCCTGAAGATCACCAAGATCATCGCCGACGACCTCAAGTCCATCGGTCTTGATCTGTGGGACATCAAGTTCGAGTTCGGCTACAACAACGGCGAAGTCATCCTCATCGACGAGATTGCTTCCGGCAATATGCGCGTCTACAAGGGCGACACCATCGTTGAGCCCGTTGAGCTGACCAAGCTCATCCTCAACCGCTGAGTGAATATCTGATAAAATAATTGAGCACGGATTCAGCCGAGTGACTGTTTCCGTGCTCTTTTGCGTGTGCCGATTATTGATATTCGGTGTAGCGCTCGACCCTCAGACGCAGCTTGTGCTTCTCTCTTAGCTTGGCGATCTGCGCCATCATGGGCGATTTATGGTGGAAATCGATGGCTGCCTGATCGCGCCAGCGGTCGATGAGCAGCACGGTTTCGGGATCGTCCATGGGGAAGAAGTATTCGTAGCGTTCGTTGCCTTCCTCGGCGCGCACCGCGTCGACAATGCCCAGCTCGACCATCTCCTCGGCAAAGCGCCGCGCGCTGCCGTTGGTGCCCGTGTAATATAGATTTACGGTTATGCTCATGTGAACACTCCTTTCGTTCAGTCCTTCCTGATTCTATCATGTTTTTCGATATTGGACAAGAGAGTATATGCTGTGTCTTTAAAAAATCAGCAGGGCATGATACAATATGCTAAAAAGGATATTGGAGGGTACTTATGAAGAAAAGCGATATTCTCTCGATCATATCGATAATTCTCAGCGCGATCACCTGCGTCATGTGCATCGTGACGCTTTCCGTCGTGCTGGGCAGAGAGCCGGGTGCGGTCGTCTCGGGCGATACTCAGCAGAGCGACGGTGACCACACGGATAACCTGCCGGTCGGTCAGGAGGGAGAGACGGTTATGGACGTGATCGTTCTTCCGCCTGAGAACGGCACCGACTGGCACTTTGAGTTTCCGCTGCACAACGACGGCGATGAGACGCTGACACTGACGGAGCTGAGGATTTACGATTATCCCGACGGACTTAGCGGCACCGCGGCAAATGAATTCATTCTGGACGCGAACCGTCTGAGAGAGGTCAACGCGCCCATGACGCTTGCGCCGGGGGAGGATGTATGCTGGGACGACTGGCATCCGGTGGCGGATTATTTCACTGCGCGCACCTACAGCTTTTTCTTCCGCACAGACAGCGGCGTGCAGAAGATTATCACATATCCCTTTGAGGTGTCCCATGAGGGTGCTGTAAACAGCATTGATTACACAAACGATGATGGCAGGGATCTTTTCACTCTGCGTTATGATGCGGAGTATCAGGTGGAGGCAGCTCCGGGAGTGTACTGGGTTCCTGTGCGCGATCTGGGAAGCAGCGACTATACCAACGCTCAGATCTGCAGTATGCTTGGGCAGTCTCCCGAGCAGAAGCAGGAGCAGATCGACACCCTTTACGAAGCCATGCAGCTTTATCAGATCGGCAACTTTTTCAGTTCCGACGATAACATTCGCATCGGAGAGAACGGCATGAACTGGGAGCATCACAAGCCCGGCTTTGACGCTGTGCGCACCAACAACGGCTGCTGTGCCACATCGGCAAACTGGCTCAATTACATCCTTCGGGACGATTACGACGAGGTGGGCTTCGTTGCCACGTCACAGAGAGACGGCAACGGTCACATATTCAATTACATCCGTCAGGACGGCTGGTATTACATCATCGACATGACCCACTACCGCACCGACTGGATAGCCACTGCCGTGGAGAGCGGCGATATGGATGACTACTACAACTCTGATTTTATCGCCGGCAATATTCACAAGGTCAGGGATATTCAGGATTACGTCAATTACGTTCAGGCAGAGTACGGCGATCCTCCCGGACTGATGTTCATGTACACCGCGTCGGACTGCATGGCGATGGACAGTCTGCGAGAGCAGCACGGCGTCACCATCGTTTATGAGGATGCAAAGGATATCGATCTGATCACGATATTTGATGATCCTGCCGACAATCTGACGGTTACCGAGGTACAGCCGCCGGTCAATCGCCCCGACTGGAGCGAGCAGGGCAGCTTTGATTTTGGATAATATGTTATAGACAGAAAAAAAGAGGACAGGTTTGCGCCTGTCCTCTTTTTGTGTGGATTATTCAGAAGCTGTCAGCCTAAGATACTTACAATCCGGAAGGATCACGTGGGTCGATGGAATTGTCCGACTGAGAATTCTCTGAAAAAAGCTGTGTATAATTTTTTCTCATTCCGGGTAATGCCTGACGGTAAAGCTCTGCCTGTTTCTTGCTGATTATGTACTTCCCTTCACCGTCCCTGATTTTTCCGATATGGATGAGATAAGCGTAAATTAAGCCGGAAAGCACGACCATCATTCCGATAGGGATTATTCCGATACTTATGGAGAATAAACTGAGCGCAAGGCACAGAATACCGGGGATCGGCTTTCCAAGGTAGAAAAAGTGAGCACCAATGGTTGGAAAAACTATCGACAGAATAATGGCGATGGTTTTACTTTTTGAGGAGTATTCTGTGCTGTATGCCTGTGCGTACTCAAGGTTTTCGGTGTAGCGGTTGACGATTGCAGGATGCACGGAATGTGATGCCCCGTTTCCTCTTGCGGCTAATTCAGCAGCAGGACGTGCCCAGATGTGCAGAGTATTATACAGACTCAGCTTATTTTTGGCGCTGATGTAGCTGATGAGGGTAAAAATCAGTGGAAGCGAACCAATCAAAAAGAAGATCAGAATCTGTATCGGCACACTTAAGTCTTCCGATGGCAACAGGTCATGGACCATCATTAAACAAGTTAGGAAAAAGAGAAAACAGATCACAGCTGAAATAATAAGCAGGGTGCGCCGTTTGGACATATTAAGCGCATTCGGGTTGTAATCCTGTCTCATTATTTCCATGGGGAATGCGTGTTGTTTGAGCTTCAGGTTCTGTTCTTTCTGAGCAAGTTTGTAATCAGCGCAGGATATCGGAATGAATGCGTTGCAGTGATTGCACGCCAGTCCGTATTTTTTTGTCATAACAAAAAACAGTATACCATATATTTTTCCGCAATCCTGCTGCCTGTATAGGTAGTGGTCAGATATTGCGCCGCAGTGAGGGCACTTATAAGCACCTGCCCAGATGTCCTTTTTATACCTTTGATACATTGAAAAGGATACAAACATGATAGAGCTCCTTAATATTTGTCGCGCTGAATAATCTGCTGCCCGAGATGGAATACTGATATATTTATATCATAATATGTCCGGACTATCAAGATGAGTTTGCTACTGCAGAGGATTTCTGTGATTGGTGTTATGATGCGTGTTCAGAGGTTTGAGACAATCAAGTAAACATCCACCGGCGAAGCCGGTGGCCTTTCACATGCGGGCATAGCCCTCTGTCCTTTGCGTACGCGTAAACGCGT
>SVPO01000049.1 GCA_015065795.1 Oscillospiraceae bacterium | reverse complement strand
TGATGAGCGCAACGATGACCGCCAGGATAACCAGCAGGTGCTTACCGCTGAGCGAAGGCAGCGAAACGCGGTCAAACACATTGCTCACGCCGCCCCGACCGCCGGAACTGACCGATGAAGCAACCTTCACGTTGCCCCTGCGCTTGCGCACCATGGTGCCGCAATACGGGCAGGTCTTGCGGCTGCCGTCCAGCCTTGCGTGGCAGCGGCTGCATCTTTTTTTCAAATGGTATCACTCCCATTGCGCCTTGCCCACGGGAAAGGCGCAGCAATGTGAACAGGACAGCCAACGACGACCGTCCCGACGTAAAAACGCGGACATAAGTCAAAGGACGGCAAACGCGTGCCGCCCTTAGCTTGCTGATTTGTGGATCGCTTTACTGGATCACACAGTCAAGATAGCGCTCCAGCTCCTTGTCGTCGCGGCGCTTCTTTTCGTGAAGAAGAATAGCGGTGGTGATGGATGCAATCACTGCGGCAATGGCAGCGATAACGGCTACAACAGCCCAAAAATTAAACTTGCCTTTTTCTTCCATGCAGGAGACCTCCCGTACTGATAAGTTCAGGCGATACCGCCGGTCTGCGGCGATGTAACGACTGAATATATAATACTCCAATCGTGAACTTCTGTCAATACACGCCCGAAGCAATTAACACATCATTAACAGGCGGCAGGCACTTTTTTCGCCCTCCCGGAATGTACCGACAAAAAGAAAAAGCAGGCGCTGAACACCTGCTTTAACTGATGAAACAAGATTGAGCCTTAAGCGTTGTTGAGCTTTCTGGCCATGGCAGACTTTCTGCGGGCGGCGGTATTCTTGTGCATAACGCCTTTGGCGCAGGCCTGATCGATCTTCTTGATAGCCAGCTTGATGGCCTCATTAGCGGAGGCGTCGTTGGTCTCAACAGCAGCGTTGGCCTTCTTGATGGTGGTCTTCAGGTTGGTCTTGATGGCCTTGTTGCGGAGATTGTTTCTCTCAGCGATAAGAACGCGCTTCTTTGCAGACTTAATGTTGGGCATAGTTCCACCTCCTTTAGTCAATCAGTCGAATGTAGTTATAATATCATCACTTGCAGTAAATTGCAAGCATTTTTTTGCGAACAGGCAAAATTTTATCCGATTATTTTGTTTCGGCGGCTGCGATACGGGATTTTTTCTCTGTTTTGGGCACGATATCGCCTGCTTTTGTCAGGGCAATCTTGGTCAGCATCGGGCCCACCAGCTCATACACCAGCACCGCGAACAGCACGATATTGCGGATCATGGAGCCGTGCTCGGGCAGCTCCTCGGCGGCGGTGATGGTCATGCCCAGCGCAACGCCTGCCTGCGGCAGCAGAGTAACGCCCAGATATTTGCAGATGCTGGGCTTGCAGCCTGCGATCTTCGCGCTGAAACAGGCGCCGAAGTATTTTCCCAGGGAACGGGAGACGATGTACAGCACGCCGATGCCCACGACGGCAAGGCTGGTGAACACGCTCAGCTCCAGCTCGGCGCCGCTGATGACAAAGAACAGCGCGAACAGAGGAACCGTCCAGCGGTCGGTCTTGCCCATGATCTCCTCGGAAAAGTCGCTGAGGTTGCAGAACACGGTACCCAGCATCATGCACACCAGCAGGCTGGAGAAGCCGATCTTGACCGTTCCGGCGGAGGTGGGTATATCAAACTTCAGCATGGACAGCGCCACGGTCAGCATCACGAAGGTGATGGACATGGCAAGGCGCTTGCTGTTGGACTCAAACAGACGCTCGGCAAAGTTGAACACCAGACCCATGACCAGACCCAGCACAAGGGAAGCCACGATCTCGATGACGGGGTTGACGATGATGGAAATGACATCCACCGCGCCGCTGGAAAGGGCACGGGCGATGCCGAAGGATACGGCGAACACCATCAGACCGATGGCGTCGTCCAGCGCGACGATGGGCAGCAGCAGGTCGGTCAGCTCGCCCTTCGCCTTGTACTGACGCACGACCATCAGGGTTGCGGCAGGGGCGGTGGCGGTGGCGACTGCGCCGAGGGTGATTGCCACAGGCAGAGGCATGATCTCCGGTCCGACGATGAAATACAGCCCGATCAGCGCGGCATCCACCAGCAGAGTGGCGGTGAGCGCCTGAGCAAAGGCGATGATGGTCGCCTGCTTGCCGATCTTTTTCAGCTGGGGCAGGCGGAACTCGTTACCGATGGCAAAGGCTATGAAGCCCAGAGCCACCTGAGAGAGCAGGCTGTAGGTTTCCACATCCTCAAGTGAGGTGAAGCCCACGCCCTTGATGCCCAGCAGACCCAGACCGTAGGGTCCCACGAGAATACCGGCAACCAGATAGGCAGTGACCGAAGGCAGCCCCAGTTTTTTGGTCACACGGGACACCAGCAGACCTGCCGCCATGGCGATGGACAGACACAAAAGCGTTTCCATTTTGTATTATCTCCCTTTTGAAATACTCTTTGTATGTGCACTCGAAGCGCACTTTTCCTGATTCTTTGTACCATCAGTATTTTATGCCCACTGCGCAAAATGTCAATTGGCAATAGCGTTAAATCGAGGGAGATAAATCGCCGCTTCCTGTTGATTTTGTGTAAAGGCGTTCGGCTGTATGGAAAAGATATGAAAAAAGCGGACTGTGCCGCCCTTTTTACTCGTCCGCCGCGCCGAGGAAAAGCTCTGCAGCCAGATATACCGACAGGTCGACATATCCCTCCGCCGACACCTCCACGCCCTCGCTTTCCAGCAGTCTGCGCTGGGCATCGGTGCCGCCAAAGGCAAAAGCCGGTGCCAGACGCCCCTCGCGATTGACTACGCGATGACAGGGTATCCGGCCCGGCTGCGGGTTCATGTGCAGAGCCGTTCCGACCGCCCTTGATGCCCGAGGGCATCCGCACGCCTCGGCGATGCGTCCGTAGGTGGACACCTTGCCCCGGGGTATGCTTTCCACGCAGCGGTATACCTGCTGGAAAAAGCTGTCGTTTCGGCTGTTTTTGTTCATGTTACTGCTCGGCTGCCTCGGGGTCGACCATGATCATGATCTTGGATATGCGGCGATCCTCCACGCGCTCAACGGTGAAGGTGGCTCCGCCGATCTTGAGGGAGGGATGCTCGTTTGGGGCAGGGATGTGCTCCAGCTGTGCCAGCATATAGCCGGCAACGGTATCATAGTCGCCCTCGGGAAGTTCAAAGCCGATGAGATCGGTTATCTCGTCAACGGGGGTGGAGCCGTCCACGGTGAAGCAGTTTTCGCTCACACGGGAGATATCCTCGTCCTCGTTGTCGTATTCGTCCTGAATGTTGCCCACGATGGACTCGATAAGATCCTCCATGGTGATGACGCCGGAGGTGCCGCCGTATTCGTCCACGACCACTGCCATCTGCACCTTGCGCTCGGTCATCTCGCTGAAAAGATTGTCCAGACGCTTGCCCTTGGGGATGAAATAGGCAGGGCGCATGATCTCGGTGACGCTGATGGAACGGGAGTTGCCCTCACCGACGAACTTAAGCAGATCCTTGACATAGACGATGCCAAGAACGTTGTCGATATCCTCGTGGAACACGGGAATTCTGGAGAAGCCCTCCTCCAGAGCTATCTGCACCACATCGCCCACCGTGTCGATATCCTCCACGGCGGTGACCTCGGTGCGGTGGGTCATGACCTCGCTGGCGGTGGTATCGCCGAACTCGAAGATGTTGGCGATCATGTCGCGCTCGGATTCCTCGATGACACCCTTTTCGCCGCCCACGTCAACCATCATGAGGATCTCCTCCTCGGTGACGGTCTCCTCCTGAGCGTTGGGGTCAAAGCCCAGCAGTCGGGTGACACCGTTGGTGCACACGCTGAGCAGCCACACAAAAGGCTTGAATATCTTGCCGATGACCAGCAGTATCCCCACCACGCGGAAGGAGATCTGCTCGGCGCGCTGCATGGCTATCTTTTTCGGCACAAGCTCGCCGAACACAAGGCTGAAGAAAGAAAGAATGAGAGTGACCAGCACAGTGGCAAGAGTGCCGGCAAGACCCGCGGGCATACCGGTGCGTGCAAGCAGTCCGCCCAGAGGTCCGGAGAAGTTGGATGCCGCGCTTGCCGAGGACAGGAATCCGGCAAAGGTAACGCCGACCTGAATGGTGGCAAGGAAGCCGCTGGAATCACTGACCAGCTTGATGACCTTGGCAGCACCCTTGTGCTTGCTTTCGGCCATTTTGCGTATTTTCGCATCGTTAAGGGTGATGATTGCCAGCTCACTCATTGAGAAGAAAGCGTTCACCAACGTCAGCAGGATGAGCACCAGAATGGATACCACAGCGGATGTCGCGGTCAACCCCTGTGAAGCATTCATTGCTTCAGCAGTATTTTCGACCATAGTTTGCGCAGTGTTCTCGATCATAGCTGTGCCTCACCTCCCGTCGTTGTTCTTTCGGGAATAAGCTCGTAGTTTCGCGGAACGCCGTCTGCTTCGGAAGACATTTTGTATGTTTCCCCTTTCGTGAAAATAAAAATATGCGCGATAAATGAGCAAATCCGCCCATAATGCACAGAGTTACTATATATCAAACCCTCGTGATTGTCAATGTTTTTCTTGTGATGCTGTGAAGCAAAACGCTTTACAGGCGATCGGCAAAAATGATTTTTGCGTCAATTTGGCAGGAATCTTTTTTTCTGCGCGGTGCAGAATATCAATGCGAAGATTTATTCGCGGATAAAAATCTGTAATACGTCTACAAATGTCTAATTCCAACGCAAAGGAGTTGAAAGCTATGGACAGACTCGCACTCATTCTGTCGATCATCGGCTCGCTCAACTGGGGTCTTATCGGCATTTTCGGCTTTGACCTTGTGGGCTGGCTGTTCAACGGACAGGGCAGCGTGGTCAGCCGCATCGTGTTCACCCTGGTGGGTCTTGCCGGACTGTGGTGCATTTCCCTGCTGTTCCGCAGCCGCGAGGAGATCGTGGAGACGGGCGACAGATAACACCTCTGCCGGAACCCCGAACGCCAAAGAACGCCGCAGCGTGCAGCAGCGGCGTTCTTTGTACATAATTATCAGACAAACAGCAGCCAGATCGTCTTGCTGACGATGTGCAGCAGGGCATGGCTGAGCATGGCGTACTGGATGCCGTACCGGCGGTACAGCTCGCCAAAGAGGACGCCGAAGGCTCCGTTGAGCAGGAAGCAGCGCACCAGAAGCATGGGAGTGAGCGCGCCGAACATCGAGACCGTCGCAGGCAGATGACCTGCGGCAAAGAGCAGGGCGGCGATTATGTTGGCGGCGGTGATGACCGCGGCGGGAGTCTTTTCGCTCCTGCGTGCAAAAAGCTTCCGGATGATCAGCGCCAGCAGGGACATGAGGAACAGGCGCATCATCACTTCCTCGATGACGCCGCCGTAGAGGACAGAAGCCAGCCAGTTATCCACCGACGTCAGCAGCTCACGGCTCTGGCGCAGCTCGGGCATAGCCGCGCCGAAGGTCCAATAGTCCAGACTGCACAGGATGCCGCCTGCCAGTGAGAGCGCAAGGGTGACGATCAGGGGCTTTTTCTCCATCTTCATCGGTCTGAGCAGGTCGGTCTTTGAGGCGAGGATATATCCGAAGAATCCGCACACGACGGCGTACATGACCGTGGTGGCGATGGTGGCGACAATGATCATGCCCTCGCTGCCCATCTGCTCAAGCATCATTTCAACCATGGACGGGTCAAGGGTCTTCATCTGATAACCGGTCGTGAAATATCCTGCCGCCGCAGCTATGGGCAGCAGAGCAAGGGTAAACAGCAGAGCTTTCTTAATCACAGCTTTATTCATTATTATCTCCTCCGTAGGTCTCCACACAGAAGCCGTGATAACCACATTCACTGCAGGTCAGCTTACGGGTGGAACATGTGTGTTTTGCAAAAACAACCTCCATGCCTCTGGGCTTGAACACAGTGTGGCATTCCGGGCAGATATATGCCGTCCGCCTGCGGAAGTAGCCTATCAGCAGTACACTCACCACGACATCCAGAACCAGCCATGCAAGGAAAGGCCACCAGATGCCTCTGACTATCCACAGCACGATCACGGCTACCTCCAGAAGGTTCAGGGGGATTCCCACCGCCAGCAGAACTGCGTACAGCTTTTTCATTTTGTTTTTGCTTTCCATTCTGACCGCTATGTCGCCTATGGATTCAACAGTAAACCGCTCGACGCTGCGCAGCTCCTTCTGCAGCTCGGTGAGCCTGTCCAGCTTTTCCTGCCGCTGGTCGATCTCCCGGCGCAGCTGTGTTGTCTGCTGCTCCAGAAGCAGATCGATCACGTTCTCCGGATGCTCCTCCGCCAGCAGTTCGCCGATGGTGTTGATAGGAAGATCGAGGTCGCGCAGGAAGCAGATTATCTTCATGCGCGAAAGATCGTCCTCGGAGTACAGCCGCCGACCGCCCTCGGTCAGACTGCTGGGTACGAGTATGCCCCGGGTGTCGTAATACTGAACCGTGCGCACGGTCACGCCGCACAGCTTTGCGATCTCTCCCGTTGTGTATGTTGACATAGCTTTTTGCCTCCTTTCGACGCCCATTTTAGCTCATTACGCAGCGTCGCGAGCAATAGGTCACGCAGGGTGATTTTTCAGAAAAGCCTGATTTTACGCTAAAAAATACGATATTTCAGAAAACCGCCGGTCCGATCGTCTGAGCAATCGAACCGGCGAACTTGTATCATGACAGATTATTGCTTACGGCGGTTTTCACGGCGGAAATAGAGATTTCCATTATCCGAGGGAAGCAGATCCTCCGGCACTTCGGCAGGCTTATCCGCCTCCTGATCGTCGTAATATTCCTCGTAGCCCTTGAAAACCTCCTCGTCGAACACGTCTCTGAGGTCCACCGCCTCAAAACCCTCGGCGGTGTAGTCGCGGACTTCCTCTGCCTTCTCCTCAACTGCTTCCGCAGTCTCAGCAGCGGCTTCGGCAGCGGCTCGCTGCTGTCTGCGCGCGCGGCGCTGAGCGGCAGCGTCTTCATCCTTGCCGCCGAACATCTTATCCAGCAGCTCCTCTGCCTTGGCGCGGAGTTTGGGGATGACCAGCACAAGCAGAATGAGAACGCACAGCACGGAAATGATGATGCCGGCGATGAGTCCGGTGGGGCAGAAGGACATCTCGATGGTGTGCTCGCCCTCGGGAACGGCGAAGCACAGCAGACCGTCGCCCAGAGCGAAGGTATCCACCTTTTCGCCGTCAACACGGACGGTCCAGCCGCTGTCGTAGGAGATGGAGGTGAACATCATCTGACCTCTGGGATTCTCACAGCTGACCTTGCCCTCGATGTGACCCTCGCTGTATTCCACATCATACAGCTGACCCTGACGCAGCTCCTCGATGGCCTCGTGGAACACGTCCTGATTGACCGAGGCAAGGAAGATGTTGCCCACCACGGAGTTGAGATCGGTGGTGATGGTCACATCCACGCTGGTGCCTGCGGGAAGCGGTCCGAGGTCGATGGTGTTGGGCTCGTTGGGGGAGGAGGTGTAGCTGCCGTTGTTGCAGCGGATGCTGATCGCCTTGGCGGCACGGCAGTCCACATAGATGGAGAACATTTCCGTATCGGGCACGTTGTAGGAAACGGTGAACTCATAGGAATCGCTGCCGCCGGGACCGTGCATGGAGAAGAAGGTATCCTCGATGCTGACGTCGCAGTTGTAGCCGGTGGCGGTACTGGAGGCCCCCTCCACGGCGCCGCCGCTGGTGGAGGCGTTGTAGTGGTGCATCTTCCAGACAAGACCGTCCACGCCGGTCGCCTGAGAGACGAAGGAGTTCTGTACATTAAAGGGGCAGTCCTGCTGCCAGTTCCATTCGACGATGTTGTTGCGCACAAGGTATGCCTTGCTCAAAGCCGTGAGGTTCTGGTAGACATATCTGGAGCCGCCCTCGCCGGTTTCCGACTGACCGGTGTACTTGAGGTCGGTGTAGTTGACATCGGGGGTCTGCAGGACGATATACTTCACGCCCATCAGCGAGTCGCTGACCGGGGTGTAGTTCTTGTAGAGATAGCTGTTGACACCGTTGATGGCGTAGCCCATCCTGCCCATGAGGGAGGTGGTCGCCTTGGGATTGCTGGAGGCAAAGACGGTGATGCCGCTGTAGTTGAACAGAGCAGGATCGTTGCAGGTCTTTCTGGGAAGGAACTCCATGCGGTACATATTGTCGTCTTCCTCAAGGAAGCCCTCCACCAGCTCCACGGTGCGGTCGTTGACCTCGTAGTCGGTGACAAAGCCGATGCTGCCGTCGCGGTCGTTGCGCTCGGTGAAGTATTCGTTGGCGTCAAGCTGCTGAATGAGCACCGAGGCGTTGGCGGTCACTTCGGCAAAGACGAACACCGCCAGCACAGCGCAGCACAGGGCGCGGCGCATATATCCGGAGGCGTGCAGACCGATGACCACAGCGTAAGCCGCAAAGAAGAACAGACTGACGTAGATCATGCGGAAATCCGCCTTGCCGTCGCCGATGCTCTGCTCCAGCATGAGCAGACCCAGCACAGCGCCGAAGCAGGCGAGCACGCGTTTGGGCTGCAGCGCCGAGAGATTGGAAAGCACCTGCATGGCAACGCACAGCATGGCAAAGCTGAGCAGGAAGGAGAAGCGATAGGGCAGATCGTTGGGGAAGTGGAAGCCGTGCCACGCAAAATTCAGCCAGTTGACCGACATGGATATCGCCAGCACGCCCACCAGTCCGCCCCACGCGATGCGGCGGCGCAGGGAGAACCTGTCGCAGGAAAGGAACAGGGCCAGCAGCAGCACAGCCAGCACCGAGCAGTAGATGTTGGGCAGGTTGTCGCCGCGCATGGAAGGATAGGCTCCGAACAGGGTTCTCTGGAAAAGGCTGAACAGGTCAAAGTTGCTGTTCAGGTCACGGGCAAACTGATCCTCGGCGCCGGAGGTGGAGCCAAGGGCGATGAACGTGGGGATGACCAGCACGGCGGAGATGCCGCCGCCGATGAGCGAGCCGTAGCAGAAACGCCAGAAATGGCGCAGACGGTCGCTGACAGAGGGCTTGCTCTCGTCGCTGATGACGATGGCGATGTAGTAAAGCACCAGGAACACACACAGCATATAGCCGATGTAGTAGTTGGTCAGCATGGCAAGGGCAAGGGTGATGCAGTAAAGCAGGGGCTTGCCGCGCTTGAGCAGCTGATCAAGTCCGAGACAGATCAGAGGCAGCAGCACCAGGGGATCCAGCCACATCAGGTTCCAGGAATGGCCGATGAAGAAGGAGATCATGGAATAGGCAAGGCCGCCTGCAACCACGGAAAAGTCGTTGCGCTTGAACACCTTGCGCGCGAAGATGGCAAAGGTCACGCCGGCGGCGGTGATCTTGAGCACGGTCGCCAGAGCGATGGCTTCGGTGAGTGCCTCGCGCGGGAAAATGAGCATCAGCAGATTGAAGGGGCTGCTCAGGTAATAGGAGAACAGCGAGAGGAAGTTGCTGCCCAGACCAAGGCTGTCCGAATAGACAAGGCTGGCGCCGGAGAAGATCTCCGTGATCTTGTCGCGCAGCAGCGAGAAGAACGCCACATACTGGTGGTGCATATCGATTATCAGCACCGTATGGTTGCCGAAGGGGAACACCTCGAGGGTGATATACGTCAGCATGATGGCGATAAAGGACAGCGTTCCCGTCATGACCACATAGGATGTGGAGTCGGTAACGTCAAAGGATTTCTCGTCCAGCCATATTCTCACACAGCAGAACACGAGCATACCCACTGCCACGCTGAATATCACCGAGAACCATACGCCGGCGGCGACGAACTCGGAGCGGGCAATAACAAAGCTGAGCAGTCCGGACAGGATAAAGGCAAAAATGCTCGTTATCACGGAGCTGGACTGCTTCTGCGCGATCATGTCACGCAGTGTTGGCGGTTTGGGCCGGTTGTTCATCGGAAGTCCTCCCAATCGGAAAATTTCCCTTGCCGCAGCCCGGAACGGACGCGTAAGGGCAGGATTATCTATTGTAAATAAGTATTATAGCGCATTGAAACGAAAAACGCAACCATCGCGTATGCGGAGTGTGTCAGTTCGCTGCCCGGGACGCGCCGAGGATCCCGTCAAGCATATACCTTGCGAAGCGCCGCGCAGCCGCAGGCTCGGCAACCATCGCCTTCCCTCCGCGGTACTGCTCAAGAGCGGCGTCGATCAGCGCACGGTATTCCTCCGGCACCCTGTCTCTCCCCCACTCTCCGCCCTCGCGTTTTGAGAGCACAAGCCCCTCACGGGCATATCCCAGCACGCGGCAGAGGTTGAGGGTAACATAGACCGGGTTGTCGAGGATATCCTCCTCAGCGCCCTCGATATCAAACCAGATGCTGTCGAAATAGTCCTCGGGCGGCACGGGATCGAACACGTTTTCTGTCTCCTCGCCCCACAGGGTGATGCCCCGATGTCGGGTGATGGTGAAGTGGGCGGCAAGATCCCTGTCGGTGCCGTTCATTTTGGCGATGTAGTCTCCCGGGTTGGAGCGGTACCAGTCAATGTGAGCGTTGGAGAAGTGCAGCTCAAAGGGTGTGGGGTGCACAAAGGGGCGGCACACATCCCTGCGCACCACGCTCATTTCTATCCCCTTTGCCGTGGCGTGCCGGTTGTGGGCGACGGTCATGTCCATCAGCAGGCGTTTTGCCTCGTCGGAGATACTGCCTCTGACCACGATGAGCAGGTCGATGTCGCTCTGTTCCGCGTGGAAGCAGCCCATCGCCGCCGAGCCGTGGAGGTATACTCCCACCAGCTCATCGGCGAGAATCTCCCGACACTGCAGGACGTAGCTCTCCAGCAGTGCTGTATAGTTTTCCATATTGGTTATGCCTCGCTCAGCTCACCACGTTGCGCGGCTCGCCCTTCAGCCAGCCCTCGATGTTGCTCTCAACGATGCCCAGCAGGCGCTGACGGGTCTCCAGCGGTGCCCACGCGACATGGGGAGTAATTATCAGATTCTTTGCGCCCAGCAGTGGGCAGTCGGCGCGCATGGGCTCCACGGCCAGCACGTCCAGCGCCGCGCCGCCCAGTCTGCCGCTGTCCAGAGCCTCACGCAGAGCCGGCTCGTTGACCACGCCGCCGCGTGAGGTGTTGACAAAAAACGCGCCCTGCTTCATTTTGCCGAAGGCTTCGGCGTTGAACATACCTGCGGTGGCGTCGGTGAGAGGGCAGTGCACCGTCACCGCGTCGGAGCGGCTGAGCAGCTCGTCAAAGGATACACACTCCATATCAGGACACTTTTCCGGAGTACGGGTGTACACCAGCACCTTCATGCCGAAGGCGGCGGCGACGCGCGCCACGCGTCTGCCGATGCTTCCGCAGCCCACGATGCCGAGGGTCATGCCGGCAATCTCTCTCTGGGGATGGATGAACGCCGAGAACACCGGGCTGGTCACCCATCCGCCCGAAGCGGTGTAGGCAGAATATCTGGAAAGGCTGGTGCACAGCTCCAGCAGCATGGCGAAGGTCAGCTGAGCCACGGCGTCGGAGGAATATTCGCCCGCGTTGCAGACGGTGATGCCCTTCTTAGCGGCGTGGACAACGTCGATGTTGTTGTAGCCGGTGGCAAAAAGTCCGACGTATCTCAGCTTGGGGCAGGCATCCATGACCTCTGCGGTTATCTGTGTCTTGTTGCACAGCACCGCGTCGGCGTCGGCGATGCGCTCGATGAGCTGCTCGGGTGCGGTCAGACCGTAGGACACCACCTCGCCGAAGCGCTCAAGGCTGTCCAGCGAAAGGTCGCCCGAGGTGACTGTGTCGCGGTCGGTAATTACGATTTTCATGGAATTTCCTCCTGAATATTCATGAATAAGCATGATATTATATGAATATCACGGCAAATGTATGGTGCGGATAAACAACGACGACCGACGCGGAAATGCTTCTGCGCCAGTCGTCCGGCTGCGGTTTTACGATTGATATTGGCGCGCTGGACTGCCGTTACTCTCCGTAGAGAAACTCCTGCAGCAGCGTTGCGTTTGCTTTGAGATCGAGATCCAGCACCGCCATGCCGTTGATTGTGACGCTGCTGTATTTGCCCTCCGCAGGGATGGTCATCTGCTCCATCTCTCCGCTCAGCGCAGGCAGAGCCTTCAGCGCCAGGGAGCCGATCTCGGCGTTGCTCATATCGGTGGCGATGTTGGGTGCCACCGCTTTAACCAGATTCAGCAGCTCACCCAGACCAAGTCCACGCACCTTTTCGATTATGGCACCGATGAGTATGCGCTGACGCTGGGTGCGCTTGAAGTCGCTGTCGATCTTTCGGATCTGAGCATAGGTCACCGCCTGCTTGCCGTTGAGCAGCTGCTTGCCGGCGGATGTCGTCAGTCCGCAGTGGGAGTGAAGGTTGACCTGATTGGCTTCGGCGGAGGTCAGCTCGATCTCCACGCCGCCGATGGCGTCCACGACGTCCACCAGCGCCGCCATGTCAATGGTGACGCAATGGTCGATCTTCACGCGGAAATTATTCTCCACCGTCTCCACTGCCAGCTGCACGCCGCCGTGGGCGTAGGCGGAATTGATGCGGTTGGCGCGGCGACCGGGGATCTCCACATAGCAGTCGCGCAGGATGGAGCACAGACGGATATTGCCGCCGCGGCTGTCCACGCTGGCGATCATTATGGTGTCCGAACGGGAACCGCTGCTGCCGTCATCGTCGATGCCCAGCAGCAGGATGTTGGTCACGCCCGAACCGGACATCAGTTCGACCGTTGCCACTTCGGAGACAGGATCGTCGCCGCGGCTGCTCAGGTCGAGGGATTTTACATCGGCAAGGAGTATTCCCAGCGCTACGTGGTAGATGATCACGAACACCAGAATCACGCATCCGACGATAATAGCCGCCTTGGCTGCTGTGGGCAGCTTGCCGAAGCCGCCGGAATCCTTACGGACCTTTCTGCCGGAGTTTTTGCTGCCGGAGGATCCGGATGCACCGCGTGCTGCCGACGAACCGCTTCGGGATGACGGGGTGGCGGTCGGTCTGCGCCTGCCGGTATTCACCTGCGCGCGGCTCTCGGAAGGAGTGGAGAAAAGCGGCTGGGCATATGATGCCAGTCGCCCGGCAAAGCCTGCTGCCCGACGGGACGCGCCGTCGTCATGCGGCGGCTGCTGACGGACCGGACGGCTGCGCGGATGCTCCTCCGACGCGATGCGGTCCACTACCCTGCGCGGCGCCTCCTGACGCTCGATGGCGGCGTTGAGGCGATCCTCTCTTTCCTGCTTGCGCCGGCGTGCCATTTCGAAATTAAACACGTCAAAATCATCGTCGCCGCCCTCCTGTGCGGGGGACGGCGATGATTCGATCAGTTCATTTTCGAGGGGACGGCGAAAGCTGCTCTCGCCGCTTTCGGACGCACTGCGCCGATGGGCACGGGGAGTGTATTCGCCGTCGATGGATCCGCAGCCGGAGGAATCGGATTCCGTCCGGCCGCGGGGATCAAAGTTGTTGATAAAGGATCTGTATTCGCTCATGGCAAAATTTCTTTTAGCCAACCGCGCTGTCATCAGCCGTGGTGATAATGAAGTCGGGCTGAGAGAAGCCGGTGCTACTCGTAGTGGTTGGCGGATCGGGCACGAACTGAGTCGTGGTGGTAGTGGTCGTGGTGGTCGTTGTCGTTGTGGTGGGCGGCTCGGTGGTGATGATGAGAGCCGGAGTGGTGGTGGTCTCGGTGGGCTCCGCCGTGGTGGTGGTAGCCTCGGTCTCCGATGTCAGATCGGAGGTTGCCTCCTCCGCCCAGTTGGCATTCTCAAGGAACCTGGTAAATGCCGCCGTACTGGTACCTCCGGAGTGGAGGGGACACACGGGCAGACTGCTGCTGCGGGCGTAATAGCCGGTGGAAGTGCTGGTACAGCCGGCACCGGCAAAGCCGCCGGAAACGGTGCAATAGGCACGAGCCACTACGTTGCCGCTCATGTTTTCAAAGTTCTTGGACGGCAGGCCCTCATGCGCCAGTCTCATGACCTTCTTCCACGCTTCAAGGGCATGGTTGGGGCTCTTGAGAACAAGCTCCTTCTGTACCTCATAGCCGAACCAGCAGCAGGAAATATAGTGCGCCGTGCCGCCGCCGAAGTAACGGTCGTAGTCGTTACTGGTGGTACCGGTCTTGCCGATGGTGGCAAAGCCGCTGATCTTGGCGCTCTTTGCGGTGCCGTTGGGATGGGTGATGGGTCCGCGGAGCATATAGTTCATGATGGTGGCGGCGTCATTGCTCATGACACGCTCGCCATCCTCGGGGCCGTGGGAGATAAGCACGTCACCGGAGGCATCCAGCACCTTGCTGTAGGTGTAGGGCTTGTGGTAGACACCGCCGTTGCCGAACACCGCGTATGCCGCAGTCATGTCAAGAACGGTAACGCCGTTGGTCAGACCACCCAGAGATGCGGACAGGTTGACGTCGTTCTGTTCGCCGTGCTCCACCAGATCGAGGTGGAAGCGGTTGGACAGCCAGTTGAACACCGCAGTGGGACTGAGCACGCGTGCGATACGCACAGCGCAGCAGTTGGAGGACGCCGAAAGACCTCTGATGGCGGTGATGTTGCCGTGATAGCTGCCGGAGTTCTTGGGCCACTGACGAGTCTTGCCGCCGTCCTGAATGGTGATGGGCTGGTCAGTGATGGGAGTGGAATACTCCAGAATACCGGTGGCGACCGCCGGACCGTAGGAAGCCAGCGGCTTGATGCTGGAACCGGGCTGACGGCGTGCCTGGGAAGCCATGCTGAAGTCAAGGTCACGATCCTTGGTTCCTCTGCCGCCCACGATGCACTTGACCGCACCCTTGTAGTCCATCACAGCGATGGCGCACTGGGGCTGGGTCTGACCGGGGAATTTTGCGAAGTTGGAGTTATCGGCAAAGATGGCTTCTGCACCGGTCTGCAGATCGAGATCCATGCAGGAATAGATCTGGAGACCGCCGTTGTAGACTGCCTGACGTGCTTCGACCTCGGAGTAGCCGGCGATGTTCACCAGATCCTCGCGCAGGTCATAGATCATCTGGTCGATGTACCAGTTGTTGTAGGTCTTGTTTTCGGCATTGTACACTGCGTTCTCGTTGAACACCAGCTCCTCTGCCATAGCCTGATCGTACTGCTCCTGAGTGATGAATTCATACTCAAGCATCTCGTGGAGCACCCACTCCTGACGGGTCTTGTTGTTTTCCGGACGGCGCAGGGGGTTGTACTTTACGGGGTTCTTGGTGATGCCGACGATGGCGGCACATTCGGCAAGGGTGAGATCCTTGACCTCCTTGCCGAAGTAGGTCTCGGCGGCGGCGTGCACGCCGTTGCAGCCGTTGCCCAGCGCGATGACGTTGAGGTACGCCTCAAGGATCATATCCTTGGTGTGATCCTTTTCCAGCTCAAGGGCACGGAAGATTTCCTTAAGCTTACGGTCGATACTGACCTCGTTTTCACCGGTCAGGTTCTTGATGAGCTGCTGGGTGATGGTGGAACCGCCCTGTGCATCCCCACCGCTGTGGAGGAAGTAGGAAGCAAAGCAGCTGACCGTTCTTCTCCAGTCAACACCGGAGTGCTCAAAGAAGCGGTGATCCTCGATGGCGACCATGGCGTCGGCGATGTAGCTGTACTCGCCCTCGTAATCGGCGCTGCGCATCTGGTCGAGGTTGAGCCACTCACGGTTTTCGGTGCCGTGGAGCTTCTGGTATTCGTAATAGTTGCCCTCATCGTTCTGCACATAAATAGTAGATGTGAGGGACAGCTTGAGCTCGTTGAGATCGAAGTCGATGTCCTTGTCGAGGAACATCAGGATGTAGATCATGGACGTGGCGCCCACGATGCAGCCGGTGATGATACACACCAGCAGCAGTGTGGCGACACCGCGGAGCAGAACGCTGCCCGCGCCCTTGACCACGCGCCACCATGTGGGAGTCTTTTTCGCCGGGGCATAGTCCACATCATTGTAGCGGCTGTCGGTGGCAGAGTCACGGCGTCCGGGCACACCTGTGCCGGGAGCTCTGCGGCTCTGTTTCGCCCTCTGCTTTTCCGCCTTGTAGCTGCCGGTGTACAGAAGCACCGTTGCGCCCAGACGGCACAGCAGATATTTTATCCACAGCCATGCCTTGCTGCCATACTCTTTCACGCTGCTCCACAGCTGCTCAAAGAAAGAGCCGCCGGAGGAAGTTCCGTTATTCAAGCATTCCGCCTCCTTATATAAGAACGATTATCTGCGCGCCGTTATCCTTCAGGCACGCCTGTCAGCTCCGCGCGGAAAGCACCAGTGCGGTCTGCGCTGAATAACCGCCCGTCTGTCGGTCAATGCTGTAGTTATCATTGCCTGCGGGAGGTTGTGTTATGAAGCTGATACGAAGATTATTTCTGCTGTTCTCTGCCGGACTGTTCGCGCTGTCCCTGTACGGCTACATTCACTCGCGGAGCGACTCCGCCCATGAGATCCAAAGCTCCGCCGCTGCGTCCGCACCCGCAGAGGGGTATCTGGTGCGCAGCGACGGCGACCGTATATGCATCCGTCCCCTTTCCGGCGGCAGTGCCGGATATGTGGAGGGGCTGCGTGTGAGCGATCTTCCCGAGGAGGATCGCCGGCAGCTGGCAAAGGGCTTTTCCCTGCCGGACGAGGCTTCGCTCCTCGCCCTGCTGGAGGATTACACCGGGTAAGGATACTCCAAACCCATTATCCTATCCTGTATTATACAGCGAAATTGTGAACGCTTCAAGTACTTTCGCTGTCAATAGTGTGAATTAGGGAAATAAATCAGCTCAATTCGAACATTCCGGTGTACAGCTGATAGTATTTTCCGCGCAGCTGCAGCAGATCGTCGTGGTCGCCGCGCTCGATTATGCGGCCGTTTTCCAGCACCATGATGGCGTTGGAATTGCGCACGGTGGACAGGCGGTGGGCGATGACGAACACCGTTCTGCCCTCCATGAGCTTATCCATGCCCTGCTCGATGAGCTTCTCGGTACGGGTGTCGATGGAGCTGGTCGCCTCGTCCAGAATAAGCACCGGGGGATCGGACACCGCCGCTCGGGCGATGGAGATGAGCTGGCGCTGACCCTGGGAGAGATTGGCTCCGTCGGAGGTAAGCATGGTGTCGTAGCCCTGAGGCAGGTGGGAGATGAAATAGTGGGCATTGGCGGTCTTTGCCGCCTGTATGCACTCCTCGTCGGTGGCGGTGAGGCGGCCGTAGCGGATGTTGTCCATGACCGTGCCGGTGAACAGGTGGGTATCCTGCAGCACCATGCCCAGTGAGCGGCGCAGCTCGGCTTTCTTTATGCGGCGCAGCTCAATGCCGTCGTAGGTGATGGAGCCGTCGCTGATGTCGTAGAAGCGATTGATGAGGTTGGTAATGGTGGTTTTGCCCGCGCCGGTGGAGCCCACAAAGGCGATCTTCTGGCCGGGTCTGGCATAGAGGCTCACGTCGTGGAGCACCTGTTTTTCCTCGGTGTAGCCGAAGTCCACGTCGCTGAGACGGATGTCGCCCTTTACCTCGACGTACTCAAAACCGTCGCCATGGGGCACCTTCCACGCCCAGCGCCCGGTGGCGGCATCGCTCTCGGTGATGGT
>SVPO01000048.1 GCA_015065795.1 Oscillospiraceae bacterium | reverse complement strand
GTGTCAAGGTAGCCTTCATTCGCCGCAGCTTTCAATACCCAGCGGAACACATATTCCACCGTTGCAGTATTGAAGCGGTGTTTGAAATTGTAGCTCACAGTGGAGAAATGCGGAATTGTTGCACTCAGCGGATATCCGATGAACCAGCGGTATGCCAGATTCATGTTCACCTCTTCCAGAGTACGACGCAGAGAAGGTATTCCGTATATGTGCTGAATCAGAACGATTTTGAACAGTACAACGGGATCTATGCTCGGTCGGCCATTATCTTCGCAGTACAGATCCTCCACGAATTCATATATCCTGTTAAAATCGATGGCCGCGTCTATCTGCCTGAGCAAATGATTTTCCGGCACCATGTCCTCCAGACTGAAGAATTCCATCTGTTCGCGGGTTCCCTGATTCTTTCTCAGCATCTTTATTTCTCCTGTCGCTTTGGTGTGACTCTATTATACCACAAAAGGCCGCGCAATGGCGACCTTTTTCGACAAGCTGACGCCCGAAAGCCTTGATCTTACAAGGTTTTCGGGCTTTTTGCATTTTAAAATATTTATATCCATATCCTTTGAGTAGATGTAATAATGAAACGACGATGAAAATCGAACTTGTATTAGACAACAAAATTAGCCTGCTAATCGATTAGCAAAAAAGCGGATTTTTTGCTAATCAAAATGCCTCTTCTGCTAATCGCAGAAAAATTGAGTTAATTTTGTTGCTAATTTAATCTCTTTGGGTCTAATTCCCCGCCGCTCTGCGGCGAGAAAACTTGCTAAAAAAACGAGTGATATGTAAAATAGAAAGAAAACTCAAAGGCAAGTGAGAAAATGAGTGAATACATACACAAGTCGCATAATGTGACAGTGTTACTGTATCATATTGTATGTCCAGCAAAATACAGACGAGCGATATTCAGTGATGCAGTAACGAAGACATTAGTGGAAACATGCAAGGAAATAAGCGAGAGGTATGAAATATATTTTCTGGAGATAGGAACAGACAAAGATCATGTCCATTTTCTGATACAGTCAGTTCCCAAGTACAGCCCGACCAAAATAATAACGATAATAAAGAGTATAACTGCAAAGCAAATATTCATTTCAAATCCTGAAGTGAAGAAGCAGCTGTGGGGAGGGGAACTATGGACGGACGGATACTTCGTTAACACAGTGAGTAAGCACGGCAGTGAAGAGAAGATAGCAAAGTATGTCAAAAATCAGGGTAGGGAAAATGAATACAAGCAAATTCATAAAGTAGACGAATACGAACAGTTATCCTTGTTATGAGCAGTGTGGAGTTCGGGCTAAATACCCCGCTGCTCTGCGGCGGGGAAATTTATTAGAATTATCCCTTTTTTATTTACTATCGTTATGCTATACTAACATCACCACGGAGGTGAAACCATGAACCACGGCAAATCAGTTATCGGTGTTCGTCTGCTTCTGCTAAAAGACTATCTCCAAGCAAACACCGGAAGAGATCGCTATGTCCGGCGGAGCGAGCTGGAGGCGTATTTAGCCAGCAAAGGCTACGCAGTCGAGAAGAAAACGCTATATACGGATTTTGCTATTGCTTCAAGGTCTCTCTTGGTCAGAGAATCAAATGGAGCGGAAATGTCGAGATGCCGTGAAATTCCTTTCAGATGTGAGTGATAATTCTTAATAGTTGCCTGCGAAACGCCTTTAGATGTTTGAGAGATGATAAAAGATGAATAGACCTCTTCAAAAGATGATTCAAACTGTTCACGAAATGTTATTTTTTGCTTCAAATCAAGTCCATCCTTTCACCAAAAACTGCAAAAAGGATGCGGTCTGACATTTCTATGAAATCCACTCCAAAACCAAACAAAAAACACCCGAAACCGAAGTTTCAGGTGTTTGTGGAGCTGATACCCGGATTTGAACCGGGGACCTCATCCTTACCAAGGATGCGCTCTACCGACTGAGCTATATCAGCATATGGCGACCCAGAACGGGCTCGAACCGTCGACCTCCAGCGTGACAGGCTGGCGTTCTAACCAACTGAACTACTGGGCCATTTTTTAGCCGCTTTTTTCGACGGCTTCGTTATTATAATATCTCGGGATGCATTTGTCAATAGCAATTTCGATTTTTTTTGATTTTTTTGAAATTGCTCAGTTTGCTCTGCGGAATGACGTTTTTGCAGGGTTAAATCTGTTGACTGAGGTGCGTGCGGAGTGTATTATCAAATCAGAGTATATTTCTGATTGACAGGGAGTGATTTCGTGAAGATCACAGTGCTTGCGGAGAATACCTCCTGCGCAGATGACTGCGGCTGTGAACACGGGCTGAGCCTGTTTGTGGACGCAGACAGCAGCAGGATACTGTTCGACACCGGACAGACTGACCTCTTTGCGGAAAATGCCCGAAAGCTGGGCGCAGCTCTTGACGAGGTGGACATGGCGGTGCTGTCTCATGGCCACTACGACCACGGTGGAGGCATCAGCCGCTTTCTCGAGCTGAACGAAAAAGCAAAGGTGTACCTGAGCCGATACGCTTTCGGAGATTATTATTCGGAAAAGTATATCGGACTGGATAAACGTCTTTCTGACAGCGGGCGGCTGGTGTATATCGGCGATGACGAGCTGAATGTGGGCGGTGTGCGTCTGATACCGTGGGGGACAGCGGAGTGCGCGCATCCCTCCTTCAGCGGCGGTCTGAGCAAGGTGGAGGAGGGAGTCACGATGCCCGACGACTTCCGCCACGAGCAGTATATGCTGATGGAGCATAACGGCAGGCGCGTGCTTTTCAGCGGCTGCTCCCACAAGGGCATACTTAACATAATGGAACGCTTCCGTCCGGATGTGATGATTGGCGGCTTTCACTTTATGAAGCTGTCAGCCGATGGGGAGGGCAGGGAACAGCTCCTGCACTGCGCGCGCCTGCTGGGAGAATATCCCACAGAGTATTACACCTGCCATTGCACCGGCACAGAGCAGTATAGCGTGCTTTCGTCCGTGATGGGCGATCGTCTGCATTATATATCCACAGGAATGACATTTGATATCTGATCACGAAAAGGAGGACTGACCAATGAAAAGCTTCAGAAGAATCACCGCGATGATCCTGGCTGCGGTGCTGGTGCTGTCGGCGCTGTATGGCTGCGGCAGCACGGAGAAGACCTATCCGGCTGTTCAGACCACCGATGTCTCGCAGGCAGAGCAGATCGTTGCATCCCTCACTCTTGAACAGAAAGCCGCTCAGATGGTGCAGGCACAGTACGATGCAATCAATTTCTCGGGTATCAGTAAATATCCGGTTGGCTCGGTGCTTAGCGGCGGCGGAGATTTCAGCAACAGCAGCTGGTCGGCAAGTGTCTGGAGCGATATGATCGACACTTATCAGAAATATGTGATCGGCAGCTCCGGTGTTCCCATAATCTATGGCATCGATGCCGTCCATGGTGTTGGCAAGATGAGCGGTGCGGTTGTGTTTCCGCACAATATCGGTATCGGTGCCGCCAATGATCCCGAGCTTACCCGTCAGATGGGACAGGCGGTTGCCAACGAAATGAAGCTCAGTGGCATTCTGCTGAACTTCGCGCCCTGTGTCGCAATCAGTGAGGATCCCAGGTGGGGTCGTACCTATGAGTGCTATTCCAGTGATACCGCCATCGTCACATCTCTGGGCAGATCCTTTGCCGAGGGTCTCCTTGAGGAGGGAGTCATGCCCTGCGCCAAGCACTTCATCGGAGACGGCAGCACCGAATACGGTACCGCCTACGCCAGTAACGGAACTCCCCTCGACCGAGGCGACTCGCAAGTGAACATGGATTACCTCAGAGCCAATCTGCTTCCGCCCTACGAAGCTCTTATTGAATCGGGCGTAAAAGTCATCATGCCATCTCACGGTTCGGTCAACGGTGTGAGGATGCACGAAAACAAGGAGCTGCTTACCGACCTGCTCAAGGGTGAGCTGGGATTTGATGGCTTTGTTATCTCCGACTGGGAGTCGGTCAACGAGCTTTCGGGTGATTCTCTCAGGGAGAATGTCATTTTAGCCATCAACGCAGGCGTTGATATGCTCATGCAGCCCTATAACTACGGTGAAGTCATCGGCATCATCGTGGACGCGGTCAGCAGCGGTGAGATATCCATGGAACGCATTGACGATGCCGTGACCCGCATCATCCGCGTCAAGATCGGGATGGGCGTCATGGCGGATCCATATCTCGATAACGATGCCGTCGAGGTTACCAGAATCGGCAGCGATGGCTACCGTGAGCTTGCGCAGGAGCTGGTGAAAAAGTCTATGGTTCTGCTCAAGAACGAAGACGACGTCCTGCCATTTAAGCAGGGTACAAAGGTGCTGGCTCTGGGTCAGGCGCTTGACGATGTGGGCGTGCTGTGCGGCGGCTGGACGGGCTCGTGGTGCGGCGATACCGACAAGAACACCGATAATTACCTCCCCGGCACGACCATCCTCGACGGTCTCAGAGAATACCACGAGGCAGGCATTATCGAGCTTATCACCGACGAGAGCCGCATTGACGAAGCCGACGTGGTGCTCATCGGTCTGGGCGAGGAGCCTTACGCCGAGTGGTACGGCGACTCGGACGATATCTCCGTTACCGGAAACAACGCCCTTGAGGATAATTCCGGGCTGATCAGGCTGGCAAAGGACAGCGGCAAGCCTACCGTCGCCCTGATCGTCGCAGGACGCAATGTGCTCATCTCCGATCAGATTGGTAACTGGGACGCTGTCGTCCAGTGCTATCTGCCCGGCAACGAGGCAGGTGCTGCGGCTGAGGTGCTGTGCGGCGAGCAGGATTTCTCCGGCAGACTGCCCATGCCGTGGTACGCAAAGAACAGCGACATCGACTCCGATGCTCCTGACTATCTCTTTGATCTGGGCTATGGTCTGAGCTACAACGGCTGATAATATCGAAAAACAAATCGATCCCCCTGACACGCTGAACGGTGTGTCAGGGGGATTATGCTGTGTGCGGATTATTCTGCGCCGTCGCCTCTGAGCACGACGACAAAGGTTTTGAGAATGATCCTGATATCCAGTGCGACGCTCCACCGGCGTATGTACTGCTCGTCAAGGCGGACGATCTCGTCAAAGTCGGTGATCTTGCTTCTGCCGTTGACCTGCCAGAACCCGGTCAGTCCGGGGGTGATGGCAAGGCGGACCTTGTGCTGCGGCTCATATTTGCGGAATTCCTCCAGCGTTGGCGGACGTGTGCCCACAACGCTCATGGTTCCCATCAGTATGTTGAAAGCCTGAGGCAGCTCGTCGATACTGGTGCGCCGCAGAAAACGTCCTATGCGCGTGATCCGGTGATCGTTTTTGATCTTGAATATGTTTCCGGACATTTCGTTCTGCTGCTCCAGCTCATGTTTGAGTTCCTCGGCATCGGTGCGCATAGTGCGGAATTTGATAATGCGGAAAACGCGCCCGTTGCGGCCCACGCGCTTCTGGGTGAAGAATATGGGACCGCGATCCTCGAGGAAAATCAGCGGGCCGATAATCACGGTGAGGATGATGACAGCCGCCGCGCCGATGAGACCGAAGAAGATGTCGATAAGTCTCTTGACGATGCGCTGGCGCGGGGATGCGGAATTGAGGCTGGCAGATACCACGGTGTAGCCGTTGATTTCCTGTACCTGCTTGACGGGAGCGTCGATGGAGTCGGTTTCCAGAACCAGATGAGCCGTCGCGCCGATTGAGTTGACGAACGTGATATATTCGCTTGCCTTGGCGGCGTCACTGACGTGAATGATCACCTCGTCCACCACGTTCGCCACAAGGAAATCCTTCCATGTTGAACTGTTTGCCACTATCGGGATATCCTGCGTACCGGGTGATGCCTCGTCGCTGTCACAGAGTATCACGCCGGTGATCACTGCCGGTTCGCTTGCGGACAGCATGGCAGCAACGGTGGATTCGGCAAGAGCGCTGTCAGTGAGGAGAAAGATATGTGTGTTCGTGCGAGGGTGCTTTTTTCTGCGATACACAATGACTTTCTTCAGCACCACGCGGGATATGTACGTCAGCATCGACGAGACTGCAAGAGTCAGACACACCACCATTCGCGAGTAGCTGTCCGAATTTCTGCTGAGGAACATATACATGATGACGATGAGGAATATCAGCGTGTTGTGCCCCAGGGCGGCTTTCAGCTCCACCATGTATCCGCGCCTGAGCACATCGTTGTACGCCCCGTAGAAGGTCACAAGAAATATGTGCGTCAACGGATAAAGAACAAGCAGCGTGCGATAAAGCTCCTCGTGAAGAAGCGCAAAGCTGCCCGGCTGAACATAGGTGGCAAATATATATGAAAGAACGATCCATACGGCGTCAAGCAGGATGAATTCATAATGTTTGAGCCATCCGGTTTCTTTTGATCTGTACATTGGTGTAGTATCTCCCGGTGAAATTTGCGTTGAAAAAACGGCGGTCTACTGTCGTGCCGAGGCAGAACGATCAGCGCACTGACGAAGCAAAAGCCGCTCGGCAAGCCAGAAAAACAGACATCCTGCTGCATAGCACAGCAGGTCGGCAAAGGAGAATGTATTGCCCAGAGCAATGCGGAAAAGAGCAATATGCTCCAGACCCAGCAATCGGGCAGGATCGGCGAACTGAGCGATCTCCACTGCCGCAGAGAAAAGAAACACCCAGAGCGGAAGCAGCCTGCAGCGGTCAATGAGGAATATGCGCACAAGACAGCAGATAAGGATAGCGACCAGAACGTCCCCTCCGTAGGGACGAATGAAACGATCCTTTACATACAAAGCGATTAAGATTTCGATCGCAAGCAAAATGAGAAACGCGCAGGCGTACACTGCACGCATCTTAGTCTTGGAAATCATCTGTATCGCCTCCGTTTTTTGCTGCAATGCCATTATACACCATAAAAACGGTATTGAAAAGGAATTCAGATGAATAACGTATTAACATATTGAGAACATACCGGTGTTTCGGGCAGAAAAAGCCCCTGACCAACTGCGAACAGCTCAGCTCAGTCGGTCGGGGGCTGATGGATGATGTATTGCCGGTTCAGAAAAGAATGGTCATGGTGGTTCCTTTGCCTTCCTCGCTTTCCACGCGGATATCAGCGTTGTGGCGGACGGCGGCGTGCTTGACGATGGAAAGACCGAGACCGGTGCCTCCCAGCGCACGGCTGCGGCTTTTGTCAACGCGATAGAATCGCTCGAAGATGCGGCCCATATGCTCTTTGCCGATGCCGATGCCGGTGTCGGACACTGTGACCGCGGATCGTCCATCGAGTGTGCCGACGCGAATGTTCACGCTGCCTTCGGGCTGGTTGTACTTGATCGCGTTGTCACAAAGGTTATAGACCAGCTCCTCGATCATTGTGGGGACGCCGAGGATGATCGTACGGCTGCCGGTTACTTCCACCGTCACGTTCTGCCGAGCCGCGGCAACCGAAAGCCGCTCAGCCACCGACTGTGACAGGGCGTACAGATCGATCTCGGTCTTTTCCGGCAGAATACCCTCCTCGTCCAGCTGGGACAGGCGCAGGATATCGTCTATCAGCGCCATGAGCCGACCACTTTCGCTGTGGATGGTGTCGATGAAACGAGCGGTGTCCTCGGGACGGACAAGGCCGCCGGAGAGCATTTCCGATGCACCGCGTATGGCGGTGAGGGGAGTCCTGAGCTCGTGGGATACGTTGGAGGTGAACTCCTTGCGCATCTGCTCAAGATTTTCCTTCTCGGTCACGTCAAGGATTACGATCACCACACCGGTGATATCGGAATTGTGATAAACGGGATTGGCGATGATGCGGTAGGTCGCGCCGTCCATATCAAGGGTCTGCTCGTGGTGACTGCCCTCCAGTGCTGCTGCGAGAGCGGAATCCAGAGGCTCGCAGCCCTCAAGGGAATCGATGGTGGGATGGCCCGCTGACAGTCCCGAACCGAGGATACGGATGGCGCTTGAGTTGTAGGAAAGAATCTCTCTGCTCCTGTTGACGACGATAAAGCCCTCGCTCATGTTCTCAGTGATGACCGCGAACTGCTCCTGCTTGCGGCTCAGCTGAGAAATGTGCTCACGGATAAAGCTGTTGAGCCGATGGATCTTTTCCAGCAGCGGTGACATTTCGGGGCAGTTGATGGTGTTATCGGGGTCGTCAAGGTCGATGGCTTCCGCCTGCCTGCGTATGCTGCGCGAAAGCTGACGGGAAAGCCTGTAGGAAAGCAGCGCCATCAGCAGCAGAGCTGCTGCAAGGGGAATCAGCAGGCTTACCGCAAGGGAGATGGGGGAACGGTAAGCTGCGGAAACGCGTATTACGTTTCCGTCGTCGAGCCGCACGGCGTGATAGAGATACTGCCGCGCGGCGGTGAAGGAATATCGCGATGCGCTGCCTGAGCCGTGCTCAAGGGCATCGAGAAATTCGCTGCGGTCAGCGTGGCTTGCCAGTCCGTCGTGGTCGTACTGGTTGTCGAACAGCACCGAACCGTCTCTGCCGATGAGGGTGATTCGGTGGGATGAATCAAGCCCCTCAAGATATTGGATCCCCGAAAGATTGATGCCATGGGCGGCGTACTGTGCTTCCACACTGATATCATCGGTCAGCGTGGAAACAAAATAGTGCTGACTTACACCCACAACAATGATGAATGTGATCATCAGGGTAATGACGGATGAAAGAAATATCCGCCGGAAGCTCTTTCCTGTCACGGTCAGGCCTCCTTTGCAAATCAGGCGAGAGAATACTTGGTTCTGTAGTATTCGTAGCCGGTGGTGAATTCGCTGTTGGGCTGAGCCTTGAGCTTGGTCAGGTATTCGTGCACGTCAAGGCTTTCGTGGGTCATTTCGATCATGCAGCAGCCCACGTTGGAGCAGTGGTCGGCGACACGCTCAAGGTTGATGAGCAGGTCGGAGAGCACAAAGCCCATCTCGATGGTGCAGTCGTTGCGCTGCAGACGGGTGATGTGGCGGCGCTTGAGGGAGTCGCGCAGGTGGTCGATGACCTCCTCCAGCGGCTCGATCATAAAGACCTTGTTGTAGTCTCTGCCGGAGAAAGCCTGCAGAGCAAGGTCGAGTATCTCGCGGATGGCATCCAGCATGACAGCCAGCTCGCGCTGAGCGTCGGCGGAAAGCACCAGCTTCTTGTCACGGATCTCCTCGGCGGACTCAACGATGTTGACGGCGTGGTCGGAGATGCGCTCAAAGTCGCCGATGATGTGCAGCAGCTTGGAGGCTTCGGCACTGTCCGCCTCGGACATACGCAGGCTGCTGAGCTTGACAAGATAGGTGCCCAGCTCGTCCTCGTAGTGGTCAACTCGATTTTCATCGTCGCGAACCTCGTCGGCTCCCTTCTGGCTGAAGTTGGTGATGAGGTCAAGGGACTTCAGCAGGGAGTTGACGGATATCTCAGCCATGACTCCTGCTACCTCGCGGCAGCGTTCGACAGCGACGGAGGGCGTGGCAAGCAGACGCTTGTCCAGCAGCTGGGTGTGTTCTTCCTTTTTGCCGTCACGCACAAGGAAGCAGGCGAGCTTTTCCAGCTGCTTGCTGAAGGGCATGAGGATCACGACGGCAAGGAGGTTGAATACGGTGTGAATGATAGCGATGATAAGCGGATCGACCACAATGCTGCCAACAGAGAATCCGACGAAGCGTTCGATCAGATAATCGGCAAGGCAGTAAAGGGGCAGCAGGATGAGAGTAGCAATGATGTTGAAAGCAACGTGAATCGTGGAAGCGCGCTTGGCGTTCTTGTTGGCACCGATGGAGGAGAGTATGGTGCTGATGCAGGTACCGATGTTCTGCCCCATGATGATGGGAACCGCAGCGGCGCAGGTGATGCTGCCGGTCATGGAAAGAGCCTGCAGAATACCCACCGAGGCAGAGGAGGACTGGATGATAGCGGTCAGGATCGTACCGGCAAGCACGCCGAACAGCGGGTTGGAGAACAGAATGAGAATCTGCTGGAAGCTTTCGTTGCCTGCGAGGGGCTTAACGGCAGCGGACATGGAATCCATGCCGAACATGAGCACGGCAAAGCCCAGCAGAATAAGACCGGTATCCTTTGTTTTCTGGCGCTTGCAGAACATATAGAGAATAACGCCGATAAAAGCGAGTACCGGTGTAAAGGAGGTGGGCTTTAGCAGCTGAACCCACAATACATCGCCCTCGATTCCGGTGAGACTGAGCAGCCATGAGGTGACCGAGGTGCCTACGTTGGCGCCCATGATGACGCCGATGGCGTGGTGCAGCTGCATGATGCCGGAGTTGACAAAGCCTACGACCATGACGGTGGTGGCAGAGCTGCTCTGGATAACCGCAGTGACACCCATGCCGAGCAGGAAGCCCTTGAGAGGGCTGGAGGTCAGGTTGGCAAGGATGTTCTTTAGCTGGGAGCCGGCTCTTTTTTCAAGAGCGTTGCCCATGACGGTCATGCCGAAAAGGAACATGGCAAGTCCGCCCAACAGCTTAAGAGCGTTGAGAACAAAATCATTCATAATAACACGTCCTTTGCAGTATTATTCTCGACTTCTGTCAGATTATCTCCTGCCTCTATTAAAGGAAGTGGTGATGCAATGTTAAATCTGTGTAAAATCTGCAGGAAGAAAGCTCAGCCGATCTTGTAGCCGATGCCGCGTATGGTTTCGATCAGTGCTCCGCACGGTCCCAGCTTTGTGCGCAGGGTACGGATGTGAACGTCCACGGTCCGGCTCTCTCCGGTGAAATCGTAGCCCCATATGTGGCTCAGGATCTGGCTTCGATTCAGTACGATGCCCCGGTTGCGCAGGAGCAGACACAGCAGTTCGAATTCCTTGAGGGTGAGGGTGACGTCCTCTCCCGCCGCACGGACGATATATCCCGGCTGTGAGACGTAGAGATCGCCTACGGTGAAGATACCGGGCTGTTCGGGCTTTGCGGCAGGAGCGGCGGAGCGGCGCAGCAGAGCCTTGATCCGGGAAATAAGCTCCAGCATACCGAAGGGCTTGGTGACGTAATCGTCGGCGCCGTTGTCAAGACCGACCACCTTGTCGTATTCCGACGAACGCGCGGTAAGCATGATTATGGGCAGGGCGCGCGTGTCATCGCGGGCGCGGAGCTTTCTGAGGATCGAGATGCCGTCCTCTCCGGGAAGCATGACGTCAAGCAGCAGAAGGTCGGGAATCTGCTGCTCAAGAGCCGCCCAGAAGTCCGCAGGGTTCTCGAATCCCCTGGCATCAAGTCCGGATCCGTTCAGCGCATAAAGGGACAGGTCGCGGATGCTGTTGTCGTCTTCAAGAATGAATATCATGGGTTCACCTGCCGTGCAGTATTTCAATTCGTATGTTATCATCATGGCGGCAGGATGTCAATGAAAGTCTTTTGGCATAATTGAGTGCTGCAAGGCGAGGGAAAACACACAATATTAATGTACAAGATATTGCGCAATATGTTGCTCTGGGTATTGAATAACGGCAAGCAGATGTGGTATAATATGTCGAAATATACATATCAGTGAGGTTTCTTATGGAACGCAAAGAAATCACCAATGCAGCAGAGAATCAGGAGATTGCCGCAGCTGCGGAGAATACCGATGGCGGCAGAAGAAAGCACCTTGCTCTCAAGCGCGCCTTCGGAATCATTTCGGTCATCATCTTCTTTGCGCTTATGGCGTTTGTGACCGTGTATATCGGCAAACCACTGATCGATAAGATCTTCGGCGGAGAAAATGCTGCTGAGGCGTTCAAGAGCATGGTTGCTGATAACCCCATAAAAGCCAGACTTATCTATATCGGAATTCAGATTTTCCAGGTATTTATCGCCCTGATTCCCGGCGAGGTGGTTGAGATCGCAGGCGGACTGGCATTTGGTCCCATCGAGGGTACGGGACTGTCCTTGCTGGGTGTTGCCATCGGCTCCAGCATCATCTTCCTGCTTACCAAAACGCTGGGTATGCGATTCGTGGAGCTGTTTGTCAGCCGTGACCGTATCAACGAACTGAAGTTCCTCAGAAACGGAAAGAATCTCGAGTGGCTTGTGTTTTACATTTTCTTCATTCCCGGCACACCCAAGGATCTGTTTACCTATGTCGTGGGTCTGACCAGAATAAAGCTCCTGCCCTTCCTTGCGATTTCGCTCATCGCGAGAATTCCTTCCGTGCTGTCGTCCACATGGGGCGGAGATGCAATCATCAGCGGACAGTACACCAAGGCTATTATTATCTTTGGTACCGCGCTTGTGTGCAGCCTTGTGGGTCTGCTGATCTACAACCTCATGAAGAAACGTCACAACGAAAAGGAAGAAGAAAAGAAGATTACGGAATAATCACCTCAAAGTTGTATCGGAGAGGATAAAGTTGTACAGATTTTTCAAACGTCTGATAGATATAGTGCTTTCGCTGCTGGGTATTATAATTCTGTCGCCCGTCATGCTGATAGCCGGAATAGCCGTCGCCGTGTCCTCGAAGGGACCGATGCTGTTCAAGCAGACACGCGTCGGCAGAAAAAAGAAGCTGTTCCTGATGTATAAATTCAGGTCGATGTATGTTGATACTCCGGAGAATATGCCCACCCACCTGCTGACAAACGCGGACAGCCATATCACTCCTGTGGGCAAATTCCTGCGCAAAACCAGCATGGACGAGCTGCCCCAGCTGTTCAACATACTGGTTGGGCATATGTCCATCGTCGGCCCCCGTCCCGCCCTGCCCAATCAGACCGAGCTCATCGCGGAGCGCGACAAATACGGCGCCAACGACATTCGTCCCGGTCTCACAGGATGGGCACAGGTCAACGGACGCGATGAGCTCTGCGATATGGATAAAGCACGTTTTGACGGCGAATACTGCCGCAGGATCGGCTTTTTCTTTGATGTAAAGTGCTTCTTTATGACCGTGGGCAAGGTTGCCACCAGCGACGGTGTCGTTGAGGGCGGCGGAAGCAGCGCGAAGGATAACAGCGACAATGCTGAACAGTAACGTTTCAGGGTGCTGCTGACTGGAGAAATAGATAATGAAACAGACATTAAAGCGGCTCTACTATATTGTCGGCGACGCGCTGCTGTGTATGCTGACTATGTATGCGGCGATCTGGCTTCGCTTTGAAGGCAAGATAGAGCAGCGTTATCTCGATAATATGTGGTTCTACCTGCTGGTTGCGGTGGTAACCATCTGCGGAACAGGCTCATTTGTCGGTTCCTACAGCGGAATGTGGGAATACTGGGGGCTGTCGGATACGCTCAGGCAGGTCATATGCGCCGGCGTATCAGGCTTTGTATTCCTCGTGATCAAGTATTCCGGCCTTGCCGGACTCATCAATCCCGATATGCGTATCTCGGGCTCCATAACGGTCATATATTGCTTCCTTATTCTGATAATGACCGTTATGCTGAGAACGCTGCCGCGATTCAGGCAATGGATGCTCTCGGAGCGTTCGGCGCGTAAGAATTCAAGAGCCATCATCATCGGTGCCGGTACTACCGGCGCAATGCTGGTCAAGCGTATGCAGGAGAGCGCCGACAGCACCATCTATCCCGTTGCCATTGTTGACAACGACGCTGCAAAGCGCAATTTCCGCCTTGCGGGCGTTACCATCGGCGGCAGCGTGGACGATATTCCCGAGCTTGCCAGAAAGTACAAGGCGAATGAAGCAGTCCTTGCCTTGCCGAATATCGGTTCATCAGACCTGACGGACATATACCGCAAGTGCAGTGATGCCGGTCTGAGACTGCGCATCTTCCGTGATTCGGTGGATGCGGAGGCGCTGATGTCCGGAAAGAAGTACGCTCTGCGCGACGTGTCGATCGAGGATCTGCTTTTCCGCGACACCATCAAGACCGACATGAGCGACGTTTTTGCCATGCTGCAGGACAAGACCGTACTGGTCACAGGCGGTGCCGGCTCCATAGGCAGCGAGATCTGCCGACAGGTGCTGGAAAACGGCTGCGGCAGACTGGTAATTTTCGATATTCACGAAAACGGTCTGTTTGAGATCAACGAAGAACTCAAGGATAAATACGCCGCCGGCAAGTACGAGCTGGTGGTCGGCTCTGTGCGTGACCGCCAGAAGCTTGAACAGGTGTTCTCGCAGTTCAGGCCCGACCTGGTGCTTCACGCCGCGGCACACAAACACGTTCCCATGATGGAGCTTAATCCGGTGGAAGCGGTCAAGAACAACGTCCTCGGCACGCTCAACGTGCTGGAGACCGCAGTGGAACACAGCACACCGCGCTGCATCCTCATCTCCACGGACAAGGCGGTCAATCCCACAAACATCATGGGCGCAACAAAGCGTGTGGCTGAGCTGCTGGTGCAGAGCCTCAACAGCGAGCGGTGCCGTATGGCTGCCGTGCGCTTCGGCAATGTTCTGGGCTCAAACGGCAGCGTAGTGCCCATCTTCCGCCGTCAGATTGCGGATGGCGGTCCGGTCACGGTCACGCACAAGGACATTGTCCGCTATTTCATGACCATACCCGAGGCGGTTTCGCTGGTGCTTACTGCCGGAACCATCGCCAAAGGCGGTGAAGTGTTCCTGCTGGATATGGGCAAGCCGGTGAGGATCTATGACCTTGCTGTGGACCTTATCAAGCTTTCCGGACTGAAGCCTGATGTGGATGTCAAGGTGGAGATCACCGGTCTGCGTCCCGGCGAAAAGCTCTACGAAGAACTTGTTCAGGACAATGAACTGGTGGATGCCACCGTGCACGAAAAGATTTTCATGTGCAGGGGTCATGTTCCTCAGGAAGATAAGATCAGAGCTTCGATTGAAAGCATCCGCGCCGCCCTTGAGAGCGGTCAGGATGGCGACAGACTTCGTGCCCTGACATTCGAAGCGATAGAAGATACCCAGAGCGCACCTCCTGTGTACGGTGCTGCCGGCAATCAGCCCAGCATCTGACGAAGCTGTTCCAGCGCTTTCTTCTCGATGCGAGATACGTACGACCGCGAGATGTCAAGCTTTGCGGCGATTTCCTTCTGGGTGAGCGGCTCCTTGCCGTCCAGACCGTAGCGCATCCAGATGATCTCTGCTTCTCGGGGATCATCCAGTCGGGCGATCAGTCCCCTGAGCTGCTGGCACTTGAGCTTGGTGTCAAGGTCGTCGGCTATGGTGTCCTCGCAGGATATGATATCCAGCAGCGTCAGCTCATTTCCGTGTTTGTCGGTGTCGATAGGGGCGGATATGGAGACGTTCAGCGAAGTTTTCTTTGCCGCGCGCAGATACATCAGGCACTCGTTCTCGATGCATCGGGAGGCAAAGGACGAAAACTTGGTGCACTTTTCCGGACTGTAGCTGTCCACGGCTTTTATCAGCCCGATGGTGCCCACCGAGAGCATATCCTCCGAATCGGTCTGGCTGAGAAAATACTTCCTCGTGATGTGAGAAACCAGACGCAGGTTGTGTTCGATGAGCTGGGCGCGAGCCTGAGCATCTCCTTCGCTCAGCCGCCGCAGACAGTCTGCTTCCTCCGATGCGGTGAGCTTTCGGGGGAATGAGCCGCCGGTGGATACGCCCAGAATTATGTAGTACAGCTCCCGAAATGTTCCCAGAAGAATGTTGAATATATCCATGATATCACTCCGATGCTCAAGAATGAGTGTAACTGATATATAGATATGCACAGGAACAGGGAATCGTGACACAAACAGACAAAAAACACCAAACCGGTCATTCCGATGCAGATAAGGTCTGCTGTGGAATGACCGGTATTTGTTTGCCGGAAAAATCACACGGGCGACAGCCGTTAAGCTGCCGCCCGTGCTTTATAGCTTGGAATTAATTATGCTGCGTTAAGGCAATCAGTTCCAGGGATTCTCAGTGGGATAGGGGAGAGCCTTGGGCTGATTGTAGGCGATATCCTGAACGCCGAGATACTTGAAGATCTCGAAGAATGCCTTGCCGTAGTGGCCGAAGGCAACAGCGCCGTGATGCGGATAGCGCTTCTGAACGAGAACGTGACGATAGAAGCGGCCCATCTCGGGGATGGCGAAGATGCCGATGCCGCCGAAGGAACGGGTCTTGACGGGCAGAACCTCACCCTGAGCGATGTAGGAACGGAGGTTGCCGTCGCTGTCGCACTGCAGGCGATAGAAGGTGATGTCGGAAGCAGCGATGTCGCCCTCGAGGGTGCCGCGGGTGAAATCGGGATCGCTGCCGGCGGGCTCGAGCAGACGGTGCTGGATCAGCTGATACTTGACAGCGCAATCATCGCACATCTTGCAGCTGGGAGTGTTGCCGCAGTGGAAGCCCATGAAGGTGTCGGTGAGGGTGTAGTCGAACTTGCCCTTGATATCCTCGTCGTAGATGTACTGAGGAACGGAGTTGTTGATGTCGAGCAGGGTAACAGCGTCGTTGGAAACGCAGGCACCGATGTACTCGCTGACAGCACCGTAGATATCAACCTCGCAGGCTACGGGGATACCCTTGGCAGCCAGACGGGAGTTGACGTAGCAGGGCTCGAAGCCGAAGCTCTCGGGGAATGCGGGCCAGCACTTGTCGGCAAAGACAACGTACTCGCGGGCGCCCTTGTGATTCTCGGCCCAGTCAAGGAGGGTCAGCTCGAACTGAGCCATTCTCTCCAGCATTTCGGGATAGTAACGGCCTTCGCCCATCTCAGCGGCCATCTCGGCGCAGATGTCAGCGATTCTGGCGTCACCGGCGTGAGCCTTGTAGGAAACGAGCAGATCCAGCTCGGAGTTCTCCTCAACCTCGATGCCCAGCTCATACAGACCCTTGATGGGAGCGTTGCAGGCAAAGAAGTCCTGGGGACGGGGACCGAAGGTGATGACCTTCAGGTTCTTGACGCCGATGATGCCGCGGGCGATGGGAACGAACTCACGGATCATGTCAGCGCACTCGGAAGCGGTGCCGACGGGATACTCGGGGATGTAAGCCTTGAGGTGACGCATGCCCAGGTTGTAGGAGCAGTTGAGCATACCGCAGTAAGCGTCGCCGCGGCCGTTGATCATGTCGCCGTCGCCCTCAGCGGCAGCAATGTACATGACGGGACCGTTGAACTTCTGGGTGATGAGAGTCTCGGGAGTCTCGGGACCGAAGTTGCCGAGGAATACGACCAGAGCGTTGACGCCGGCCTTGTTGACATCTTCCAGAGCAGCCAGAGCGTCCTTCTCGTTCTCAACGGTAACGGGGCACTCATAGAGACCCTCGCCGTAAGCCTTGACGATGGCCTGACGACGGGAAACGGACAGCTCGATGGGGAAGCAGTCACGGGATACGGCAATAATGCCGAGCTTTACATCAGGGATGTTCTTCATTAGTATAATCTCCTTTATAGAATGTTAGATTAGATAAGGTTAGCGATGTCGATGTTCTCGCCGCTCAGACCGACATAAGCGCCCTGAGAAGCCTCACCGGACTCGGGGTGAGCGAGAAGCCACTTGTTGCAGGCCCACAGACGCTTGTCCTCATCAGCCTTGTTGGTGATGGCAGGCTTGTCGGTGTTGGTGCCCTTGGGCAGAGCGACCATTACGCGGAAGCCCTTGGCAGCGTCGGTGTGGCAGGGGGCGTAGTGCAGGGTGGTGGCGAAGCACTCTACCAGAACACCGGCAGGAGCGCGGAAAGCCTTGACCTTGGCGGTGTCCAGAACACCGTCAACGATCTCGTCCTGACGGGCGAGCAGCAGGATGAAATCCTCG